>CASEWT010000006.1 GCA_949291655.1 uncultured Bacillota bacterium
GGGACGTGACGGCGATGTGCGTCTGGGAAGACGCGCTGTATCTCTTCCGCGGCGGCAGGGTGCAGAAGCTGACCGCCCTTGGCGACGAGCGCGATT
Organism: uncultured Bacillota bacterium; assembly: GCA_949291655.1. Lineage (GTDB taxonomy): Bacteria > Bacillota_I > Bacilli_A > RFN20 > CAG-826 > UBA4951. The sequence goes on from CASEWT010000006.1 coordinate 97, forward strand.
TCCGCCTGCGGGAGGCGTTCGTCTCGGCGGACGCCTGCCCCGCCACCGTGGCGGCGGGGGACCGCATCTACTGGCTGGGCGAAGACGGCGTTCATCCCCCCGCGGAAGGAATCGAGATCGAGGCTTTGGCCCCGCGAGAGCTCGAAGAAGGTCTTCACGAGGAGGAAGTTCCCCTGGGCGAGGGCGACGATTTCCTTTAGTTGGGCATTGGTTACCTTGACCTTCAGCTGCTCGGAGAGGAGATGGACGTAGCCCTCCATGTCGCTTTCCCCCGAGAGGAGGTCGTAGCGCTTGGCAAAAGACATCCCGTAGTCGACCGAGGAGCCGCTCCGGGAGGTGACGAGGATTTTCATCCAGCGCGGGAGGGAGGGGATGTTCTCGAAAAGGGCGAGGCCGATCTCGGCGATGTCGGCGTCGTGGCACTCGTCGAGGCCGTCGATGATAAATAGGAGGCTCGTCTCCGGGGAAAGCCCCTTGAGGGAGCGGACAAACAAATCGTAGAAGGCCTTGGAAACCTCGCCTTTCTCAAGGGAAGAGAAGTCGACGTTCTCCTCGAGGGCGACCCCGTAGGAAGGGAAGCGGACGGAAAGGCTATAGGCAAGATCCTTGAGGATGAGGATGGGGTCGAGGCTTTTCTCGTCGCGCCTAAGGCAGAAATGGATCCCGACGACCCTTGGGTCCTCGTTAGCGAGGTGGCTCGAAAGGTAGCTCTTCCCGCTTCCGGGGGCGGCGACGAGCCACATGAGGCGGCTGAGGGCGTCTTCCATCCAGGCTTCGTAGGCTTTCATGAAGTCCGGCCGCGGGGCGAAGAAGCCGCCGGGAGCGAGGGTCTTGGATAGTTCCGAGGAAGGGTCTTGCGGGGATAGCTTCTTCTTGAGGTCGAGGGAAACCCCGCTTGCGTCCTCGTCGGAAAGGCCCCTTTCGAGGGAGGAGAGGATGGCCTTGAGCTTTCCTTGGTAACGGGCCTCGATGACGAGGCCGTTGACCGGGTCGATGGCATCCCGAGCGTCGAGCCAGTTGATCCGGGAGACGAGGAAGGGCGGGGCGGCGTCCTCGATGAGGACGGGGACGACCGGGAGGTTGATGCTCCTTGCGTAGGCGATCTCGTCGAGGCAAACCGAATCGGGGCGCCGGGTCGAGTGGCGCGACATGAAATAGAGGACGACGTCGCTATGGGCGAGGCTTTCCTGGATCCAGTCGTCGAAATGGGCCCCCTTGCCCATGTCCTGGTCGAAGTAGACTTCGTGCCCTTCCTTCTTGAGGTCGTTAACGACCCGTTCCGGAAAAAAGGAAAGGTAATCCCATCCGTAGGAAACGAAAACGCGGCGATGGATGGCCGCCTCGATGTTGGCTTTTTCTTCCATGGGGGGATTGTAAACCAGCCTCCCCTTTTCGGGTAGCCCTACCCGTCCCCGAGCGTCTTCTTTGCCTTCGGCTCGGCCCTTCCCTTAGCCTAGAGAAGAAAGGGAGGGACAACCATGAAAGTCATCATCGTCGGCGGGGTGGCCGCCGGGGGAAGCGCCGCCGCCCGGCTAAGGCGCCTCGACGAGCGGGCTAAGATTACCGTCTACGAGAAGGGGAAGCACGTCTCCTTCGCCAATTGCGGGCTCCCCTACTACATCGGGGACGTAATCGAGGACGAGGCGAGCCTCCTCCTCGTAACCCCGGAGCTTTTCAAGAAGCGCTTCGATATCGACGTCAAGACCGAGCACGAGGTCGTTTCGATCGACCGCGCGAGGAAGGAAGTCGAGGTGAAGGACCTAGCAAGCGGGCGCCTATTCCGCGATTCCTATGATGTCCTCGTCCTCGCGACCGGATCGACGCCCCTGAAGCCGATGATGGAGGGGATCGACCTCCAAAAGGTCATGACCCTCCGGAGCGTCGAGGACGCCCGGGCCATCAAGGAAAGGGCCCTTAAGGGAAAGAAGGTCGCCGTCGTCGGGGGCGGCTTCATCGGCCTCGAAGCGGCCGAAAACCTCCTCCATCTCGGAAAGGAAGTCCACCTCTACCAGCTTCTCCCCCAGGTTCTCCCGGCCTACGACCAGGAGGTTGTCGCCTACGTCCACCACGAGCTGAGGGGCAACGGGGTCCGTCTCCACCTCGGAGCCGAAGTCCAGGGCTTTGCCAAGGAAAGCGGGCGGCTGACGGTGAAAACCAAGGACGGAGACGATCGTGGCTACGACTTCGTCCTCTTCGCCATCGGGGTCCGGCCCGATTCGGGGCTGGCCGCCCTCTCCGGCCTCGAGATCACCCCAAGGGGTTCGATCGTCGTCGACGAACATCTGAGGTCGAGCGATCCCTTTATCTACGCGGCCGGCGATGCCGTGGCCATTCTTAACGAGGCGACCGGGGAACGCCAGATGGTCGCGCTGGCTGGGCCGGCCAACAAGGAAGGGCGGATCGTGGCCGATAATATCGCCGGGCGGGACTCCGTCTACCATGGGGCCCTCGGCACCTCGATCCTCAAGGTCTTCTCCTTGGCCGTCGGGATGGCCGGGATCGGGGAGAAAGACGCCCTCCGCCGGGGCATCAAAGCCCGGAGCGTCCTTCTGGCCCCGGCCGACCACGCGACCTATTACCCCGGGGCCAGCACCACGATCCTGAAGCTCGTCTACGAGGAAGGAACCGAGCGGATCCTCGGGGCCCAGGCCCTCGGCCCCTCTGGCGTCGACAAGCGGATCGACGTCGTCGCGACGGCCATGAAGGCCGGAATGAAAGCCAGCGAGCTGAAAGAGCTCGACCTCGCCTATGCTCCGCCCTTCGGGTCGGCCAAGGACCCGGTCAACATGCTCGGCTTCGTCGCCGAGAACCTCGAAGACGGCCTCCTCAAGACCTTCCATTACGACGAGGTCGATGCCCTCCCCCGCGACGGGTCGATCACCCTCCTCGACGTCCGAACGGAAGAAGAGTACCGGGCCGGCCATATCGAAGGGTTCAAGAACATCCCCCTCGACGAGCTCCGGGAGCGCCTAAAGGAAATCCCGAGCGGGAAGAAGGTCTACCTCCACTGCCTGAGCGGGCTCCGAAGCTACCTCGCGGCCCGGATCCTCATGAACGAAGGCTACGACGCCTATTCCCTCGACGGCGGCTACCTGGTCTACATGGCCTATCAGGCCGACCTCGCGGCCAAGCAGCATTAAGAAAAGCGGGCTCAGTGATGCGTGCCCCTCCTCCTGTGTCCAGGATTCGGGGCACGCGTCATCTGCTCTGACCATTCATTCGGAAAATATATAGCTTTTTTTCATTTCTGCCTGATCGAATGCTATTATCGGCCGTGAATCAACAAAGGAGAGCTCGGTATGACGAACGATGAAGAAATTGTTAACATATGCACCATAATTTCGGAAAACATAACCGAAGTTTCTCACACAAACCTCGGATTGGCGTCACAGAATATGCTGGCGCAGCTTCGGCACTTGGTCGAACATGTAATCATCAAGGTCGACCCAAATTCAGTTAATCCCGATCCCAATTCATACGAAGAAATTAGGAGAGCAAAAGCCTCCTTGCAAAAATACGACAAAAAGAAAAAATATTACTTTTTGTTCGATTTCTTAACTCTTCTGGCCAAAACGGAATCTCACTATTCGCAGTTGAAAGACGCCTCTGAACGATTGATGCGAAAGTACATGTCCTATTTGGCTAGGATCAGAAGTTTATTAAAGACAGAGTATGGAATGGATGTGCTCGACAACCTCGACGACTACCCTCGTAGAATGGACGAAAGTCTCAAGGAGTACTACAAAAAGATTTCTGAACGCATAGAGAAAGGCAGCGAGGATGCCAGCTTTGACAAATATAAATTCGATGCAGTCTACTACGTATCGAAAAACGCTGAGTTTTGGGTCAATGGAAAACTTTATTTTCAAATAACCTTCGAGACTGCCGCGGGTCGCCACGTCAAGGCGGACCATTTAATCGCCTTTACAAGGATTCCCATCTTTGATGACTATGCGCTTAAATTCAAAATCCATAGCGACTTTATATCCGTTTACGGAAAACGCATTCCAATTCTAATCATCGATGATTATGAAATTTCTATAAGACCGGTGGAATTCAGTACATTGTCGCAAGTTTTGGGAGTTAACAATCACCAATTTAAAAGAAGCAACGCCGGTTATAGGCCTTTAATGGACTTTATTAAAGAAAACGGTGCTTCTTTAACCGAGATTCTTTCTTATGATCAAAACCAATATAGCGAGTTTAGAACCATTGTTTCAGGTAATAAGCCTTCCAATAACCTATTGGATATTTTCGATAAAGCGAGGGCGATCGTCAGAAAAAAGCTTCCCGGTTCCAATGTTCTCCGCTACTTAACCTTAAAAATGAATCTTGAGATTATGCGGAAGCAGTCTCAAAAAACTCCTTGCGAAGATTTGTCGAATTTATATTTAAAGTACGACTGCATCCCATTCGATACCATGCCATTTTGTTCGTCCCTCTCCGGTCACAACCCAGAACAATATGACGTTCTGAAATCGGTGTCTCCGGAAGGACGAACGCATGAATTCCTGGCGCACAGAATTAAGGTGAACACCGAAAAAGGCGGCCATTTGTTCACGCCTTTAGAAGAACTCCAAGACTTTCAAAACATTCCCAAGTTAATCGATACGTACAACTCCAAGCTATATTACAAGCACAAAGGCCGAAAAATTCGTTGCTTTAAAAGCTTTTATTATATCGACGAATACGTTCAAAGCACCGAGACCATAATCGATAAGCTGAAGGCCATGGCGTCTAATGGAATTCCTTCATATTCAAAGGCATTTAATTCGTGGCTGGGAAAAACCGGGTATTTCATAGATGACGACGAGAAGCGAACAATCGTTTCTTCGATGTTTGAAAAAACCGGCGTTGCGCTGATCTATGGACCGGCCGGAACAGGAAAGTCTACCCTGATTCGCCACATTGCTAGTTTTTTCGAAAACCAAAGAAAATATTTTATTGCCAGCACGAATGCTGCCGTCAAGAATCTCCAAAGAAAGATTACGGTCAAGGAAAGCACTTTCTCTACAATATCGAAATTCCTGCAATTGAATCCAGATCGCCAAAAGTGTGATGTTCTTTTTATTGATGAGTGCAGCACAATCGACAACCGAGACATGCTGAAAATTTTAAATAGTGCCAAATTTCAGCTGATCGTTCTTGTGGGAGACATTTATCAAATCGGCTCGCCTAATTTTGGAAACTGGTTCCATATAGCAAAAGTTGCAATGCCGAGTTTTTCGGTTTTTGAGCTTACGACCCCTCATCGAACCGAAAACAAAAAACTTCTAAGCATGTGGAAGGCCGTGAGGAACATGGATTCGGACATAACAGAGCAATTGGTAACTGGCGGATTTGTAGCCCCCATCAACGACTCGATCTTTGATCATTCCAACGACGATGAGATTATTCTCTGCTTGAACTACGACGGGCTATACGGAATCAACAATATCAATCGGATGTTGCAGGCTGCAAATCCTAATGATTCAGTCTATTGGAACGAAAGAGAATACAAAGTAGGAGACCCTATAGTCTTCAATGAAAGCAGTCCTTTTTCCCCGCTCATTGCAAACAACACAAAAGGGAAGATAAGAGGGGTATTCGCGGGCGAGGATAAAATTACGTTCGATATTGAGCTCGACGGCGCTTTAAACCCCCTCGACGCTAGGTTCTATGATTTCAAGATGATAAACGAGCCGAGCGAGAAGAACACTGTGATTGAGTTCAGCGTGCCGAAATATCGCAGTAACGACGAAACGGATGATGCAATGGACTCTCGTAAAGTTCCGTTCCAAGTTTCCTACGCTCTGTCCATTCACAAGGCGCAAGGCCTTGAATTTAAATCCGTTAAAATAATCATCACAAAAGAATCCGGCGAAATGGTAACGCACGATATTTTTTACACCGCTATCACAAGAGCCCGCGAACAATTAAAAATATACTGGAGCGCCGATGTACAAGAACTGGTTTTGAAAAGTTTAAAGAAACGCAAATTGCAGCTAGATGTTTCCCTTTTGAGAGAACTAAGAAAGAAAAAGCGTAGCAAGCTATGAAGACGCATTCACATCATAGCCGCCAAAGGTCTCAATCAAGCGTAGAGGCGGTTAGCCAATTCGGGGCGGTCGATGAAGGGGTTGCGGTTTCCCTGATACTCGTAGATCCGGCTGTTCCGCTGCTCCTCGAAAGCATCGACCGGGTCTTCTTCGTTCCATTCGAGGAGGACGGAGAGGCGGCCCATTGAAAGGTCATCTGCGTTCTCGATGTCGTCGATGAGTTTGAGGAAGTCGTAACGGAGGGCCATGTAGGAGCAGACTCTCGCCACATCGCCCCGGAAGTCGCCTTCGAAGGCATGGTTGTTACTCCCGTCGGAGGCGATGTTCGGAAAGAAGGCGATGTCGCTATCGGCGACGTCATAGAACTTATTCCCGTGCTTGCCGTTGCTGTTCTGGCAGCTGACCCTTAGGTTATGGAGGCCGGTGGCGTGGTTCTTGGTATCGGAATCCGGCCGCGGGTCGACCCCGCCTTCCTCCATCTGCGAGCAGGGCCAGACGTGTTTCTTGTTCCAGGTGCCGTCGTTGGTCCCGCTTATGAGGTCGCCGTCGTAGATGCCGTAGAGGGTCCCGGGCTTATCTGGGCTTTCGTCGGTGTAGCGCAAGATGGCGGTATCCTCGCCATAGGAGAGGCGGGTCATCGTCTAGGCGAGGGCGGAAAGCTCTTCCTTTAGCTCGGCGTCGCTTTCCTCGAAGTCGATGCCGGCGTAGTAGTCTTCATCGCTCATCTTCCCGTAATTGGTTTCCGGGATCCCGTTTTCCCCCGGGACGGTGGGGACGAGTTCTTTTTCGTCTCCGCCGAGATCGAGGTCGAGGCCGTCGGGGACATAGAGGGTGAGGCTCAAGGAATAGAAGTAGATGGCTTTCGAATTGGCGCTCAAGGACAGGGCGAAGGAGATCGTGTCTTCCTCGAGGGCCTCGGAGGCATACTCGACCACCGCCGCGTTCCCGGGGATGTCTTCCTCGAAGAGGTAGGAATCGGCGGTAACCGCGTAATGGGCCCCGACCGTCGTCTTGAGGGCAATGGTGTAGCCAAGGAGCCTCACCTCGCCCGGGAAGGTCGTCAATAACGTCCACGGCGTTTTCTGGGGCTGCTTGTTCGAGCCGATCTGGATGCCGTCGCTCGATTGGCCGAGGAAGGCGAAGGCGTCGTAGTCCCAAGCAAGGCCGTTGATGGGCTCAGTCGTTCCCGCATTGGTGTCGTAGCCGCTTCCGGTAAAATCGCCTTGGTTGGGCTTGTAGGTATACACCTGCACCGACCATTCCTCCGTTACGCCCTCGGAAGACGAGGAGAGGGAAGAAGAGAAGCCTTCCTCGCTCGAGGAAGGCCCGAGGCTTTCGCTTGGCGAAGAAGAGGAACTTTCCGGAAGCTCGGAAGAAAGGCTTTCGCCCCCGAAGGAAGAAAGGGAGGGCGAGGAGGCGCTTCCCGCGCAGGAAAAGAGGCCTATCCCAAGAAGGGCGGCGGCGATGACAAGGTGTTTCTTCAGTATTTAATCTCGACCATTCTAGGCAGGTGATTTCCGGGCTTCCACAAGGAGTTGAAAGTAGCCTTTACAGAGGAACCATCGATGTTTTTTGGCATTGTTTCAACCGTTAAGAAGGGCTTTGGACGACCTCAGGATGGCACCAAGGGAAAGCCCGGCCGTAATGGCTACGGCAGCGAGCCCAGCCCCGGCCTTGATGGCCAAAAGGGTGCCATCCTCCCCGAAGGTGGCGACCATCAAGACGGTGAGGGAGACCATGCTCATGAGAGCGTCGGCAAAGGAGACGAGGCGAAGGGCGGAAAGGATGGGATTGCCAACCTTTTTGGCCATAAGGAGGTGGGCCAAAGCGACGGAAAACTTGTAGAAGGCATAACAAGCCGAGGCGATGGCGTAGACGTTCCCGCGGAGGGCGGGCGGACCTTCCACCACCATCATGGCCACGGCCCCGCCCATCAGGAGGTCGAAGGGAAGGAGGAGCGCCGCCTCGGCGAGCCGGATCTTCTCCTGGGCGAGGCGGAAGGCTGGGGAAGATGCCTGGAAAGCCTCAAGGAAAGGGGGATAGGCAATCCCCTGATGTTCGTCACCGACGGGCTGCAGGGGATGCCGGAGGCCATAAGGCGGGCATTCCCCGGGTCCTCCCACCAAAGGTGCATGGCCCGCGTCGGAAGGAAGATGTCATCCGGGGCGAGGAGGAAGGGCACGCAGGCCATATTGGACGATTTCAAATCGGCCTGTTCGGCCGAATCGGAGTTGGAGGCGAAGGCCCGGCTAGGCCTGTTCGTGGCGAAGTGGTCCCAAACCTACCCTTCGTTCAGGAAGTACCTGGCCGAGCCGGGGCCGTTCTCGTCCTGCCGCTTCCCCAAAGCCGTCTGGAGGCCCCTTTACACCTCGAACGCGGTCGAGGCGTTCCACGCCTGCCTGAAGAGGAAACTCAGGGCGAGGCTCGCCCTCCATTCCCTCAAGAACGGGTGCTACCTTATAGCCGTCGAGGCGGAGAGGTACAACCGAATCGGCAGGAACAGGAAGCTGACCGGCCTCGACGAGCTGACGGCCGGCGAGCCGGAAACCCTTGGAATGGAGAGGTAGAAATAGTTAAATGTCAGAGCAAGAAGAAAAGGCATCGAAGGCTTAATTGCACAAAATTCGTCGGTGGTCTCCCTATCAAATATGACGTGTCAAAAAATCATCGGCAAAATCCCAATGTTTTATTAAATAGACGAGAGTTGAATCTATTTTTGTTTGGAATGATGTTTATCTGTCTATATTAATAACGTCTAAGCAAATCAACTATCACATTCCAGTCAACCTCGCATTCAGCTATTTGAAGTAGTTAAGCGGTAACCTTAATTTTGTATTTTCTCAAAGCCTTTTCCAGCGGCTCCCCCGCTATCCGCGCCCGATAAAGGATGAGGGCCACCGGAAGGCCGAGATCACCCTTCTTTTTGAGTTCCTTTGCCTTCTTTTCCCATTCTTTGGCCTTCGCCTTGTCTTTCTGAACTCCCACCCCGCTTCGGCATAACTTGCTCATAAGAAGACAGGACATCCCGAATCCCCTCTCGGCCCCGAGCTTTATCAATTCCATTGCCTTCTTTTCGTCTTTTCTGACTCCGATCCCCCGTACATAGAAATCGGCCAGGAGCTGGCAAGCCGGCCCGTGCCCCGCATCTACGGCTTTTTGCAGGTACATGGCCCCGATATTGGGGCAAGGAGGTATTCCGATGCCCGCGGCATGAAACGCCCCGGCGCCATAAGAGCCTTCCGCGTCCCCTAGGCTCGAGGCCAGATTAAAGAAGGTAAGTGCGGACCTCTCGTCAATCGGAAGGTATTCCCCAGTGCAATAGGCATAGGCAGCAAATAGAGCGGCATCGGCATTGCCGGCGACCGCGGCATTCATGACGAGGATAATCCCCTGTTGCGGATCTTTCTCGAACCCCCATTCGCCTTTTAAGAGGGCGCGGCCAAGGGCAAACTGGGCCCTGGGGTATCCTAGATCAGCTCCGCGCTTCATGTAGGAAGCCGCCGCCTTATCGTCTTTTTCGACGAGCGTGGCACCGTTCTTGTAGGCAACGAAAAGGCGGTAAGCCGCCTCGCCGTTACTTCTCTCGGCCGCCTCCTTGTAGTGGGCAAGGGCCCGCTCTTTGTCGCCGTTGGTTTCATAGTAATAGCCCAGCGCGTAATGGCAAAAGGCGTCGCCCAGCTTTGCCCCGGAGGCCGCTATTTTCATTCCCTGCCGATAATCCTTTTGAGCCCTCTCGCCCCTCAAATAGATCTTGGCCAGGGCTCCATATGCCGGTGGGTAGTCCTTTTCGGTCAATTGGACTAAAAGATTATGGCCCCTTTGGGCTTCTTCCTCGCTTCTCCAGTCCTTGCGTAGTTCCTCGGCCAGGCGGAAGCTGGCCTCGGAATAGCCGGCCTCGGAGGCGCGTTCGATGATCTTGAAACCCTGCGCGTATTCTTTGGGAGACGAGCTTTTGAGGTAATCCGAGGCCACGCGGACGATCGCCTCCCCGTCGGTCAGGAAGTCGTCGTCCGAATGCCGATGCAAAAGATCCATCTTCGAAGCATGAAAGGAAGCGAGATTCCTTTCGCCAAGGATCTTGGCGAACTTGGCCTCCCTTTCTTCCATCTCGGAAAGAAGGAAACTTTCGTGGCAGAAGGTACATTGAAGGGCCTCGCTATCCTCGACGAGCTCTTTTCCGCAATGGGGGCAATGGCAGTTCATGGGGTTGTCCTTTTTTTGCATTGTAACATTTGTCCATGCGGTATCGGCTATGAAAAAAAGAGGGGAGCGTCCCCTCTGGAATTCAAGCTTGAATAAAGTAGCCAGCTCCAGAATTCGCCCCTCCAAGAACCCAATTCCACAATCCATTAAAATAGGCATATCCACGGCCAGGCCGGAAAGGAGATGGCCATGCCACTCTACAAACGGCTCTGCCTGAAAGACCTCGAGAAGCTGGCCGATATCATGTCGTCCGGCGAGAGGAACCCCGCCAACGCCGCCATGGAACTGGGGGCAGGCCCTTCCGGGCCGAGGAAGGCGATCCTCAAATACCGCGTCCTCGAACCCCAACGACCATCCCTCAACCAATGCGGGAAAAGGACGCGCTGCAAGCTGACGGACGCATGCCGGCCGTGCCCTTACCGGACCGCCCACGAATGCCGTGGGCGCCAGAGGGGATGCAATGCCCAATACGACGAATTCCAGCTCGAGCCGGACTGCGGCAGGGTCAATGGCTTCCCCTATTGCCGCGACGGATGCCCGAAGCGACAATGCCGGCTCTCGAAGTTCCGCTTTTACCCCGCCAAGGCCTGGGAGGAGATCTCCTCCCTCCGGTCCGAGGCGAGGAAGGCCGCCCTGGATTGACAAAACCCGTATCATGGACGGCGTTTTGCGGGAACTATTTTCGGCTGGGACTAGTAGCCACATTTTGTTGGCTCCCACTATGCATTCAAGTATTGAAAAGAATCTTCGATGCCGCCACTGTTTTCAGTTTCAAAGCTTTTTCGGCATTATCAAAGAAATCCCAAATGGCATTCCATAAAGAAAAGGCCCGGCACGGGCCAATTCACAGCAAGCCGATCTTCCTTCAATAACGATTCAGAAGCCGGACCTCATCGACGACCGTCTTGACTTGGTTGAGGTCCTTCAAGGGGTAGACGGCATAGTTTTCCTCGAAGGTCCGGACCGTGAGCCTTCCGGCGTTCCAGTTCCCATGGGTCTTCACTTCGAGGGAAACAATCTTCTGGAAAGGAATTACCTTAGTGCCCGTCAACGTCTTGAGTCTCAGCCCGAAGTCGTTGTATTCGAGAAGGACGCGGCCAACGGGGAATAGCGACTTAACGAACTGCGAGGCGACGCAAGCCAATACGAAGAAGAGGATGAGGTTGTAGAAGACCAGTTCCCAGAGCTCGACATGGGACCCGATCGATACGACATTGAAGGCGGCATCCACACCTCCGACGAAGAGAAACATCGCGCCATAAAGGAGAGCAAAGGCCGGATGCTTGAAGCCGATGGCCTTGTACTCCTTGCTCTTGGTGCTTTCGCCGACGCCCAACAACTCGTTCATGCTTATTCCGAACTCCCGAGAAATGAGGCGAAGGACGTCGAGGGAGGGATAGGCCAGTCCCCGTTCCCATTTCGAGACGGCTTGCCGGGTCACGTAGATCCGCGCGGCCATCTCTTCCTGAGTGAGGTTGTTCTCTTCCCTAATCTTCATGATCTTTTCGCCTAAGTCCATGGGGTTCTTCCTCCTTGCACTGCCATCGTAAGTAGGCTGCTGACGGAAAGCACGCAACCGGCGGTTTCTTTCCCCTTTCCCGGGGTTTAAGCCGCTCGGCCTTCCTATTTTCCTCCATCGTGCCTCGTTTGGAGTCCTTATGAACGGCCTTTCTTTTGCCTTGCTGCCATGCCGGGGCCCGACTACGAGCAAAAAGCCGCCCATAAAGGCGGCGTGGCAAAGACGGCTGTCGGAGGCCTCCTTCCCGAAACTAGGCCCGGAGGAAGCGCGTCCCGTCATAGCGGATGGAGAAAGCGGTACTCTCCCCAAGCCGCGAGAGGGCATTTTGACTCTGGATGCTTGTCCCGTCGGAAGCAAAGTACATGCTCGCGAAGTAGACGTAGGTGCTCCCGCCGGCGGCAAAAAGGCCGGTGGAAGGATCGTAGGTGCAGCTCAGCAAGGAGCAAGATCTTTCGTCCCGGGCTTCGAAGCTCCCGCTGCCCCCGCAGTCGAAGAGATATGCCTGCCCGGAAGAATCCCTCAAGACGCCGGAGGTCGAATCGTAGGTCCCGACGAAGGAAAGGAAGGAAGAGGTGTAATAGGCCGTACCGAAGGAAACAAGTGGCCGAGCGTAGCCCTTGGCGTGTTTCTCATCGGTCGCCAAGGCCGTATCGAAGCCAAAGGTCTCGACATTGATCCCGTAATCCTCGCGCAGGATAAGGAAAGGGTTGCTTCCCTTTCCATAGTCGACGTAGACAAGGTCCGAGGAACTCGGGACCGAAGAGACGTCCGTAACGGCGATGCGGTTGAAGTCGATCGCCCCGGCCAGGCGATAGAGGGTCGCATTCCCCCTCTGGAAGACGAGAGTCCCGTAAACCTTCACCTCGGAAGGGCCGAAGTACTTCTGGAAAGGGTTCGAGGTATCGCTTGGCGAAAGCCTCGAAGGAGAAGGGACGGCGAAGTCCCGGCTGACATAGGCCCCGGTCGAGCGATCGACATAATAGTAGGACTTATCGAGGACCGATACCTGGGCCGAGCGATCGCTCACGTCATAGCCAAGGCATACGAAGGAATCCTTGTCGGCGATGAAGCTCGAGCCCGGCATCATCTTGATCGGCTGGGCGATTCGTACCGAAGAGGCAACGAAGAAGAGGTCAAAGAAGGAAGGGATCGGGAATATGAACTCCGAAGTGTCGATTTTCGTCTCGATGACCACTCTGATTTCGAAGACGAATTTCCTAACGGCGACCGCGACGTTGCGGAACTCCGTCTTGACCCGCTGGGAAAGGCATCGGGTGAGGACGACATTATCCGCGGCGAGGCCGCTTTCCATCCCTTCGATCCGGGCACCTTCCAAGACGACTTCGGAGTCATCTTCCGACGGGGCTTGGAGCTCGAAGAAGTAATCCCCGCCGGCGGGACCGATGAAATTGATGACGAAATCGGAAATCCGGGCGGTAATGAACGTCCCGACATAGATATTGCAATAGGCGACAAGCTTCCCCCACGTCGTGCCGTCGTGGCGAACCACGGCCCGGCAAAGTAGATAAGGAAAAGTGAAGGAATCGAAAGGGAAAGCCTTGGCAAGGGCCATCTGGGTGGTGGCCGTTCCTCCTTTGTAGTTGAGGACGACGGCCATTGTTTGAAGGGTTCCCCCGTCGACGTAGATGTTCCCCGTCCCGGCCGAATCGACGATCGATCCGTAGCTTTCGAGCTTCCCGCTTCTTTCGATGAAAACATCGTGGCCGTTTAGATCGAGTTCGATGTAGGCCCCGGTTATGTTGCTTTGGACCGCGAAGCTGTCGCTTTGCCCGAAGTTGCTCCGCAATATCAAGGTTCCGCCGATCGTGAGATCGTCCAACAAGACGAGGCGGTACTGAAGGGCTTTCGAATCCTGATTCCGCACGGCGACGACCTGATTGCCGCTCGAGTTCTTGGAGCCGTCGGTCCCGTCGTTCAAAGCCATGTTCACGGTAACCCCAGCCTGTATTGCCAATTCGCCGCCGCTCGGGGCCGCAAGGAAGACAGTCCTCGTCTCGGCCGAATACCCCGGGTCGGACCCGATGTCGTAGGCATTGCCTTTGCCGCTTACGTAAAAGGAATGGGAGCCGCTCGTGAGATTGGATATGGTTGTCCCAAGGCGGGAGGGGGAGGCGGAAACATAATCGTCTTTGACGACTTGCGCCGTCAGGGCGATGTCGCCATCGAGGGGTGCTGAAAAGTCGAAGGAGGTCCCGTCCTCCCTCGTTAGGCCCGTAAAGGTATAACCCTCGCCGAGGATGCCGCTTACGTAATCGCTCAGGAAATCGGGGGAAAGGAGGGATCCAGAGGTCATCGAAATCTCGTCGACCCGCCCGTCGAGATCGTCGTAAACGATACTATCGCGGTAGGAAGACTGGTAGAGCGCGGCTGCCCCCCGATAAATGTAGACAAAGACCCAAGTTCTTTTGATGGTTTCGGTGACGTCGAGGCGGTATTGGCCGCTGCCATCGCTTTTCGGGGCATAGTAGGAGCCGGTATCGATGTCTTCCCCGCTGGTGAAATTGAAGTTGTAATTCCGAATCGTCGTGAAGAAATTGTTGTAATTGGCTTCGCTGTCCGTCGAAAAACTGACGAGGGGCGCCGTTTCGAAAACCTCTTCGCGCTCTTGACTCATCTTGATTCGGTATCCGAGGCTCAAAGTGACCTGCCCATCGCTTCCGGCCGTCCCCCGGAGGGAACTCGAATCCGACTCATCGACGGCATAGGGGAAAACGAAGGAAGCGCTCGCCGAGCCGATGGAAAGGGCGACCGTCGAAAGGCAAAGGGCGAAGCGGGCAAAGCAGGCAGGCTTCTTCATCGGCTTTCCCTCGTGAGCGAAAAGGTTATCGCGTAGCGCGCCCCGGCGAGCTTTTCCGCGTCAAGGCTCCCGGAAGTGATGCCAAAGGAGAAGGTAACGGGGCTATGCGTTTCGAAAGAATGGACGGCATCGAGCTCGACCAAGGTATAAAGCGAGCGGTCTATTCGACTTTTCACCGGAAGGAGGAACGTCGTCGTTGCCCCTTGGGTCGAGAGGGTCCGTTCTCCTTCCAACTCGAAGCTGTAGACGCCGTACTCGGATAAGGAAACGGACATCGCGGTGACGAAATTGGCATTCAAGGCATCGGTCCCTTCCAAAAAGAAGGAAACCTTGAGCATGACATCGTCGTAGAAATCCAAGGACGAAAGCTTCGCCCGCTCGATCTTCCCGTCAACCTCGAAAGCGGGCGAGCCCGCAAAGGTGCCGGAAGAAGAGGAGGCGTAGACGAAGGAGGGGCCATCCGGCGTCCCTTCGTCGAAACTCAGGCCGATGTCGGAAAAGCCGATCGTCGTGGCATAGGCGATGTCCCCGACCGTCGCCGAAAAAGGCCCGACTTCAGCGCTAGAGGGCCCGATAAGAAAGGTCGAAAAGCCGAGAGCAAGCGAGGAAAGAACTGCTAAGGCTAATAGAAATCCCCCCCCCTCGCACGAAGCGAGAGGCTTTCTTTCTCCGAACGAGGGCTTGCCGTTTCATCGCCATGATTCTATCTCCGATGCCGCCGTCTTGCCATTCTTTACGAAAACCAGCCAGCCGGGCCCTCACTTCCTAAGGGCGTGCATCAAAATCCCGCCGGCCACCGCCACGTTCAAGGAATCGATGTTTCCCATCTCGATCTTGACCCGGCCGTTGCTATGGCCGCGGATGTAGGATGAAATGCCGTGGGATTCGCTTCCGAGGGCCAAGGCCAGCTTCTCCTTTCCGAGGTATTCCTCGGGCGGAAGGGAAGAGGTAAGGTCGCTGGCCAAAAGGAAATACCCGCTTTCCTTGAGCCTTCCCACCGCTTCCTCGGCCTTCAGGAAATGGAGGCGGAGCTGGAAGATGGCCCCCTGGGAAGCCATGAGAGCCTTGCTCGAATAAGGGGAAGCCGAAGGCGGGAGGAGAACAATGTCGAGATAAGAGAAAGCCAGGGCCGTCCTGAGGATCGTCCCGAGGTTCCCGGGGTCACCTACTCCATCCAGGACGAGAACGCGGGGCGAAGAAAAGGGTTCCTCTTCCTTCTTCCGACAGAGGGCCAAGACTCCCTCGGGGTGGATGAGAGACGTGACTTTCTTGTAAGCCCGCGTCGAAAGGCGGGTCGTCTTGGGGAACGAGAAACCAAAGTCATCGGTCTCGAAGAGCTCGAGGACCTCTCCGTGCCGGAGGGCTTCCTCGACGAGGTGCTTCCCCTCGGCGAGGAAGAAAAGACCCTTCCCGTCCTTTAGGGAGGCGAGTTCCTTGACCCGGGGGTTGGAGGGGCTATCGATATAGGGGATTTCCGAGGGTCTCATGCAAGGGGATTGTGGGCCAGTCCAAGGAAAAAGGGAACATCGGCTTTGTAGAAAAGGGAGACAGGAAAGATAGCAAAGGATATAGTAAAGCCAGCGGAAAGGGGGATTCAGGATGCCATATTGCACGAAATGCGGGGCCGAGATGAAGGAAGAAGACGCCTTCTGCCCAAGCTGCGGGAGCCCTAAGGGGGCCGGGACGGCCGTTGTTGCGGCCGCGGAAGCCCCGAAAGAGGGACTAAGCACCATCGAAACCGTCGCCTTCGTTTTCATGATCCTCGGGACAGTCTTCGCCGCCATGGGTTTCCTTATCCCCTTGGCTTGGTGCATCCCGATGACCATCTACGCCAAGAAGGCGATGGACGAGAAGCGAAAGATCGACGTCGGATTCAAGGTGTGCACCCTTCTTTTCGTAAGCATCGTGGCCGGGATCCTGCTCCTCTGCCGCGACGAAAAGGACTGCCATTGAGGCGAAGGACAAGGAAAAAAGGCCGACCGGCCTTTTTCTTTATCCTCGAGGCTTACTCCTTCTTCTCCTCCTCCCAGCGGTAGTCCCGCCGGAGGAGCTTCTTCCGGCACTTCTCGTAGTCGGGGAAGGCCGAGCGAAGGAGGAGGTGGAAGCCTTTCTGGTGGTCGAAGAAGAAATGATGGGCGAGCTCATGGACGACGACCGAGTCGATGATGTGGGGATCGTAGGCCATAAGGGAGAGGGAATAGGTAATCTTATGGGTCTTCCGCGAGTTGCTCCCGAGGCGGGTGCTCATCTTCCTGACGCTCACGCGGTAGGGCTCATAGATATCGAGAATGGCCTCGTACTTCCTGGTCGCGGCGAGGACGTAGGCGTAGAAGGCCTTCCGCTCCTCCTTCTCGAGGGCTTGGGTCAAGGGATCGGGATAGAATTTCCCAAAGAAATAGTGGCCGTTCCCGCCCTCAGGAAGGGAAGAAGGCGCCTCGAGAAGGCGGAGAAGGCGAGGGGCGAGCTCCTCGGCCGCTTTCTGGATGGCGGCCATCGAAGTCCGATAGGGAGCCGAGACCTTAAGCGAGCGCCCCTCGCCCTTCCGGAAGGAAATCGAGCGGCATTTCCGGTAGGTCAAAGTCGCGGGGATATTCTCCCCGCGAAGGGAGACGGCGGTTTCGACGTTTGGATGCTTGCTAGCCACCTCCTCATTATCCGATGAACAGGCCGGCGCTTCTAGGTTATTCGGGCTGGAGACCCAGCAAGAAGCTGCCGCCCTGCTACCGCGGATGAAAGAAAGTGGCGGACGGGCCTTCAGGAAGCCGAGAGGCTACCAAACAGCCTTTCGGCGTAGCGCTCGATGAGGCAGGTGGAAAACCCGAGGCTAACGCTCAAAAGGGCGGCCAATACCCCCCCCCGAACATTCCGATCCGCGCTTCCCGCTTCCTTCCGAGCCTTCTCATTTCCGCGTTTGTATAACCGTTAGGGTGCTGATTGTTAACAACGTTTGCCCAGAATGGGGGCATGGAGGCTGCCATCAAAAGCAGTTATCCCTTTTCAAGGCCAAAGGGCCAATAGGCCGAGGCGGCGATTTGCCTAAGCAAAGAATGGAAAAGCGTCCCCGTTTGCCTTATCCTTTTCGGGCAAAGGACCAGGTACTATGGACAAGATTCTCGTTTCGGCTTGCTTGCTCGGGGAAAAGACCCGCTACGACGGTAAGGACAACCTCGACGAATCCTTGTTCAAGAAGCTTTCGGCCCACTACGAGATCGTCCCCTTCTGCCCCGAGGTCGAGGGCGGGCTTCCGATTCCCCGCCCCAAAAGCGAGATCGTCGGGGGAAGGGTCATGAACGAGAAGGGGGAAGACGTCACTTCCCACTTCGTCCGGGGCGCTGAGAAGGCCGTTGAGGTGTGCCGCTTCCTCGGGATCGGGATCGCCATCCTTAAGGACGGCTCGCCCTCCTGCGGGCCGCGGAAGGTCTACGACGGGAAGTTCGCCGGGAACAAGATCGACGGACTTGGGGTCACGGCCCGGAAGCTCATCGAGGCCGGGGTCAAGGTCTATGCCGAAACCGACGCCCTCGACTTCCTTTTCCCCGAGCGGAAAGTCGACGAGCGCCCCTACTCCAAGGAAAACCCGGCCGCCAAGAAGCGGCTCGAGGAAAGGAAGAAGCTCCGGAGCCGCGGGAAGGAAGGCTTCCGCTCTGAGCGGGCCTCGCATGAGGGAGAACGGAAGGAAGGATTCTCCGCTAGGGGCTTCAAGAAGGACTTCAAGGGCTCCCGCCCCTTCCGCGGGAAAGGCGGCTACAAGGGGAAGGAAGGTTCCTTCCGCTCGAAGGAGGGTTCCCCCTCCAAGGGGCCGGGAAAGGGCTCCTTCCGCGGCAAGAAGGCCTTCCGGGGCCCGGAAAGGGAAGGAAGCGGCGCCAAGAAGAACTACGGGAGCAAGAAGAAATTCTTCTATTCGTCCAAAGGGAAAACCGGGAGCCGGACGGGCTCCTTCGCCCGAAAGAAGAAGGAACAATGAAGGGCCTTCGCCTCTACGTGAGCGCCGGGATATTGGCCGCGCTCGCCTTTTTGGGTGCCTCCTACCTCTCGATTCCCTATGCCGGCGGGGGCTACTTCAACTTCGGGGACATCGTCATCCTCCTTTCCGCCGGGCTTCTCGGCCCCTATGCCGGAGCCTTCGTCGGGGCGGTCGGAGGCGGCTTGGCCGACCTTTCCCTCGGGATGGCGGTCTTCGCCCCCTTCTCCGTCCTCGCCAAAGCCGGTCTCGCCTTCCTCGCCGGGCTCTTCGCCCGCCTCTTCAAAAAGAAGGGCCTCGGCTTCCTCCTCGGGGGCTTCCTCGGCGGGATTTTCGAGGTGCTCGTCTATTTCCTCGCCTATCTCGCCCTCTACGGGACGATATCGATTTCCTCCCTCTTCGATTCCCTCCAAGCCTACGGCTCCCTCGCCGTCTCCTATCCCCTTCTCCTTCTCCTCAGGCGCATCCTCCCGAAGGAGTGGTTTGCCGAAAAGGAGTAGCAAAAGCCCCTTCCTTTCCCGGAAAACGGCCAATCTGCCTTGATGGTTGGCAAGGGACAACCTATCATTCAGCCAAGTGAAAGACTTCGCCAAGACCCTCTACCGCATAACGAAGGGATACCTCCCGCTCCTCATCTGGTCGCTCCTCGCCCAGGTGGCGATGATTTTCTTCAACGTCTTCGCCGTCTTCCTCCTCCAGGTCCTCGTCGATAGCCTCACTTCCCTCGAAAGTTTGACCGAGGGGGTTTCCTTCCTCGAGGAGGGGGTCATCTGGCTTCTTACCGGGGGCCGGGGAGCCGCCTACCTTTACGCCAACCGGGCCTACATCATGCCCTTTTCCATTTTGTCCGCCGGCATCCTCCTCGCCCTCGCGACTTCCCTCCGGATGATGCTTAGGAGCTATCTTTCGAGCGGGGTCAACGGGTCGATGCAGTGCGTCCTTTTCTCCCACCTCGAGCGCCTCCCCTACCCCTATTTCAAGCGGAGCAAGGCCGGAGACCTCATCCAGACCTGCACCCGGGACATCGACGTCCTCCGCCGCTTCCTCATCCTCGACCTCGGGAACTTCAACTACACCTTCTGGATGCTCCTTTTCTGCCTCCTCGTCCTCTTTGCCCTTTCCTGGAAGCTGGCCCTGGTGAGCATCTCTCTCCTCCCGGCCATGTTCGTCTACTCCTTCTTCCTCATCAAGAAGGTCCGGAAGCGTTACCGGGCGACCGACGATAGCGAGGCCGTCCTCACCGACAAGATCAACGAGAACCTCCTCGCCGCCCGGATCATCAAGGCCTACGGGGCCGAGCGCCGGGAAATCGGGAGCTTTTCCCTCCTCCTCGACGACTACAAGGCCAAGTTCATCGCCTGGAGCCGCCTCAGCGGCTTCTTCTTCGGCAGCAGCGACGTCTTCGTCTTCGGGAGCAAGCTCCTCTCCCTCCTTTATAGCGCCTACCTCATCTTTGATGGGGAAATCGGGGCCGGTACCCTCGTCGTCGCCTTCCTCCTCATCGACATGATGGTCTGGCCGGTCCGCGACACGGCGACCTCCCTCTCGAACATGGGGCGCTACCTCGCTTCGGCCGACCGGGTAAGGGAAATCCTCGACGAGGAGGAAGAAGACGTCGATAGCGGCCTCACCCCGGTCGTCAAGGGCGAGGTCGTCTTCGAGGACGTCCGCTTCCATTACCCCGATAGCGACCTCGACATGATCGACGGGGTCTCCTTCCGGGTAAAGCCGGGCTCTTCCCTCGCCATCATGGGGCGGACCGGGGCCGGGAAAAGCACCCTCGCTTACCTTTTGACCCGCCTCTACGACTACGACGGGGGACACATCTATCTCGACGGGACGGAAATCACGAAGATCGCCAAGCACCACCTCCGGCGGAACGTCATGCCGGTCCTCCAAGACCCCTTCCTCTTCTCGAAGTCGGTGGCCGAGAACATCAAGATGGCCCGGCCCGACGCCTCGATGGAGGAGGTCAAGAAAGCCGTGAGGATGGCCTCCCTCGAAGAGACCCTGTCGCGCCTTGAAAGGGGCTACGACACCCCGGTCGGGGAAAAGGGAACCTCCCTTTCCGGCGGGCAAAAGCAACGGGTGGCCATCGCCCGGACGCTTCTGGCCTCCTCCCCGGTCCTCGTCCTCGACGACTCCTTGAGCGCCGTCGACACGGCGACCGATTTGAAAATCCGGGAAAACCTCGCCGCCATGGCGAAGAAGCCGACCACCATCATCGTCACCCACCGGGTGATGACGGCCAAGGACTGCGACTACATCATCGTCCTCGACGGCGGGAAGATCGCCGAGGAAGGGACCCACGAGGAGCTCCTCCGGCGGCCGGGGCTCTACCATACGATTGCCGCCATCCAGGGGAAAATGGCATGAGAACGCTCGAAGAGGAAAAACTGCCCGAGAAACTGAACCTCCGGATCTGGCTACGGATGGGCAAATACGTCCTGAATAGCCTCCCGGTCCTTTTCCTCATCGTCGTCTCGATGCTTTTCACGGCCTTCTACGACGCGAGCTTCGTCCCGGTCATGAATGCCGCCCTCACCGGGGCCGTGCCCCTCCTTTCTAGCGCCAGCGACTTCTGGACTTGTCAAATCCCGGTTTCCTTTGTCTCCGGGGTCCTCGAGGGTACGTTATCGATGGGGGCAATCGTCCTCCTCGAGATCGGGGCCATCCTCCTCCGCTCCGTCTCCATCTTCGTCACCTTCTACTGCACCTCCTACCTCGGGATGAAGATCATGGCCGGCCTCCGCTCGGACACCTTCGCCCACGTCCAGGAGCTTTCCTTCGCCTATTTCGATAAGAACAACTCCGGCTGGCTCATCGCCCGGATGAACAACGACACCTCGGCCATCGGGGACGTCCTCAGCAACGACATCGTCAACGTCTTCTGGGCGGCCTTCGACATCGCCTTCGTCCTCGTCACGATGTTCGGGCGGGACGTCCTCCTTTCCCTCATCCTCCTTTGCTCGATCCCGGTCATGGCCATCTTCGTCCCCCTCTTCGAGCGGGCCGTCCTCAAAAGGTGGCGGGCGGCGAGGAACGCCTACAGCTACTTCGTCGGCTACCTCGCCGAGGCCATCAACGGCTCGAAGACGGTCAAGACCCTCGGGATCGAGCGGGAAGTCGAGAGCGAGGCGAAAGAAATCGTCGACGACATCAAGGGGAAGCGCCTAAAGGCCAACCGCCTCGACGCCCTCTTCTCCCCCTTCGTCACCGTCCTCAGCCAAACGATGGTCAGCATCGTCGCGGCCGTCGGGATCTACCTCATCGGGGCTTCGGAAAACGAGGCCGAGACGGTCGCGACCGTCGTCATGTTCGTCGGCTTCGTCGGGCAGATCTACTCCCCGATCCAGCGCCTCAGCGAGATCTTCTCCGACTTCATGGCCAACCAGGCCGGGGCCGAGAAGGTCGCCCAGCTCCTCGACGCCAAGGTCGACATCGTCGACCGGGAAGACGTCGTAAGGAAGTACGGGACGATCCTCGAGCCAAAGGAGGAAAGCTACGTTCCCCTCGACGGGGACATCGTCTTCGACCGCGTCTCCTTCTCCTACGTACCGGGGACCGAGGTCATCCACGGCCTCTCCCTCACCGTGAAGGAAGGGACTTCCCTTGCCATCGTCGGGGAGACCGGAAGCGGGAAATCGACGATGGTCAATCTCCTTTGCCGCTTCTATCAGCCGAGCGAAGGGCGGATCCTCATCGGGGGGAAGGACTATCTCGACTACTCCCTCGGGTGCCTTAGGAGCAACATCGGCTACGTCCAGCAGACCCCCTTCGTCTTCGCGGCTACCTATTTCGAGAACATCGCCTACGGGGCTCCGGGAGCGAGCCTCGAGGAAGTCCGGGAAGCCGCCCGCTTCGTCGGGATCGACGCTTTCATCATGGCCCAGAGCAAAGGCTACGACACCTTCCTGACCGACGGGGGCTCTTCCCTGAGCGAGGGGCAGAAGCAACTCATCTCCTTTGCCCGGGCGCTTCTTAGGAACCCCCGCCTCCTCATCCTCGACGAGGCGACGAGCTCGATCGACACGATGAGCGAGCAAGCCATCCAGAAGGCCCTCGGGAAGATCTTGAAGGGGCGGACTTCGATCACCATCGCCCACCGCCTTTCGACCATCGTCGATAGCGACCGGATCCTCGTCATGGAAAAGGGAAGGATCGTCGAGGACGGGACCCACAAGGAGCTCCTCGAGAAGAAGGGAGCCTACCACCGCCTCTACATGAACCAGTTCCAGGACCTCTCGGTCTCGAGCCAGCTCGAAACCTACGAGAAGGACATCCTCGGAAAGGGCGTCAAGCTGTAGGCAAAATATCGAAAAAGGCCGGCAAAAGGCCGGCCTATTTTCGGTTTTCCTTCCTTTCAAGCTTCTACGAGCCCTTCGACGATCGAGGAAAAGAAATCCTTTTCGAAGTAGGAAAGGGAAGTGCCGGGCTTAAGGAAAGCCTCGACGTCCTCCCGCGCCTCCCGCCAGTCGACGAGGGCAAAGCGTTCCCGAAGCATGGCCTTGACGTCTTCGATGCGAAGGCGATCGCCTTCGTAGAGGCCGGTTTGCTTCAGCTTGTTCTCGAGATAGGCCATGTTGACCTTGGTGCCCAGTCCCAAAAGATAGGCCAGATCGTAGAAGTCGCGCCCTTTGACGCGCCCATGCCATTGCCTAGCAAGGCAAGCCGCCAGCTTGCCGGCGAAAAGGGACGGACGGTCAAGGACCCGCATCTTGTAGGGAAAAGGAAAGGCCCGGAAGGCCGGTCCGGAGGCAAACCCCAAAGCCGGGCGCTCGTCGCATTCGATTTTGATTTTGAGCTTCTGATCGGGATTCACGCCCCTGCTGCTCGATTCGCCGAAGAAGAGAGCCAAAGCATCGGCGAGGTTAACGGATACGAATCCCGACATTATGTTGCTTGGGCCCTTCTTCTCCTTGATAGAGAGATCGATCGGGAGGTCGACTCCGCAGGAGAGGAAACTCCGCCTGATGCTCGGGAAGGCCTGATCGATCCTGGCGGAGCCTTCGGGCGAAAGAAGGGTGAAATCCAAATCCTCGGAAAAGCGCGGAAGGTTAACGAAAAGGCGAAGGGCCGTTCCGCCGTAAAATCCGGCCCGGTCGAAAAAGGAGGCTTCGGATAGGCCGAACAAAACGATTTCCTGAAAAACTTCCCTGATAGCGAATGCCTTCGCATCCAAACCGGCGTTTCGATATTCTTCAAAACGCGACGACAAACCCTCGTTCACCACGTGATGTTGCCTCCTTTCGCGAGCATCTCGGTCAAGAGAGAGATGTTCCGGCTCCGGTAATAAGAGCCGTACGCGACCAGTTTGGCTTTGTCGAGATTTCGAAATTGCTCCTCGTCGATCCGGAGATCGGCGAAAAGAAGGTCCTTCAGTTGTTTCAAAGAGCCGACCCCGCGAAGGGCATAAAGCTTGTCGAGGAGCGCCTTTTCCGGGCTAGCTATCTTATATGGGATCCCCTTGGCCTCCATGTCCAGGAGGCCAAAGGGAAAAGCCTCGACCGGAACATCCCTGTAACGGAAGGTTCCAAAAGGAGTCTGATACTCTTTCCTCCGCCTTTTGAGGCAAGTGGCCGAAACAACGCTAAGCGTTCTTTCGGGAATCAGGCCGTAAAAGGAAAGGGCCGTCTCGAAAGATATGTACGAGGGACCGTAAATATAAGGGGCTAGAGAAAAGGGATCGACATGCCGGTCGTCGCTATAAAGGCCATGGGTAACCGGAAAGAGGTTCCCTCGCTTAACCTCGGTTTCGATTTTGGCCCCTGAGTTAACGTAATCCAGATATTTCAGATGCAAGTCGCCCGTCGAATAAAGCATATATTTCTCCAGATAACCCAAATATATTGGTTTTTTTAGAGCAAATCAATAGGTTTGATGACAGCGGAGCCAACACTCCCATAAAAACCGCCTAGCCTAAAAACCGCTTCTCTTCCCCTGAAAAAAGCCGGGCGCGGAAGAGGCTGGGGTAGATGCCAAGGCTGAGGCCGGACGGGGCTTAGGCGTTGGCCAAAGTGGTTCGGGAGCGCTTGTCCCCTTCCGTCCTAGACGGAGCCCTTCCCCACGGGATGGGACGGCCGCGCTTCCAGATAGCTCCCGGCCCGCCACCCGGAGAGAAACTTTCCAAACCGAGAGGCGTTTCTGACTTGTCTCGCTTCGTAAAAAAGCCGGGCATAAGGAAGTTCCCTACGTCCTCCCGCGCCTCCCGCCAGTCGACGAGGGCAAAGCGTTACCGAAGCATGACCTTGACGTTTTCGATGCCGAGGTGACTGCCTCCGGAGCCTTCGCAAAAGGCAGGAAAAAGCCATCACGGATAAGCAAAATCGGTCTCAGGGACCGGGGTTTTCAGAAGGTATTCTGGCAGTGGCTAGAAAGGGCTTTTTGCGGAGTTGGCTATTTTATTCAAGCTTGCCTTTTTGTTAGAGGCGTTGCTTTTAAAAACTTATGATCGCTTGTAGTTCCTTGATCATTCTTTGAAGAGTATCTAAAAATGTTTCTTTATCAATAAAAGCGTTGGATAACAATAAATCAAAATTCCTTTTAAAATCTTTTGGCAAAATTTCACATTCTTTCAATGCATAAAACATCATTCTCTTTTCGCCTGGATGAGTAATCTCGTTTACGGCAAATATCACGTCAAAATAAGATTCGATGAAGGCTGCTAAACGGTGATTGACGCTGATAAAATCGGAACGATTTAAGGCTTTTTCTATTTGCTTATCATATGAAGGCAGATAACCGCTCAATAATGACAAATTCCTTTTTATTATGTTTTCTTTTAACTTTTCTGGATATTTAATGTCATATTGTTTCTTGAATTTTCCAAGTTTGCCATTTCGGTCGAACAAGATTTTGCAAGTCTTTAAGTTATGCCACAAACAGGTGGTATAACCATTGGAAGCCACTCCATCATCCACCACTCTTGAGATGTTTTTGGCAAAATCGTCCAAATGGCGATACAAGATATCAATATCAATATCGTCTTTTAACGTACAATCGTCTTCCAATTCCCAATATGAGTTAGAAAGTTCAATATATCTACAAGTTCCATCTAGTATTCTTTTTCTCACTTCTAAGGAAGGCACATTCGTTACGTAAACACAAAGGTCGTAATCCGATTTTTCATCATAATTGTCGGAAGATCTTGATCCGCCTAAGGCCAGTGCTTCTACCTCGTTAATTTCCTTAAACTCTTCAACTAACTTTTCAAAATACATATTGTATACACCGCTTTTTATGGGTGCCCCGAATCATAGACACTATTATCCCTAGGCTTCTCTCGGCTCGTCAACGCGGATGCCGCCCGGCATTTTGCCGTGAGCATCCATTTTGCTTTCCTCCTGCCATTGCAGCAGTCGATGCAGTTGCCCTTCCTGGGCATGGACCGGGCCATTCCCTTCTCCTCGACAAGCATAGTGAGGCCCGATTGATTCGGTAAGCGCGAAACCCCTCAGGGCATCGAAAGGTTCCTTCGTTCCTACCGAGTGCTTGGGGGGAGACTTCGGAAATCTCAAAGCCCAGGGGAAGGGCCTTAAAGACCTTGCCGTTTTGAAGCCCCGTTTGTTCGCATGAAAAAGGGGCAGGTTTCCCTACCCCTCGATTGGTCCTAAGGACTAGTAAATCCGCTTTTCGGTCGCCTTGTCGAATATGTGGGCCTTGCGCACGTCGAAGAGGATCTTCATCTGGTCGCCGATCTTGATCTCGTGGGTAAGCGGGATCTTGGCGACGAGGTCGCCGCCGGCGAAGTCGCTATGGACGTAGTACTCGTGGCCGAGGAGCTCGGCGACGGCAACGGCGATGTCGTAAGGCTCGCCGCCATAGCGCTTGACGTGCTCTTCGTCGCCCTCGTGGATGTCCTCCGGACGGATGCCGAAGATGATTTCGTGGGCACTCGAGAGGGCCGCCTCGTCAGCACGGAGCTTGGCCTCGGCCTGCTGGAGGCGGGAAGTCGCCGCTTCGTCCTTCGTCGTGGCCGATTCGGCCTGGATCTTGGCGATGGCCGCCTTGTCGGCTTCGATCTCGGCCTTGTAGAAGGCCTCATGGGCGCTGGCCCAGCCTTCGGGGCACTTGATCTTCTTGCCGTTCCCGAGGATGACGCAGCCGTCCTCGTAGGTCGCCTTCATGAGGTTCATCGACGGGGAGCCGATGAAGCCGGCGACGAAGACGTTGGCCGGCTTGTTGTAGATCTCGATCGGGGAGCCGATTTGCTGGATGTGGCCGAGCTTCATGACGACGATCCGCGAGGCCATGGTCATGGCTTCGGTCTGGTCGTGGGTGACATAGATGGTCGTCGAGCCGAGGGCCTCGTGGAGCTTGATGATTTCCGAACGCATCTGAACCCGGAGCTTGGCGTCGAGGTTGGAGAGCGGCTCGTCCATGAGGAAGACCTTGGCGTTACGGACGATGGCCCGGCCGAGGGCGACCCGCTGGCGCTGGCCGCCGGAGAGGGCTTTCGGTTTCCGGTCGAGGTATTCCTCGATCTGGAGGATCTTGGCGGCGTTATGGACGCGCTCGTCGATCTCGCTCTTCGGGAGGTGGCGGATCTTAAGCCCGAAGGCCATGTTGTTGTAGACGGTCATGTGCGGGTAGAGGGCGTAGCTCTGGAAGACCATCGCGATGTCGCGGTCCTTCGGGGAGCGGTCGTTGCTGTACTCGCCGTCGATGTAGAGCTCGCCGGAGCTGATGTCCTCGAGGCCGGCGATCATCCGGAGGGTCGTCGACTTCCCGCAGCCCGAGGGGCCGACGAAGACGATGAACTCCTTCTTTTTGATGTCGAGGTTGAAGTCGAAGACGGCCTGGACGCCGTTGTCGTAGATCTTGTCGACGTGGCGGAGGGAGACGTAGGCGAGGTCGGTCGGGACTTCGCGCTTGCCTTCTTCCTTCTTGGTTTCCTTCTTTTCTTCGGAGGCCGTTTCGACCGCCGCTTCTTCGGCTTTCGCCTTTTTCTTGATAAGGGCCATGTATCTCCTTTTCCGGGGCAATCCCCGCTTGGCTGAGGCGATTATATGAAAGCGCTTGCACCTTGTCTAGTGCACGGTGCACAAATCGAATGAGGAAGGTTGAGATCCTCCTGCCTTCCCCTTGCAAGAAGGGCAGAAGAAGGCAAACAAAAACCCCGCTTTGCGTTCTTTAAGCGGGGTTTTGCCGTTGTTTCCCTACTTCCGGCCGTAGGCTTCGTAGAGCTCGATGAGGAGGGCGTTATGGTAGTCCCGGGGATCGATCCCCGTCGCCTCGACGAACTTGTTCAGGCGGTAGTTGAAGGTGTTCCGGTGGACGTAGATGGCCTCGCTCGCCTTGATGGCGTCGAGGCCGCTACGAAGGTAGGCGATGGCCGTAAGATAAACCTCGCGGTCGAGGCCCGAGAACTCGCCCCTTAGAAGCGGGAGGGAGGAGTAGTCGCGGTAATAGAACTCCCGGAGGAGGACGTCGGAAGGGAAGAAGGCGCTATTGGGGAAGTAGGAGAGCCCCTCGACGATGAGCTTCCTCGAAAGGGGGGTGTCGGCGTGGCTACGGAGGAAGGAAAGGGTCGTCCCAAGGTCGTCCCGGATAGCCATGAGGGAAGCATGGAGGGGCATGAAAAGGTCCTTCGAGGCGTAGACGAGGCCGGAGGTATTCGCTTCCCGCTCGAGGCGGAAAGGGACCCCGAGGGAAGAAAGGGCGCCCTCGAGGGCGAGGTGGTCAAGGGGTCCCTCGGACCGGTAGAGATAGACGAACTCGCGCATCTAGCGGATCTTCAGGAGATAGCACTCGAAGGGGCGGAGGGTGAAGACGTGGTCTTTGAGGAGAACCCCGTCGTAATTGTGGAGGACGATGTCGGCGATCTCGTAATTGAAGGTGAAATACGTCTCGTGGGGCCGGAAGTTCGAGATAACCATGATGGTCGAGCTCCCCCGGTGGAGGTAGGCGAAGACGTCGGGATGGTTATAGTCGACGATCTCGAGCTTGCCGTTGTTGACGATGTCGTTGTAGATGGCGTTCTTCCTAAAGGAGATGGCGTACTGGAAGTAGTTGAGGATCGAATAGGGATCCTCCATCTGCTCTTGGACGTTCACCCCTTCGAGGTAGTTGGGATTGACCTTGACCTTGGGGGACGCCTTCGAGAAGCCGGCGTTGCTCGTCTTGTCCCACTGCATCGGGGTCCTGGCGTTGATCCGGTTGGCCCTCCGCCAGAAGCGGAGGATCGTCGCATCGTCGTAGCCCGCCTCCTTCATGCTCTTCAAGGCGTCGCGGTTGGCTTCGTCATTGAGGAAATCCTCGAGGCGGTCGTAGGTGACGTTGCTCATCCCGATTTCGTCCCCCTGGTAGATGAAGGGAGTTCCGTAAAGGAAGAGGAGGGTCGTCACGAGCATCTTGGCGCTTTCGGCGCGGTAAAGGACCGAGCCGTATTGGCTAAGGACCCGGGGGTGGTCGTGGTTGCACCAATAAAGGGGGAGGTCGCACGTCGCGGCGTTTTGGTACCACCGCATGAAGTTGTTCTTGAGGGAGATGACGTCGGTCTTTATTTCCTCGTCCTTCTTGTCGATCGAGCCGTAGGCCCCGTTGTTCCAGACGGTGTCGAAGTTGAAGACGAGGTTGATCGGTCCTTTTCCCCGCTCGGAGAAAAGGCGGGCTTGGGCAGGCTGGACGCAGCCGCCGACCTCCCCGACGAGGAGGGTGTCCTCCTTGACGCCCTTCTCCCGGAATTCCCGGAGGTAGGTTAGCAGTTCCGGGCGGTTGGAAAACTCGCTCGGGTCGAGGACGTAGCCCTCCCTTCCGACCGGAAGGGGGCTATCCTCATAGGTCGGGTTCTTGGCCAAATGCGAGATGGCGTCCATCCTAAAGCCGTCGGCCCCGAGGTCGACGTAGTGCCGGGCAATCTGGTAGTAGCGTTCCCGAAGCCGGGGATTCGACCAGTCGGTGTCCGGCATCGAGGGAGCGAAGACGTGGAGGTAGAACTCGTCCTCGGTCCCCGGCATCCTTTCCCAGGCCGAGGTCGAGAAGAAACTCCCCCAGTTGTTGGGAGGAAGGAGGTTCCCCTGGGCGTCCCGCCGGCCCTTCCGGACGATGTAGTAGGACCTTTCCTCGGAGGAAGGGTCTTCCTTGGCCCTCAGGAACCACTCGTGGGCGTCGCTGGTGTGGTTCATCGCGAAATCGAGGAGGACGCGGATCCCCCGGAGATGGGCCTCGCGGAGCAAGGTCTTCAAATCCTCGTCGCTCCCGAAAAGGGGATTGACGTGGAGGTAGTCGCTCACGTCGTAGCCGTTGTCCTTCATCGGGGAGTCGAAGATCGGGCAGATCCAGAGGAGATCGATCCCGAGTTCCCGAAGGTAGTCGAGCTTCTCGACGATGCCGGGGAGGTCGCCGATCCCATCGCCGTTCGCGTCCTTATAGGCCGCCGGGTAAACGATGTACCCGATTGAATTGCGCCACCACGCTTCCACCCTGAAATCCTCCTTGGCGTTCATCGCCATTATAAAGCCGCCATTGACCCAAGTGTAAGCCAATGCGCAGCCCGGGTCCTCCGAAAGGAGGGAAAGCCGTCCGCGACGGGAAAAAGCCTAGAAGCGAACGAGGAGAATGCAGCTGTCGCCGGTCCCCGGACCCCCGTCGTTGGGAGATACGCTCACCGTCGCCGAGGCGAAGCTGGCGACCTCGGGGGCCACTTCCTTGATGAGGAAGACCCCGCTTTCGTAATTGCCGCCTTCGACCTGGAAGACCGGAAGGCCGTCGCTCGGGTCGACGGCCGAGGCGTCGAGCTGGAAGAGGACGTCTTCCTTGCTCGGGGGTTCCCCGCCCTCGTTGAAGGCGAGGGAAAAGGCGTAGCGCATGTAGGAAACGCCATCCTCGTCGACGAAGGTCGGCACGAAGGCCAGGGAAAGGAACTTGTCCCCGGCGGCGTTCTCCCGGAGGGGGTTCCCGTCCATGTCGAGGAGGGAAATCGTCTCGATGTAGACCGGGACGATGATGTTTTGGGGATTCGTCCCGAAGCTCGCGACGAGGACGATGCCAAGGAGGGCGATGAAAGCCACGACGAGGGCGACCGATTTCTTCATCTACGGGCTTCCTCCTTTCCTTGGTAGCGGCCTTTGAGATAGAAGATGGCCGCGCTTATCCCCCCGTAGAGGAGGGCGAGGGCAAGCAGCTTCAGGTAGGAAGGGAGCACCCCTTCGTTCCGATAGAGGAAGAAGAGGGCGGCGGTCGCCGCGCTCACGAGGAAGGCGAGAAGGGTCGCCGCCCTCTCTCCCTTGAGGGAGGAGCCGTCCTGAAGGAAAGTCGAGGAGGGATGGACGAAGTCGAAGGCAAGGGCAGAAAGGCACGTCCCGAGGTAGAAGAGCACAAGGGAAGCGGCCAAAAGGGCGGAAGAAGCCGGGTCGAGCCCGTAGAAAAGGGCATAGAGGAAACTCGAGGCAACGAGGGAAAGGCTTCCGATGACCCCCGGGAAGACGAGCTTCGGGAGGATGAAGAAGAAGGAAGGCCGGGGATAGGAACGGCTGAGGAGGTAGCCCATCCCCTCCTCGGTGAAGCTCCGAGCGAGGGCCGAGGCCGAGGCGAGGGAAACAAGGAGGAAGATGAGGAGCATCAGCACCTCGACGTAGTAGCGTCCCCGGGAGGAGAGGTCCATCCCGTGGAAGAGCTTGCCGAGGGCGAGGGCGAGTAAAGGAAGGGCGAGGAAGGCGAGGGAAAGGGAGACGAGGCCGCGCTCGCCCCCGCTTTTGAGGAGGAGGGTTTCCTTCTTGAGGGCGCTCACGAAAGGCGGGAGGGGGCGGTTTTCCTTGCCCTTCCCCGCTCCTACTTTCCCTTCGCCCCCGAGGGCACTCCCCGAGGAGAGGCGGAGGTAGAAAGGATTGAGGACGAAGACGTCGAAGAGGGGCGATAGGGAAGCAAGGAGGGCCATCCCGAGGAAGGCGTAGAGGCTTAAGAGGGGGAAGGCCTGGTAGCTATAGCCGGTCGGCTCCCCGACAAGGAAGGTCGTCGCCGCATAGAAAGGCGAAAGATACGCCTTGAAACCGTTGAGGATGCCTTGGACGATGCGGCTGTAGTAGCTCCAGTTCGTGAAGATGTCGACGGAGTCGGGGACGAGGAGGACGGCGGCGACGAAAAGGCCGGCCAAGGCGAGGAAAAGGGCGATGAGGAGGGGGAGGCGGAGGGCCCGCCGCTCCTCGAGGAAGGAGGCGAGAAGGTGATAGGGAATGACGAAAAGGGAGGCGAGCATGACCTCGAAGAAAGAAAGGAAGGCGAGGGCGAGAAGAAGCCACGGATAGAGGCCCCCCGGGGCCCCCATCACCGCCATGTAGCCGAGGAGGAGGGGGAACTGGACGACGAAGTTCCGCCCGAGCTCATGGACGAAATAGACGGCCAGCCGGGCCAGGAAAAGGGTCGAGCCGGTGCAGGGATAGGTAAGGAGGATCTTGTTGTCGGGGCTAAGGAAAAGGGAGCGCCTCAGCCCCGAGAGGAGGGAAAGGAAGCCGAAGAGAAGAAGGAAGGCCATGACCATCGAAGGGACGGCCAAGGGGACGTAGAAGACAGTCGAGAAGACATTGAAGGAGGCGGCAAGGTAATAGGCCCCGTAGGAAAGGAAGCCGAGGGCGAGGAAAAGGACGAGGAGGCTCATGAGCTTCACGAGGGTCCGCTTGAGGTCCCCGCGGAAGGATAGATGGCTCTTCTCGCGGAAGAGCATCCGGAAAAGGACGAGGAACTTCCGGAAGGAGAAGACTTACTTTTTCGTCTCTTTCATTGGGCTTTTGCCTCGCTTTTCCGACTTTCGAGGAGCTCGAGGAAGAGCTGCTCGAGGTCGATGCCCTTCGCGTGGAGGTCGGCGACTTCCCCGCGGAAGACGAGGTCCCCTTTCCTTAAGACGATGATCTCGTCGCAGAGGTTGCTCACGACGTCGATGAGGTGGGTCGAGAAGAA
>CASEWT010000007.1 GCA_949291655.1 uncultured Bacillota bacterium
CATGTACTCCTTCCTCGACTCCACGAAGATCGAGGCCGCGGACATGAAGCTCGACGGGAAGTATTCCCTTCAGTACATCCATGACTCCCGCTTCGAGAACTGCTCCTTCTCCGGCCGCGATGCCTTCTGGCACGCCAAAGACGTGACGATCGTCGACTCGACCCTCGAAGGGGAGTACCTGGCCTGGTATAGCGAGAACCTCACCCTCATCCGTTGCCGCATCGCTTCCCACCAGCCCCTTTGCTATTGCAAGAACCTCCGGCTTGTCGATTGCACCTTCGGGCCGGAAAGCGACCTCGCCTTCGAGAATAGCGAGGTCAACGGCAACGTCATCGGGCCGGTTCCTTCCATCGTCAATCTCGGCTCCGGGGAAATCCGGGTCGGAAAGGGGACTTCGGTCGTCGAGGAACCCGACGTCTACGTCCATAAGGGCAAGGTCATCATCGAAGAATAAGGCGAAGATAAGGAAAAGGCGCCTCCGCGGAAGCGCCTTTTTCGTTTCCCTTACTTTCCGATGAAAGCCTTGAGCCGGGGTTCGGGGACGTAGCCGACTTGCTTGTCCTTGAGCTTGCCGCCATCGAAAAGGAGCAGGGTCGGGATCGAGTAGACCTCGAAGCGAGCGGCTAGGCGCGGGGCCTCGTCGACGTTGATTTTGACGAAGTCGACGTCGGGGTACTCCTCGGCGAGTTTCTCGACGATCGGGGCGAGCATCTTGCAGGGCCCGCACCAATCGGCGTAGAAGTCGACCAAGATGGTCCCTTCCTTCACGGTAGCATCGAATTCGGCTTCGTCCTTGACGTGCTTGAGCATGACTGACCTCCTGTAACTAAAGGGATATTAGGGCAAAGACGGCGGCAAGCAAAAGGATATGCACCGGGAAGAAGGACCATTCGAAATAGACCCACCATTTCGGATGATAGCCGCGACGTCCGTTATAAAGGAGGAGGAAGAAGGCGGCGAGGATGCCGTACATCTCGAAGGAGAGGCCCGTTTGGCCGAGCGGCTCGAAGGAAAAGCCGAGGAGGGGCGTGAGGTAGGAAACGATCCAGAGGACGGCGAAGACGGCAGCCACGGCCGCAGCGTTCAGGGCATTGTGGTGGCGGCGGTAGGCTTCCGGCCCATAGCTTTCCGGACGGGGGAAGGAGACTTCGGCCCCGTCCTTTGCGAGCAGTCCGGCCCCGACGAGCCTTCCATCCATGGCCTTCGGAAGGAAATAGAGGGCGAGGAAGAGGGCAAGGCCCATGATGTTGTACTGGGCTAGGAGATAGACCGGGACGTAGGTTTGGATGCCGTTGACCGAAAGGATGTTCAAAACGCCGGAGCCGATGAGGTAAACGGCAGGCACGGCGATGAGGAAACGCCAGTTCCCGCCCTTTTCGTAGAGGTAGGCGATGGCAGCGAACGAAAGAAGGTCCCCGAAAGGCTGGGCGAGCCCCGAAAGGGAGGCGAAGGCCGGGATTTGGCCAAGGCCAGCCTGGGCGATGAGCACGAGAACGAAAAGGATGGCGAAGCGGAGAAGGTAGTTTCCCCGATCGTGGGTCTTCCGCATCCCTTCGGCCACGAAGAAGGCAAAAAGAGGGAAGGAAAGGCGCCCGATGGCCCGGAGGACGATGACGGCGACGTAAAGGGGATTGCCCTCGACCGGGACGTAGGTCATTTGGATGAAGGCCCCGACATGGTCGAGGAGCATGAGAAGCAAGGCCAGGACCTTGAGGGAAAA
The DNA here is from genome assembly GCA_949291655.1 of uncultured Bacillota bacterium. Taxonomy (GTDB): domain Bacteria; phylum Bacillota_I; class Bacilli_A; order RFN20; family CAG-826; genus UBA4951. The sequence goes on from CASEWT010000007.1 coordinate 1,721, forward strand.
GCCGTCGAGAATCTGGAAACGCTTGGCGTTCATTGGGCAATCAGGGTCATGATGACCGCGTAGAGATTGTTGACGACGTGGGCGCTTACCGATGCCGAGAGGCCGAAGCGGTCGTAGGTAAAGGCGAGGATGCCGCCGGCGATGAGGTAGGAGGGGAAGTTCAGCCATTCGTTTACCGAGCCGAAGTCCTTCATGTGGATGAGGCCGAAGACGACCGTCGCGAAGAGGTAAGCGACCCATCGATTGATCCGCATCCCAAGGTTAAAGAGGCCCACCCGATAGGCAAATTCCTCGCAAATCGGGCCTATGATGCCCGTAATCAAGATGCCGAGGAAGGGCGAATAGGTGACGATATTGGTCACGCCGGCCTGGTTGTCGCTCGTGCCACCGCCGGCGAGGAGGACGATGAGGTTCCAAAGGATCGAGGCGAAGATGAGGGCAAAGCCCAGCCCGGCCCCGATGAGGTATTTCCTCCAATTGGAAAACTGCCGCTTGGCGATATAGGAGAGGTCCGGCCAGACGACGATGGCTACGGCGATGAAGAAACCGACATAGGCGCCGTAGTTGACGAAGCTCGAGAAGGCCGCTGAGCTGGCGTAATCGAGAAGGGCTTGTTGGAGGGAACCGCCGGTGAGCCCGGCCCCGACGAGGACTTCCTGGGCCCAGGCTTGGCCGACGATCGAAAGAAGGAGACCAATCAGCTGGAAACCGAAAAGGCCGATGAGGAAAAGGGCAAGCTCCCGCCATGTCCCGAGGGGGCAAATGCGTTCGAAGCAGCGGGTCCATGGATCGTCATAAACGCGGCTGCAGTAGGGGCAGGCATCCCGGGCCGCGTCGATGGTTTTCCCGCATTCGCAGCGGCGTTGGTGGGTGCAATGGAGGCCGGTTGGCCGGCCGCTTTCTGGTTCTTTCATCCCCGGGATTATAAACGATTTCCCCTTCTCCAAGGAGAAAGAGGCGGATTGCTCGATTGCTTCGCCCCTTTGTCTGCCTTACAATCATAAAGATGATTGCAGTTCCGGTTTTCCTCAGCGCGGGCATCGACGCCTCCGCCATTGTCAACGTTGTCAATTATGTGACCCTCGGCCTTCTTGTCGGGTCCTTGGTCATCGTTTTCTTAGGCTTCCTCCGCGGCCTCTTCCGAGGGTGGCGTTACGGGACCTACCGGCTCGTGATGTTCGCCCTTCTGGCAGCGGTGGCGATGCTGACCCTCCAGCCGATCGTCAATGCCGTCGGAACCTTCGACCTTGGCCAGCTGGGCCTTGGAAGCAGCTGGGAATTGCCGTCTTTTACGTTGAACGTTAACGGGACGAGCGTCACTATTGCTAGCGAAGGCACGACGGCCTTCACGGTCGTTTCCGGCTATATCGAAAACCTCTGCAAAGCCCTGAACGTCAACATGGCTCCGGCCGATCTTTCAGCCTATGCCCTCTCTTTGGCCGTGAGTCTCGTCTCTTTCTTCCTCATCATGGTCGATGCCATTCTCATCGCCATTTTCGGGACCTTCTTCGTCTTCCTTCTATGGCACCTCGCCTTCAAGCGCTTCATAAGCAAGGACAAGCGGAAGGCTTCTTACCGGAAAGGAAAGATCGTCGGCGGCCTTACCAATTGCCTTGTCTCCGTCCTTTGCCTTGCCATGTTCCTCGCCCCCTTGACGAGCATGGCCAATTCCTTAAGTGCCGCTTGGAACGGGGCCCAGCTCGACGAAGAGGACCAAACCGTCCTCCATACCGTCGACAATTCGATCTACCAAGCCATCGACGGAGTGGTGGATGCCTACGACAATTCGGCCTTCGCCAAGGCTTTCTTCTCCTGGAACAAGGATAGCGAGGGCAAAAGCCTCGACGTGAAGCTCGTCGAGTTCCTGACCTCGACGAGCGTTTCCCTCGGCGAGCAGGAAAAAATCCAGATGTCTTTCCTGAACGAGCTCTCCTCCTTGGCCGAGGTCTTCACGATTGCCGTCCAGTCCGGGGTCGTCTCCGAAGAGGGCTTCGACAACATCAAATGGCCCCTCCTTTTGACGACTTCTGCCGCCCCGGAGGCCCTCCGGAGCCTTGCGGGGAGTCGCCTGGTGACCGGGGTTTTGCCCTATGGCCTTTCGATTCTTGAGAACATCGATCCCGTCTCTAGTTACATCAAGGTCGGGACCGGCATTGACTTCTCCGGCAACTATGAGCTTACCCTCGAGGAACTTGCCGATATCTACGACACGGTCCTCGACTCGAATCTCGTCGAAGGGATCGTCGACCCCGAGACCGGGGAGCTCGGCGCTTCCTCGGTCGTCGCCGGGAACGTCTTGAGCGAGGACAACGCCTCGGTCGTCGCCTCGGTCTTCTCTTCCCTCGACGGGGAGAACCTCCAGATCTTCGACGCCCTCATCGAAAGCGCGCTTACCATTCAAGCCTACAAGGATTACGAAAGCGGGAACGTCGCTTCCGAGGAGCTTACCGTCGCCGACTTCCTACCGGCCGTAAACCTTTCCGACTTCGCGCCGGAAGAGGGGAAGCCGACCCTCATCCCGGAGGCCTACAAGGACATCAAATGGGGCGAGATCTTCGCCGACTTCTTCCTTTCGACCGTCAATCTCGTGAACGTCGACCCCGACCTTTATCTTGCCGTCTGCAATGCCATCCCGGACTGGAATGGCGAGCAAAAGCCCTTCTCCTACCAGGATTTCCTCGCCCCGATCCTCGAGGACGGAAACTTCGAGAAGGCCAAGGCGGCTCTCGTCGGCACTTCCGAGACGGCCAAGGCGGCGGCCGGGGAGGCCGATGACGGGGCCATCACGCCCCTTCTCGGGACCGAATTCCTTCTCAATGCCACCCCGAAGCTCATCACCATTCTCGAGAATAGCCTCAACGAGTCCCTCCAGCTGAGCGAGGACAAGGCAGTTGACCTTTCCGAGATCGCTATCGACATGGCCGCCGATCACTCGATCATCCTTCCCGAGTGGAGCGCCCTTCTCGAAGTCGTCGGAGACTTCGCGACGACCGAAGCCGGCCGCGAATTCCTCCTCCACGTCGAGGCGATGCCCGGCATCTATTTCGCCCCCGACCAGAGTTTCGTCGGCGTCGACGAAGGACTTGCCGACGGCCTTGTCGCCGGCCTCGCCGGCCTCGACTCCTCGCGCCTGGCCACGGCCATTATCCCCCAGGCCTTCGAAGGCTTCCTCGAGGGCGAGGATTCCCCGATCGCCGACCTCGGGGTCGAGTTGACCTTCGATTTCACCGTTCCGAACATCGGGAGCCAGCTGAGCAACCTCCTCACGACCCTCGTCGATGCCCAGGACCTCCTCGCCTACCTTGCCTCCCTTAACGGGCAGAACCTCACCGGCGGACCCCTCAAGAACGCCATCTCGACGATCGCCGATCATTCCGGCGAGCTCGCCGACCTTCTTTCTTCCGTCGCCGCGAGCCCGATGCTCAACCCGGTCGTCGGAGGCCAAAACAACGCCAACATCGTATCCCTCATCGGCCTCGTCTTCTCGACCATCGGCCTCAAGGAGCCGGAGAACCTTTCAGCGACTCTTTCCGGCCTTGCCCCGGAGGCGACGGCCGCCGAAATGGAGCATTTCGTGGCGGCCCTTGTCAACGTCATGGATTCAGGGCTCGTCGATGCGGCTTTGGATGAGAACATCGACCTTGGCTCCTTTGCCGAGGTTTCCTTCGAGGCGGCCTTTGCCAAGTTCGACGAGAGCCTCATCTTCCGCGATTGCTTCGGCCCGGTCCTCGATGGCTTGCTAGAGGATAGCGAAGCCTTCGCTTCCTTCTTCGCGGAAGGCTTTTCCTTCGCCAACGTCACCGATTGGCAAAAGGAAGGACAGAACCTTGACGTCCTCATCGCTTCCGTCGACGAGCTTGGGGCCGCCGGCCTCCTCGACGGCGGGACGATCGATGTCTTCAATAGCGATCCGGGTGCCGTCGAGAACATCGTTAGTGTCCTTGCCACGAGCGACCTCTTTGTCAGCCGCGAGGAGGGCGGGACCTATACGTATTCCTTCCCACGGATCGTCGCGAAGATGATCGAAGACAACCTTCCGGCCGGAAGCGAAGCCGCCTCTTTCTTCAAGGTGCCGGATGGGGACGGGGTTGCCGCCCTCGCCTTGGACATCCGCTCGACCGCCGTCGAAGGCGGAAGTGCCGCCGATGTCGAGGCGAGCCAAGACCTCTGGAAGGAAGAAGCCCATCGCTTTGCCCTCATCCTCCGGGACATCCTTTCCCTCGGCGGGATCGATTCGATTGCCGTCGACGGGGGGATGAGCCTCAAGGAAATGAGCCCCGAGCCCCTCGACTTCCTCCTCCGCGACGCGACCGAGCTCCTCGTTTTCGGACGGGTCCTCAACTATTCGCTCTATAGTCTCCTTTCCGAGCAGATTGCCGCCACCTTCCCTTCGGCCGAAGGCCTGAGCAACCTGGATGCCTTCTATGAGCCGACCCTTGCCTCTTACCAAGAAACCATCGCTGTAAGCGGCAACGTCTTCGAAAGCGAGGCCGAGACGATGAGCAAGCTCGTCTATGCCGTTCTCGACCCCTCGACCGGCATTGCCGAGGCCATCGGCGAGGATGGGACGGTTTCCATCGACATCAATGATGTCTCTCCCGAGTACCTTGTCCGGCCGCTCCTCCAGTCCCTTTCCGGGAGCCAACTTTTCAACTCCCTCGCCGCCGGGAATGCCAAGACGGCCTACGAGGGAATCCTCGGAACCCTGCTTGAGGATAGCGGTCTCTTTGAGGAAGGCGAGGCCGAGTCCTACGTTACTTCCGTCCGCGGTGACCATGAGGACTTCGCGGCCATCGTGGAAGCCTGGGACGTCGAAAACGAGGCCATCGTCGCGACGGTATCCGCCGTTCAGGAGAGCGGGGTTTCCACCGATAGCCTCGCCTCCGACCCGATGTCCTTCTTCGCGGAGGGGAGCAGCTATAGCCTCCAGCGCGCCCGCCTCGAGAACATTCTCGTCGCGGCGGCCGATTCCAAGATCATCCGCCCGGCTTTGGCAAGCATCGTCGAGACGGGGGCCGCTTCCATCGGGGAAGGATATGCCGTCAATTCCGAATGGCTCCTCGAGGCTTCCTCCGCCGAGTACAAAGAGGAGGCCCGAACCCTCAGCTATGTCATGCTCTACGGCTCGCTCGTCGACGACCTCGGGAACCTTTCCATCGGTTCCGTCGTCGATTCGCCGGCGGCCGAGAACCTTCTTCGGGAAGCGGCCCGAAGCTACGTTTTCAATACCTTGCCCGCCGGAGAAGAAGGCTACTACCCGGCTTTCGTCCAGATGGTCGACGACATTTTGTCCTCGAGCGGCTACTACGGGGACGAGGGCGATGCCTTGACGTCCGAGCGGATCGATGAAGTCATCGGCCGGATCGATGTTCCCGGGATGGAAGACGAAGCCCGCTTCGCTTCTTGGGAAGAGGAAATCGATGCCCTCATGGATGCCCTTTCCACCCTTGAGGAGACCGGGCTCGAGCTTTCTGGAAGCATCGACGTCGGAAGCCTCTTCCCGGGAGGGGCCGAGGAAGCCCTCCTCGACGAGCGGGAAGCTAGCCTCGCCGCCTTCCTCGTGGCCGCCAACGACAGCCGCCTCGTCTATCCTGGCCTCGCCTCGGTTCTAAGCGAGGCCGTCAGTAACGTTTCCCTCCCTAACGGCGCGAGCCTCGAGAATGCCAATTACTATTACGGGGAGCGGGGAAGCGCGGACATCGATTACGGCTTCCTTTCGGCGCCCTATGACGATGCGGAAATGGAGCGCCTAGCCGCCATCGTCCGCCGGGCCAACGCCCTGAGCGCCGAGACCGATTTCTCGATCGAGAACCTGAGCGGCACCCCGGATGCCGAGATTCTTCTCCGGAACCTCGCTGCGAGCGCGATCTTCGACTCCCTTGCCGAGGAACGCTCTTCCTCTTCTGACTTCGGGGAATACACCGTTTTCGAGAATCTTTTGGCCTCGTCCCTCGAGGCTTCGGGCTTCTACGGCTCCGACGGCGCCTCTTCCATCCGGATCGAGGAAATCCTCGGCCGGGCCCTTACCGAGGAGGGCTCTTCCCGCTTCATGACCTTTGAGGAGCGGAATGCCTTCTGGAACGGCGACGGGACGACGGGCGAAATCGCCTCCCTCGTCGCTCTCGCCGACTCGATTGCCGAAGGGCAAAACCTCGGCATCGACTTCGGGAGCCTCTCCTTTGCCGAGCTTTTCGCCGACGCGGCCGAGGCCGAGACGGTAAGGACGGCCCTCTACGGGATCCTCGATGCCGCTTCCTCATGCCAAATCGTTTACCCGGCCATCCCCCTCAACCTTGAATCCGCCACCGGGGAAGGCGATTCCTTCTCGTTAGAAGGGGCCGACTTCTATTACACCGGGCGGTGGGGTAGCCAAACCGATCTCCTCGAGCGGCCCTATGCCGATGCCGAGAACGAGCGTCTCAGCTACGTCGCCATGTATGCCGGCCTTCTCGGCTCGACCGATCTTTCGAGCCTCGATAACATCGATGGGGGCGAGGTCGGAGGCCTTTTGGCCAACATGTCCTCTTCCTATATCTTCAATGCCGCTTCCGAGGGGAGCCCGAACGCTTTCGTCGGAGCCTTGAACACTCTCCTCAGCGACAATGCGACGATTTCCGGCCTCTATTTCTCGAGCGAGAACCCGGTCAACGCCTACCTAGGCTACGCGGGCGCCGAGGAAAAAGCCGCCGGGCTCGCCGAAGAGCGTTATCCCGCCCTTTCCTATGGCGATGAAGACGCCGGCAAGCGGAACTGGGGCGACTTCCTGACCTCGGAAGCCGGCGACGGGGTAACGAGCCTCGAAGCGATCATCGATTCCGAGGGACTTGGCTCGGTCATCGACGGCTTAGCTGGCGAAGGGGCTGTGACCCTCCCGAAAGAGCGGGAGGAGCTTTCCTCGGTCCTTGCTCTTGTGAGCGGCTCGCCGCTTCTCAAGGACATGGTCCCCAATGCCGTCCGAAAGGCCCTCCAAGATGGTAGCGGCATCGCCTTCGAGGGGGTCGACTTTGCCCGCTCGAACCCCTATTTCGCCTACTTTGAGGCGGAATGGCCGTCAGTCCCGGACGAAGACGCGACCTCTTCGGCCCTTGCCCTTCGCTGGTTCAGCGAGGAGGAAATCGCCTCCATCGTCGATGTCGTCTACGATGCCGAGAGCCTCAATTCGTTCTTCTCGAGCTTCGATGTGATCACCCGAGAGGCGATAGGCAACATTCGCGTCCTCCTTCAGGAAATGGCTGGTTCGAAGGTCTTCAACTCGGTGCCCTTCGAGGCGACCCCCGGCTTTGCGGTGACCGACTCCTCTTCGGGAGCGAGCGTCCCCGTCGATAGCCGCCTCAATGTCTTCCAAGGCACTCTCTTCTACATGATGGTGGAGACCTTCCTTTACGAACGGGCCTACAATCCGGTCCTCGATGCCGAAAGGGGCTTCCCCTCGGCCGGGGCGAAGCTGACCTCCTCCCTTTTTGCCGCGACCGGGTCCTTCGATGATTCCTTCGAAACGAAAAGGAGCCTCGGGGAGAAAGCCGTCGACGCCTTGGTGAGCGATGGCCTGGACGGCGGGCTCCTCAACACCGTCTTCCAGGAGCTTTCCGTCGACGGGAGCCTCGCTCTCGACTTCTCCAACGAAGGGGTCCTCGACTTTGAGGACATCAACCCGACTTCCCTTGGGAAGATCCTCCAAAGCCTCAACGCCGTCGACTTCTGCGAAGGAGTCATCGCTAACGGGGCCGAGTACCTCCTCAGCGACGCCATCAACCTCGGAGCCTGGTCGATGGTGACGACCGACCGGAAGCTCGAGGGCGAGCGGGGGAGCCTCCGCCTCAACGAGATCGCCTATGTCGGTACCGGAACCGCTCCCTCGGCTCTCTACTACCATTATGGCGAGGGCTACCGTTCGGTGAGCCCGGACGCGAATGGCGTCTATTCCTTCCGCGACGAGAACGCTCCCCACGGGGAAAGCTCGCTCGTCGGTCCGACCGACGTCTATCTCGACGCCGGGCTGACCGTAAGCCTCTTCGCTTCGGATAGCGCCGCTGACTTCTCCTTCGTCTACGATCTATCGACCTACCACCTCCTGACGCGGGAACAGTACCGGACCGGGGCCATTCCCTCCCTCGTCCGCTTCCTCGGGAACGTCCTCTACGACTACGAGGCTGAAAGCTATGACCAAATCGAAAGCGCCGACGACTTCTTCGCCCCGCTGTTGGACGGTTCCGGTGAAGGAGGGGTCGACTACGTCTACGAAATCGCTTCCTTCCTCTTGAACGCCGACGGCTTCTTCAATGCCGACTTCGATAAGGATGGCGGCATCCTTTCTTCCGACCCCGACGCCGGAAATCTTGCCTACATCTCCGGGGATATCCTCGTCCGGAACTTCCTCCAGTTCAGCGTTTCTGTCCCCGCTGCCCCGGGCGAGGCCTTGGAGGTCGACCTCGGGAGTCTCTTCCTCCACGAAGTGTCTTCCGACCCGGTCGCTACCGAGCGGAGCCTCATTTCCTCGATCCACGAGGCGATGTATGAGGAGGCGAACATGGTTAGCGGAAGCGGTGAGGTCCCGACCTACGCCGAGCGGGAGGCTGCCTACCCCGGAGGCCTTACTTACCTAAGCGAGAACCTTGCGGCGATCACGACGGCAGCCGCCCTCTACCAAGCGGCCGAAAGCTACGTCTATCCGAATGCCTCCAAAGCCTTCAAGGAACTCTTCCTCGCTTCTTCGAATACCCTCGGGCTGATGGAAAAAGCGAGCGGAGCTCTTAGCCTTACTTCGGTTGCCAATAACGTCGTCTCGAGCCTCGTCAATACGTCCTTTGCTTCCGGCCTTGCCTTCGAAGCCCATCCGAACCGGGGTTTCCTTGGCATCGTCGTGTCGATCGAGGGAATATCCACGGTTACCATCGGAACGGTCCAAGGCCTACCTAGTAGCACGGCTAAGCGACAGGAAATCGACGCTTTGGGCGGCGCGATGCCGACCGGCCTCGAGGAACTCAGGGCCATCTCCTATGCTTCCGATCCGGATTTCTATCGCGCGCTTTATGCGGTCTTGTCCGAGGCATCGGGCCTCCTCGAAAGGACGGTCGACGCTTCTTACGTTTCCGCCATCGAGGAACTCAATACCGCGGGCCTGACCCTCGAAAACGTGACGCTACGAGGGCTTGCATCGACGCTCCTCGATTCCTACTTCTACGAACTTGTCGTTGGCGGCCTCTATATCCATACTCTCGTGGCGATCGGGGAAAATTCGACCGCCGTCTACGGGTCGGGCGGCCGGTTGCTGAGCACGGCGGAAATCGCGGCATTGAAGACCTCTTCCGTCGATTTCGACGGCTCGGCTCATTACTTTGGGACGGACGGCTATCTCGCGCAAGCGGCCGGACTCATCAGGCAATCCCTCTAAATGCTTACTATCAAGGAGCCCGTCGTCCGGGAGACGAAAATCCTTTCCAGTCGTTTCATCGGGGTTTTGCTGCCGCTTTTGGGTACCGACTTCAAGCTAGCGAGGGTCGAGATCGAACGCCTTTATCCGAAGGCCGACCACTATTGCTATGCCTATAAGCAAGGCGCGAAGGAAGGAAGTAGCGACGACGGGGAGCCCTCCCATTCGGCCGGGCTTCCCCTCCTCAACGTCCTTCGGGGGTCGCTCCTCGACGAGTGCGCCCTCTTCGTCGTCCGCTATTTCGGAGGGACCAAGCTCGGCCTCGGGCGCCTCACCCACGCCTATTCCGATCTTGCCAAGGCGGTGGTGGCGGATGCCGTCCCCTTCGAGGCCAAACCGGGAAAAAAGGCCACGCTCGACATTCCCTATCCTTCCTATGACCTGGCCCGCGACCGGGCGGAAAGGATGGGGCTTGAGGCCGGAAAGCCATCTTTCCATGCCTCCGTTCTCCTCCCGGTTGCCGGCGATGCTACAATTCTTAGGGCTTTCCTTCTCCTCTTCCCGGAAATCCGGGCCGCGGGGGAGGAAGACTGCTTTGTTTATAGGAGGCCAAGCCATGATCAAGGCTAGCGAATACAGCGAGCGCCGTGAGAAGCTCATCAACATGATGGAGCCCCAGTCGGCAATGGTTCTTTTTTCCGGGGTCGAGAAATGCAAGTCGGCCGACGAGGACTACCCCTTCGAGGTCGCCCGGAACTTCTATTACCTCACGGGCATCGACCAGCCCGACAGCATGCTCCTCCTCGTCAATGTCGACGGGGAGCGGAAGGAATTCCTCTTCGTCTCGCCCTTCGACGAGCGGAAGGAGAAGTGGTACGGCCGCCGCTTGAGCCTCGAAGAGGCCGAAGCCCGCTCCGGCATCCGAAACGTCCTCGTCAATTTCTCCTTCCAAGGGAAGCTCGACGCAACGCTATCTCCGGCGATCAGCCAGTTCGGGGACGTCTCGAGCCTCTACGTCGATCTCGACCGCGAGCTGAAGATTGCCGATGGCACCTACGTCGAGGACTTCCTTTCGACGATTAAGAACGCCTACGGAAACGTCGCCATCCTCAACGCCTATCCCCTCGTCACCCAGCTCCGCCTCCGCAAGAGCGTCGGGGAAATCCAAGAGCTGAGAAGCGCCATCAAGACGACCCACATCGGGATCAACGCCGCCCTGAAAATCCTCGAGCCGGGACGGAAGGAATATGAGCTGGCCGACGCTTTCCGCCACGCCATCAACGACAGCAACGGGTATCAGGGGGAATCATTCAATACCATCATGGCGAGCGGAATCCATACGACCTGCCTTCATTATCCGCGGCCGGTCGATACCATTCCCGCCGGTAGCCTCGTCCTCATGGACCTTGGGGCCCGGAACGGCTATTACTGCGCCGACGTGAGCCGGACCTACCCGGCCGACGGGAAGTTCTCGCCCGAGCAGCGCTCGGCCTACGAGCTCGTCCTCGAGGCCAACAAGATGACGGCGGACCTCGCCAAGCCCGGGGTCACCATCGAAGAGCTCCAGAACGCCGTCATCGCCCTCTATGAGCGGGAGCTGCCGCGGCGGGGGCTTTTATCCGAAGGGGAGAAAGTGGAAGACGTCTACTTCCATAGCGTTTCCCATTTCATCGGCCTCGACACCCACGATCCCTACCTTTCCCCGAGCGATCGTTCCTACCGGAAGATCCCCCTCGAGCCGGGGATGGTCATCTCCGACGAGCCGGGGCTCTACTTCTCCCGCCTCGGCTTCGGGATAAGGATCGAGGACGATCTTCTCATCACCGAGCACGGTTCCGACGTCCTTACCCGTGACATCCCGAAGGAAACCGACCAGATCGAGCGCCTGCTCCAAAGCCAAAAGAAGTAGGAAAGGGGGCTTCGGCCCTCTTTTTCTTCTTCCTCGCGCGTTTACTTAATGGGGATTAGGAAAGATAATTAAGCCAATGAAGAAATACGTTCTCGCCCTTGACCAAGGGACGACTTCGACGAGGGCGATCCTCGTCGATCGCGAGGGAGTGGCTCGCTATAAGGCCAGCCGCGAGCTCGAGCCGCTTTATCCCCGCCCCGGGGAGGTGGAGCTCAATGCCGAGCGGATCTGGATCTCGACCGTCGACGTCATCAACGAGATCATGATCGTTTCCGGAGCGAGCTGGGACGACATCGATTCCATCGGGATCACCAACCAAAGGGAGACGACCGTCGTCTACGAGAAGAAGACGGGGCGGCCCATCTTCAATGCCATCGTCTGGCAGTCGAAGGCCAGCGCATCCATCTGCGACCGCTACCACGGCCAAGAGGAGTTCATCCGTTCGCGGACCGGGCTTCTCATCAATCCCTATTTCAGCGCCTCGAAGATCCGCTACATCCTCGAGAAAGTGCCGGGGGCCGAGGAAAGGGCCAAGAAGGGAGAGCTCGCCTTTGGGACCGTCGACTCTTTCCTCGTCTACAAGATGACGAAGGGAAAAAGCTTCCTTACCGATGCCACCAACGCTTCGCGGACGATGCTCTTTAACATCAATACCTTGCGTTACGATGAGGATTTGCTGAAGCTTTTTGATGTTCCTCCCGCGATGCTTCCGGAGGTGAGAAGCTGCGACGACGATTACGGGGAGGCCACCTTTTTCGATTGCTCGGTCCATATCCGCGGCATCGTCGGCGACCAGCAAAGCGCCCTCTTCGGGCAAGGATGCCTCCGTCCCGGGGAAGGGAAAAACACCTATGGCACCGGTTGTTTCATGCTCATGCATACCGGCGATAAGCCGGTCTTTACGCATGGCGGGCTCCTCACGACGGTTGCGGCCATGCGGAAGGGAAAGGCGACCTACGCTCTCGAGGGCTCGGTCCTTGTCGGCGGGGCTGTCGTCCAGTGGCTCCGCGACGAGATGAACTGGTTCAAGAAATCCTCCGATGTCGAGGAGTATGCCCTCCGGCGCCCGGATACCGGCGGGGTTTACGTCGTCCCGGCCTTTGTCGGCCTCGGGACGCCCTATTGGGACGACGAGGCCCGGGGAGCCGTCTTCGGTCTGACCCGCGGGAGCGACCGCCACAACATTACCCGGGCCGCCCTCTATTCGATCGCCTACCAGTCGATGGACGTCATCGAGCTCATGAAGAAGGAAACCGGGCTTCCCCTGACGACCCTCAAGGTCGACGGCGGGGCCTCTTCCGACGGCCTCCTCATGCAGTTCCAGGCCGATATCCTTAGAAGCGAGGTCCTCGTCCCTGAGCAAATCGAGACGACGGCCCTTGGAGCCGCTTACATGGCAGGCCTAGCGACCGGCTTCTACCAAAGCGAGGAAGTCCTTTTCGCCCATCGGAAGTTCGCCCGGCGTTATGTCCCGGCCATTTCCGAGGAGGAAGCCGCCCGCCTCTACGAAGGCTGGCTCGAGGCCGTGAAGGCGACCCGGGCCTTCAAGCCGAGGAGATAAGATGGAACGCAAGTTTTCGAAGGAATCCTTCCTCGACTTCCTGAAAGCCGCCCTCCCTTCCTACAAAGGGGACGTCGATTTCCTTTACGAGCTCTCGGAAGCCGCCTTCGGGGCCATCCCGACCCTTTCGAGCCAGTCGAAGGTCCTCGCCCGCTTTGCCTATAGCCCGGCCAAGATCGTCTTTTACCTCGTCGGGGAGCACACCTTCTACCTTCAAACCCATCCTGACAAGAAGGAGGCCGACCTCCGGGGCGATCCTTCCTATGCCTCTTTCATCGTCTCTTACGCCCTCGACAAGTACTACACCAACGAGCACCTCTCCTATAGCGAGGGTAGCCTCCTTTCCCCCTACATGCCGGAGGTATCGACCCTCTCCCTTTATCTCAATTTCATCCTTGGGACCCTCCGCGGCCAAAAGAAGGGCGACCCCCGGGAAACCCTCTTCGTCGACATCCTCTCGAAGGGGCTTTCGATGGCCCGCTGCATCCTCGAGCTCCTCGTCGGGGGCTACGAGACCGAGGCTTTCTCGACCTGGCGGACCCTCCATGAGAACGAATGCATCCTCCTTGCCCTCGTCGGTGCTGGGGAAAAGGCCGTCCAGTCCTATCTCCGCCACCTCCAGTACGCCCTCGCCTTCCGAGGAGCCATCCAGGGAAAGGAAGAAACCGACAAGGTCTTCCTCCAGATCAAGGAGGAGATGCACGCCCACGGCCTCAAGAGCAAGGACATGAAGCGCTTCATCGAGTACGGCTGGCTCTACGATATCGACGGGGCCGAGGCGACTGAGGGCTTCAAGCTCAACTTCCGGGACGGGGTCGAGCGTATCGCCGGCCTCCACGACTACAGCAAGGTCTACGAGATGAGCAGCGAGATCGCCCATTCCTCGCCCCTCCTCATCTACAGCCGGAAGTCCTATTTCCTCCTCGTCACCCTCCTAAGCCTTTACGAGAGTTTCTTCCGCCTCGAGAAGATCTTCGCTTCGCTATATCTAGCAAGCGCCCCCGAAGAGGCAAGGAAACGCTACGAGAACCTCCGGAAGGCCTATTATGGGGAGATCGTCGCCAGCTACGAGAAGGTGAAGAAACGCTTCGTCGCCCTCCCGAGCAAGGAAAAGGCCCCGCGGTAAGAAGGCGGGGCCTTTCCGCTAGCTCCTAGGCGGAGTGGCTTTTTCTTTTTCTTGGGTGGAAGAGGCGCTGGAGAGAGACAAGGAGGAAGGAAAGGGCTAAGACGATGGTCGAAAGGAGAAGAATCCAATAAAAGACCCCGAAGTCGAGGTTCCCGCTCCCAAAGGAAAACCAACCCAGGGCCTCATCGTCGAGGAAGAAGTAGGGGACCTTGGCCCCGGAGAGGTCGAAGGAGAGACCGAGGGGACGGGCCACCCCGTAGACGAAAAGGAGATAGAGGAGGGGAAAGGCGAGGCCGGCGAAAGCCTTAGGAAAGGCCGTGGGCTTTCCTTCGAAGACGACGAAATCGAGGATTCCGAGGACCGGCACGATCAAATGGACGCTCAGGTTGGCCAAACTTTCGACGTATCCGGGGCCGGCGCTTGGAAGGAGGAAGGCAAAGAAGACGGCCATCGTAAGGGCGACCCCGACGGCGGATGAGAGGCGGAAGAGGCGGAAGAAAGGAAGGGAATTCTCGCGTCCCGTTTCCAAGGCCGCGACGTCGATGACCAGAAAGAAAAAGGAAGAGGCCATCATGGCGATGTTCGAGAGGATGGTGAAATAAAGAAAGAGGTAGGAGCCGTCCATGAAGCCCCCGGCATTCTCGAGATTGAGAAGAAGGCCGATGCCTCCGAAGAGGATGATGGCGACCTTCCATATAAGGCCGAGGAAAAGGCGGGCCCGGCTCGCCTGGCTTAGAGTTGCTTTCACGGGCCGAGTTTAGGGCAAGGAGAGAACTTCTTCAATGGGAATAGACAAAAAAGAAGCCGCTTTTGCGGCCTCTTTCATCGTCTACCCATCAAACATCCGCGTAGCAGCTTCCGCCGATGAACTCGCGCATGAGGGAGTTGGAAGGGACCCATTCGTCTTTCATGTCGAGGAAGAACTTCATCATCCGGATGAGGCGCTCGGCCAAGGGGAAGTAGGGGCTTTCCTTGTCGATGTTGCTAAGCAAGGGGAGAGCGTACTTCCGCATGACGGCTAGTTCGTAGGGAAGGAAGGAGTTGAAGACGTAGTCGCTGCCTTCTTGGAAGGGATAGATCCATTTGAACTCCCCAGCCCGGACGTTTCCCCACATCGAGAAGGTCTCTTCGGCCGGGGCGGCGCGGAATTTGTAGTCACGGACGAGCCGGCGAATGAGGCGGAGGTCGGTGAGGGAGAGGGGGTTATGGTCGTCGAGATTGATTTGGGCCTGGGGCGAGATGAAGACCTTGAACTTGTTGGCCTTGGAAATGGAAGGAGTGAGAAGATCGTTCAAGGCGTGGATTCCCTCGATGATGATGGGTTCATCATGATGGACACGGAGCTTCCTTCCCGGAACCCGGTGGCCGACCTTGAAGTCAAATTTCGGGAGCTGGACTTCCTCCCCGTTGATGAGATCGAGCATGTTCTGGTTGAAGAGCTCGGTGTCGAGGGCTCCGATGGCCTCGAGGTCCGGGTTCCCGTTTTCGTCGAGCGGGGCTTCGTTCCGGGTCTTGTAGTAATCGTCGATCGAAATGCGGATCGGGTGGATCCCCCGGGAGAGGAGCTCGATGCGGAGGCGGTTGGCGAAAGTCGTTTTCCCGGAACTCGAGGGACCGGCCACGCATACGAGGCGGATGTCTTCGATATCGTCTTCGATGAGTTGGCCAAGCTCGGCGAGCATCCGGTTGTGGCGGGCTTCGCAGATGTTGATGAACTCGACGCTCCCGTTATGCTCGATTTCGTGGTTGATCTTCGCCACGGTGTCGATCCCGGCAATCTTGGCCCAGTCGTGGCTCTCTTTGAGGGTCCTTCCAAAGGTCGGGGCATCCTCGAAAGGCGGGATTTTCCCGCCGCACTCCGAGCGGGGGTACTGAACGAGGAAGCCCGGGGCGTAGAGGCGGATTTTGTAGTCCTTGATGTGGCCGGTCGAAGGGGCGAGATGGCTATACATATAGTCGAGGTAGCCGTTGCACTCGTTGAGGTGCACCGTCTTCTCGGGGCGGTACTCCAAAAGGGAAATCTTGTCGTTGAAGCCCCTTTCGCGATAGATTTCGGCGGCTTTCTCATTGGGAACGACGGTTCGGGTAATCGGATAGTCGGCGGCGACGATTCGCTCGACCTCGTGGTTGAGCCTTAAAAGCATCGCCGTATTGGCTACCATCTTCGAATCGATGAGATGGACGCTGATGCAGCGGCTCACGTTGTAGGCAAAGCGGATCTTGAGGTCGGGATAGAGGTTATGGAAAGCCATCGCCACGATGTAGCGGAGGGTCGCCTCGTAGATCTTCATCGCCTCGTGGTCCCGAAGATCGAGGAATTCGACCTCGGCGTCGTAATAAACCTCGTAGTTGAGGTCGCGGACCCGGTTGTTGACCATCGCGGCGATGAAGCGCTCCGGCTCGATCCCGAAGTCCTTTTCGAGTTCGAGGAGGGAGAGCTTTTCCTCGTAGGTCTTTTCCTGGCCTTGGCATTTGACGGTGAATGGCATGGTTGTCTCCTTATCGCGGTTAGCCGCTCATTTTAGGGGCGGAGGAAGTTCTATGCAAGCGCTTACATGGCTTCTGCTTAGACCGCCCCTCATTTTACCGCCTTTTGCTTGAAAAATTCGGCCCTAATGACCTATGCTAAGGCCACTAGCATGAATAAATTAGTCAAACGCTTTCTCAGCCTTACGGCCGAGGGAAAATCCATCGTCATCTTGGCTTTTTTGACGATTGTCCCCTTTTTGGCGATGCTGCCTCTCTTTTTCTTTCACGCCGATGACGGCTATCCCCTCGGGGCCTACGCCCTCGGGTGGCTGCTCGGGAGCGCGACGGGCCTTTTGGCCTACGCGAGCATGACCTTCGGTGCCCGGGCCATCCTCCGGAAGGGGGACATCCCGTCCGGCAGCCTCCTTATGGCCGTCGGCTTCAATTTCGTCCGCATCCTCCTTTATGCCGCCGTCCTCATCGTCTCGGGCATTTGCACCTTCCGGAGCGAATGGTTCGGCGGTTTCAATGCCTTCAATTTCTGGACGGCGTTCGGGGGCCTCATCCCCCTTACCGTCGTTTCCGTCCTCTCCAATTTCATCGAGGTCAAGGTCGAGAAGGAGGATAGCGGCGCCCCCTCGCCGAAAAAAGAGTGAGCATGGACGCATCCTTCCTCTACGACACCGTCGACGAAAAAGTCGCCCACATGCTCGACTTTGAAATCGAGCCGGCCCTCGTCTCATCCCTCCTCGTGATGGCGGTGCTCTTGATCCTCGGAGCCATCGTCGGGTTCCGGGCAAGGAAGGCGCTCAAGAACGAAGAATACAAAAAGCGGCCATCCGGCCTCATGTTCTACGCCGAGCAATATGTTAATTTCGTCGACGGTTTTGCCGTCGACACGATGGGCTATCAGGTGTTCGAGCCGTGGGGCGGCTACTTCTTCACCCTTTTCGCGTATCTCTTCATCGCTTTCAATTTTTCCCTCCTCGGCCTCCCGAGCATCATCGACTGGCTGGCCGCGCCCCTGTCCCTAGCCATCATCATGTTCTCGATCATCCAATACCAGGGCCTGAAATGGAGCCGGTGGAGCTATTTCCATCGCTACGTCGAGCCGATTGCCGTCTTTTTGCCGGTGAACCTCATCACGATGTGGAGCCCGATTCTCTCGACGACGATGCGTCTATTCGGCAACGCCCTTTCCGGAACCATCATCATCGGCATCGTCCAGTGGGCCCTTTCGAACCTCTCGGGCGTCCTTTTCGGGAGCCTTACCGCTATGGCGCAGGCCCATTACTTCCCGCTTTGGGATCCCGACCAATCGACGGTCTGGACCCAGATTTGGCTGGCCCCGATCCCGATGGGGATCCTCAATTTGTACTTTTCCCTCTTTTCCGGCGGGGTGCAGACGCTCGTCTTCTGCTCTCTGAACGCCGTCTGGATCGCGGCCGAGCGCCCGGTGAGCGAGGATAGCTCCCCGGCCCTTCTCGACCACGAACGGCCGGCCCCGGAAGCAAGCTAGGGGAAGGTTGCCCAAAGGAGGTAGTTATGACAGATTTGGGTATTATCGCGATCGCCGCGGCGATTGCCGTCGGCCTCGGATGCCTATCGGCCATCGGGGAAGCCATCATTTGCTCGTCGGCCATCAAGGCTATGGCCCGGCAGCCGGAGATGCAGAAAAAGCTCCAGTCGACAATGGTCCTAGCCGTCGCCCTCGACGAATCGACGGCCATTTACACCCTCGTCGTCGCCATCCTCATCATCTTCGTCCTCGGCGGGAGAGCGTAGGCGATGCCCTTCTTTCTCGATGACACCCCGTTCGATGCGGGGGATTTCATCGGGAAGCTCGTCCCTAACCTCTGGAGCTTCCTCATCAACCTCGCGGCCCTTGCCGTCCTTTTCGTGGCCCTTTATTTCATCGCCTACAAGCCGGTGAAGAAGTTCGTGAAGGCAAGGAAGGACTATATCGAAGGGAACATCCGTTCGGCCGAGCGGGGGAAGGAAGAAGTCGAGAAGACCCTCCGTCAGAAGGACTCGATCATCGCCGAGGCTCGAGAAGAAGGAAACAAGATCATCGCCACGAGCAAGGAAGACGCCGGGCGGCGGGCGGCCGCCATCGTCGACGAGGCCGAAAGCCAGGCCAGGGCCCTGAAGCTCGAAGCCGAAAAGGACATTGCAGAGGCCAAGAAGAAAGCCGAAGGGGAAATGAAGGAGGCCATCGTCATGACGGCGACGGCCTCGGCGAAGAAAGCTCTTGGGCGGAGCCTCAGCGCGAAAGAAGACGCGGCCATTCGGGCCGCCGTGGCCGAGGAGCTCAGCCATGATGAGGAATAGCCTTTCCCACGCCTCGGGCGCGGCCCTTTACCGCTATGCGAAGGAGCGGGGCAAGGAAGAGGAGGCCTACGCCTCCCTTCGCTCCTTGTCCGCTTCCCTTCAGGAAGAGCCCCTTCTTCTAACCTACTTCCGGAACCCGGCGGTTGATACGGCCCGGAAAAAGGAGCGGCTGGACCGCCTTCTTTCTGCCCTTCCTAGCTACTTCCGGGCCTGGGCGGCCCTTTGCCTTCGAAAGGCCCGGGAGGGCTTTGACCCGGAAGCGGCCCTCGAGGGCTTCCGGGAGCCCTATGACGATGATCGCGGTTACCGGCGCGGGCTCGTTTATTCGGCCCGGCCCCTCTTGGAAGAAGAAAAGGCCAAGCTGAAGGCCGCCCTCGGCGGGGAGAAAGTCGCTTTGACCTACAAGGTCGACCCGAGCCTCATCGGCGGCTACCGCATCTACATCGACGGGCGGCTCATCGAGCGCTCGCTCGATGGCAAACTCGACGAAGCCCGAAGGATGCTTTTGTCGGAGGAGGACTAACTATGGGCATGAACCCGCGCGAAATGGCTTCCCTTCTCGTGAAGGAAATCGAGGAAAGCGAAGCCAAGGACATCGACCGCTCGGTCGGAACCGTCGTCGCCGTTGGCGACGGCATTGCGACCGTCTACGGTCTTCCCGAGGCGATGCTTGGGGAATTGCTTTCCTTCCCGCATGGCGGCAAAGGCCTCGTCATGAACCTCAACGAGGATAGCCTCGGCGTCGTCCTCCTCAAGGGGGCCGAGGCCATTTCCGAAGGCGATCCGGTTTCCTCGACCGGGGAAGTCCTCGAGGTCAAGGTCGGGGATGCCCTCCTTGGGCGGGTTGTCTCCCCTTTGGCCGAGCCGCTCGACGGGCTCGGCCCGATCCAGAGCGACAGGAAGCTCCCGATCGAACGGATCGCCCCGGGGGTCATGGAACGGGAAAGCGTGAGCGTCCCCCTCGAGACGGGCCTCGTGGCCATCGACTCGATGGTTCCGATCGGCCGCGGCCAGCGCGAGCTCATCATCGGCGACCGCCAAACCGGGAAAACCTCGATTGCCATCGACGCTATCGTCAACCAGAAGGGGAAGGGTGTCTACTGCGTCTACGTCGCGATCGGGCAGAAGAATTCCTCGGTTGCCGCCATCCATGAACGCCTTCGTTCCCTCGGCTGCCTTTCCTACGTGACCATCGTCAACGCCTCGGCAAGCCGGCCTTCCCCCGAACTCTACATCGCCCCCTTCGCCGGGATGGCCATGGCCGAGGAATGGATGGAGGAAGGAAAGGACGTCCTCATCGTTTTCGACGACCTCAGCAAGCACGCGGTCGCCTATCGGGCCCTCTCCTTGCTTCTTCGCCGCTCCCCGGGCCGCGAGGCCTACCCGGGCGACATCTTCTATCTCCATAGCCGCCTCCTCGAGCGGAGCTGCAAACTCTCCAAGGAGCGGGGCGGAGGCTCAATCACCGCCCTCCCGATCGTCGAGACGCAAGCCGGGGACATCTCGAGCTACATCCCGACGAACGTCATTTCCATCACCGACGGGCAGATCTTCTTAAGCGCCGACCGCTTTCAAGCCGGCTTCCGGCCGGCCATCGATAGCGGCCTCTCCGTCTCCCGCGTCGGTAGCGCCGCCCAGACCAAGGCCATGAAGGAAGCCAGCCGCTCGCTCAAGATCAATCTCGCTTCCTACCGCGAGAACCTTTCCTTTGCCCAGTTCGGGAGCGACCTCGATAGCGAGACGAAGAAGATCCTTGCCCACGGCTCGGCCCTCGAGGCCGGCCTCCGGCAAGTCAACTACGCTCCTCTTCCGATGGAAGAGCAGGTCATCGTCCTTTTTGCCCTCCAGTCCGGCTATCTCGACGGGCGAAAAGACGAAGAGGTTTCAACTCTTCTTGCCGAGCTCTTGGAATTCGCCAAGGACCGGGGTTCCGAGCTTCTTGCCGCCCTTCGGGAAAAGAAGGCTCTTTCCGACGAAAGCCGGAAAAGGATCGGGGATTTGCTTGAGCTTTTCTTCACTAAGGAGAAGAAATGAGCACTTCGCTAGCCAAAACGAAACGGCGCCTTCGCTCAATCGAGGGGACGAGGAAAATAACCAAGGCGTTGGAACTCATCGCCCTCGCCAAGCTGAAGAAAGGCCTCGAGCGGATCGAGGGCGGACGTTATTTCCTTCTCGAGTTTAGCAAGACCCTTTCCCTCCTCCAGCGGATGGAGCGGAAGAAAGAGACGGAAGGGTCCTCCTTGCCCGGGAGCCGCCTCATCGTCTTCCTCGGAAGCGACCTCGGGCTTTGCGGCTCCTACAACGTCGACCTAGGGAAGGAACTCCTACGAACTGCCCGGGAGGGGGATGCGGTTTACCCGGTCGGGGGCCGCGCCGAATCCTTCGTTACGAAATGCGGCCTGCGCCTGGCCAATGGCCTACCGCCCCTCGGCCTATCGGGAAAGATCGAGGAAGCGGTGACCTTCCTCGAAGCTGCCCTTGCCGCCGCGAAGGAGGGTACCTACTCGGAAATTGGGGTCGTTTATAGCCACTACGTGAACTCCTTGAAGAATCTGCCTCTCTATGAGCGGATCTACCCTCTTCCCGAACCGTCCAGGGAAAGCCTCGATGGGGACGGCCTCCGCCCCGAGCTCGACGAGGAACCCTCCGCCCTCCTCGATAGGCTCCTTTTGCCTTACCTCTCGTCGCTTCTTGCCGCCCGGATCGGCGAAAGCGCGATCGCCGAATGCAGTGCCCGGCGGACGGCCATGGAAACGGCCAACGACAACGCCGACGAGCTCATTCAGCAGTTGACCGTCCTCTACAACAAAGAACGCCAGAACGCCATCACCCAGGAAATCGTCGAGGTCGTCGGCGGAAGCAATGCCTAAGGAGAATGCCATGGAAAAGAAGAAAGCTGCCTACGAAGGAAAATTGGTCCAAGCCTTGGGCCCGGTCCTCGACATCTCGTTCGAGGGCTCGACCCTCCCGCGCCTCCTCTCGAAGGTCGAGATTCCCCTCGAAGGCGGGAAAGCTGTCGTCGGGGAAGTCATGCAGCACATCGGGGAAGACACCGTCCGCTGCGTCGCCATGGGGCCGACCGAGGGGCTGAGGCGGGGGATGAAGGCCTATGGCGACGACTCCTTCATTTCCGTCCCGGTCGGGGAGAAGACCCTCGGGCGGATGTTCGACGTCCTCGGGAACCCGATCGATTCCCTCGGGGGCGATTTCGCCTCGTGCCCGCATCTCCCGATCCACCGGGATGCCCCTTCCTTCAGCGAGCAGAAGGTGTCCAACGAAATCCTCGAGACGGGAATCAAGGTCATCGATCTTCTCTGCCCCTACCTGAAGGGGGGGAAGATCGGCCTTTTCGGCGGGGCCGGCGTCGGGAAGACGGTCCTCATACAGGAACTCATCGACAACGTCGCCAAGGTCCATCACGGCATCAGCGTCTTCGCCGGGGTCGGGGAACGCTCGAGAGAAGGAAACGACCTCTACTTCGAGATGAAGGAGTCGGGGGTCCTTGCCAATACCGCCCTTTGCTTCGGGCAGATGAACGAACCCCCGGGCGCTAGGATGCGGGTCGGCCTCACGGCCCTCACGATGGCCGAGTACTTCCGGGACGAGAAAAAGCAAGATGTTCTCCTTTTCATCGACAACATCTATCGTTTCACCCAAGCCGGGAGCGAGGTAAGCGCCCTCCTCGGACGGATGCCTTCGGCCGTCGGCTACCAGCCGACCTTGGCCACCGAGATGGGGCAGCTCCAGGAGCGGATCACCTCGACAAAGGGCGGCTCGATCACCTCGGTCCAGGCCGTCTACGTGCCGGCCGACGATCTCACCGATCCGGCCCCGGCCACGACCTTCGCCCACCTCGATGCCCGGACGATCCTCGACCGGGAAATCGCCTCCCTTGGCCTTTATCCGGCCGTCGATCCCTTGGCTTCGACCTCCTCAGCCCTCGAGCCGCAGGTCGTTGGGGAACGCCATTACAAGGTCGCCCGCTCCGTCGTTGAGCTCCTCGAACGCTACAAGGAACTTCAAGACATCATTGCCATCCTCGGGATCGACGAGCTCTCCGACGAGGACAAGGCCGTCGTCTACCGGGCTCGACGGGTAAGGAACTTCCTCTCCCAACCCTTCAAGGTGGCCGAGGCCTATACCGGCATGAAGGGCATCTACATGCCCCTTGAGGAAACGATCCGGAGCTTCGAGGAAATCCTTACCGGGAAGTACGATTCCTATCCCGAGAGCGCCTTTACCTATTGCGGCCCCATCGAGGATGTCGTCGAGCACGCGAGGAGGATGAACAGCAAATGAGGCTTTCCCTCGTCGTCATCTCGAGCAGCGGGGACATCCTCGAGGAGGAGGTCGACGGTCTTTACGTCGATACCGCCCAAGGGCCGGTCGGCATCTTGCCGGGGCACGACCGCTACGTTGCCGCCCTCCAGAAGGAGGGAAAGTTTTCGATCGAGCGGCGGGGATCCCGTCGGCGTTTCCTTTACGAAGGCGGCCTTCTTGACGTTCGAAAGGAAAAAACTTTCCTCCTTGTGAATGCTTTTCGTCCCGCGGCGGGGTAAGGTGCTACAATGTCGCCCGGAGAACGAGCCATGAACTTCGTCTTTGTCTCGCCCAACTTCCCCCGGCGGTACTACAAATGGGTCGAAGCCCTTCGGGAAAGGGGCATCAACGTCCTCGGCATCGGGGACTCGCCGACCTATGACCTCCATCCCCGCCTCAAGGCCTCCCTCAACGAGTATTACTTCCTGCCGGACCTCGGGGATTTCCCGAAGATGAAGGAGGCCGTCGCCTACTACGAGAAGAAATACGGCCCCATCGATTACATCGAAAGCGACAACGAGTGGTGGCTCGAGATGGATGCCCGCCTCCGCGAGGCTTTTGGGGTAAAAAGCGGCTTCCAGCCGAGCGAGATGCGGCAGATCAAGGCCAAAAGCGCGATGAAGGAATGCTTCCGGGAAGGCGGGGCGATCACGATACGCTACGTTCTTGCCGACGGGCCGAAGGATCTCGATAAAGTCCTCGCCTTCGCTAGCGAGGTCGGCTATCCCCTCTTCGCCAAGCCCGACGTCGGGGTCGGGGCCAGCGACTCCTTCAAATTGAAGGACGAGGCTTCCGTCCGCGCCTTCTTGAAGGAAGAGCTTTCCGAGACCCACATCGTCGAGGAATTTATCGACGGGTCCATCGTCTCCTTCGACGGCATCTGCGACTCGAAGGGGGACGTCGCCTTCATGAGCAGCGACCACTTCCCGACGCCGATTGCCGACATCGTGAACGAAGGCGTTGACTATTACTATTACAACAATCCCTTTGAGCTCCCGATGGAAGATATCGACCGGGAAGCCTTCAAGAAAGTGGGGCAAGGGGTCGTCAAGGCCTTCGGCATCAAGAAGCGCTTCTTCCACATTGAGTTCTTCGTCCTCAAGGAGGACAAGCCGGGCCTAGCGAAAAAGGGCGATTTCGTCGCTCTTGAATGCAACATGCGACCGCCGGGCGGCTATACCCCGGATCTCATCGACTTCGGGGGCTCCCTTTCTTGCTACGAGATCTACGCGGACATCGTCGCCTACGACGAAAACCGGCAGAACATGGGGCTTGAGAAGTACTATGCCTTCGCCTCCCACCGGCTCGACCGCCTTTCCTATGCCCATAGCATCGAGGAAATCAAGGCGAAGTACTGGGACAAACTATCGATGGAGGGCCGTTATCCCGCCCACATGGCCGCCGTCATGGGCGATCAGTTCTTCTACGCCAAGTTCAAGACGATCGAGGAAGGCTTGGCCTTCGATTCCTTCGTCCGGGAGAAGGCTCAGGCGAAGTAATCTTCGATCGCTGCCGTAGCCTCTTGGCTCGGAAACGGATAGCTTACGCCGCCCACATGGACGGCGTTTTCAAACGTATCGAGGCCGAATTCTTCGCAAAAAGCTATTGGATTGTCCTCTTTTTGGGCGGCATAGTCGTAGGTTTCGACCTTTTTTCCGGTTCTTTCGGCTTCCTTTTTGATGGTTTCCAGATAAGCGGAATAGGCGTCTTCGTCTTCGCTATCGACGAGGACGGAAAGCACCTCGGGGTCGAGGGCCGAGGGCGCGAAGAAGCGGCTAACGGAAGTGGAGGCGAAGTTGTTCTCGAGGAGGCGGAAATAATAGTCTTCGCTCGTCTCGCTTCCCGTTCCGGAAAGGATGCTCGTCGCTCCTTCCGGCGTCACGTAGTAAAGCCACGGGGTGTAACGCCCGATGTCTTCATTGTCGGTGCTTTCGGAGAGATAGGAACGGACGATCTGGTAGTCGCTCGAGGGGTCGTTCACTTCCAAGGAGCTTTCGATGTAGACGAGGCTCACGAAAAGACCGGTCCGGGCAACGGCCCGGGAAAGGGGCTCCTCGATTTCCTCGCAGTGTCGGCACGTGGCACTCGCGAAGTAGACGAGCTCGCTTTCTCCGGCCCGAAGCTCGTCGACGAGGTCTTCGCCGTCTCGGCGGACCATCGCCTCGAAGTAGGTGGAGGCCCCGGAAGGCATGTCTCCCCGAAGATCGGCTCGGTAGGGAGCTGAGTTTCCGGAGCAGGATGCGGCAGCGAGGGCAATCGTAAGGAGGGGAAGCGGAAATTTTCTCATCGCATAAATATATACTTCCAAAGGAGCGACTTGGGCCCTCGATAGTTTATAATCGCCGTTGAGGTAGAACGATGAACCTTTGGCACGCCGTGAGAAAAGAACGCATTGCCCCGACCAAATTCCTTTGCTGCGTCGAGATAAGCGCCGATTCCTCGCTCAAATATGAGCTTGACAAGGAGACGGGAGCCCTCCGGCTCGACCGCATCCTTTCGACGGCTACCCATTACCCGCACAACTACGGCTTCATCCCCCGGACCCTCGGGGACGACGGCGACCCCCTCGACGTCCTCCTCATCGCCTCGCGGCCGATCCAGCCCTTGGCCCTAGCCCGGGCCCTCCCCCTCGGGGTCGTCATGATGGAAGATAGCGGCCGGGGCGACGAGAAGATTCTTGCCATTTGCCCCGACGACCCGGTCTACGGCGGTTACCGCTCCCTTGAGGAGCTACCGCCCCACCTCGGACCGGAAATCGCCCATTTCTTCGCCGTCTACAAGGGCCTCGAGCCTGGCAAGAGCACCGAAGTCGGCGATATCTTGGGCCGGGAGAAGGCCGTTTCCGTCATCAAGGAAGCCATGGAGAGGTATGAGCGCGCTTTTCCCGAGCCTTAAGCATCGGCATTGGACGGTTTATTTCTTCATGGCCCTCTATGGGCTTGCTGCCGCCTTTACCGTCGTAGAAAGCGCCCTCCCGGGCGATGTTAGTTCGACCCAGTCTTCTTTCATCGGGAACGTTTTAGCATGGTTTGCCAACCTCTTCCCAGCCGCCGAGCCGACGCCCGTTCACCCGACGGGGATCCGCCTCCTTTCGAGCTCTAGTTACCTTGACGCCCTCGAGGACGATCCCTCTTCCAACCAGGTGTGCCTCGGGACGACTTCGATGCTGACCTTCGAACTCGACTATCCCGAGAGTTCGGAAGGGACCTACGAGTACGCCTCCTTCCGTGCCGAGGCGGTGAAGGGCGGGGAAAACTTCTCCTTGGTCGTCGATCCCTCTTCCTTCGTCGTGAGGATCGTCTCCGATGGGGAAGCGGCCGAGGATTGCGAAATAGCCGTCTACGGGGACGAAGGCGTCTCCATGACCTATTCCTTCGACATCGTCCCCCGTCCGGCGCCTATCTCCTTCGAGCTTGAGTCCTTTCCTTCTTCCATCCAAGCCGGGACGGCCGCCTCTTTCGACCTCGTCATCGAAGACCCGATCGGCGAGCGGAGCGACTATGAGCTTCGCCGCTACTTCGACGTTTCCGCCCTCGAAATCGAAAGCGAGGAAGGCATTCACGTCGACCCCCGGGGAAGCCTTTTCGTGGAGAGCGGCGTCACCCCCGGGTCCCATTCCTTTGTCATCGGCGGAAAAAGCTATTCCTTCGACGTCATAAGCCCCATCGGGGTCCATTACGACGTCGATGGCATCGCCCTTAGCGAGGTCGTGGGCGAACTGGCCCTCAACGACTACGACTATGGGCAGTCCGGCGTTTCCTTTGCCGCTTCTTACGTAGGGACCTCGGTTCCCGAAGAGGGCCTATTCCTCCTCTCCCTCGACGAGATGAAGGCCCGGGCCGTCGATCCTTCCGGCTCCTCTTTCAACGTCAAGGGCTACCGGAAGGAGGCAAGCGAAGAAGACCCGCTCCTCATCCGGGTGGAAAGCGCCGTCTTGAAAGGGGGGACAAACGAGCCCTTGGCAAGCGTGACCCTCTCCCTTACCTCGAAGGAAGTCCTCCCGGTTTCGATCGAAAGCCTCCGGGTCGGGAACGCTCCCCTTACGGACGGCGGCCAATTCAAGGCGAATGCCGGCTCCTCGGCTTCCGTCGCCGTCTCTTTCCTTGGGGCCAACAGAAGCGAAAACGTCTATGACCGTTCGATTGCCCTCGTCTCTTCGAATCCGGACGTCGCCTCCGTGAGCGGCTCCCCTTCCCTTTCCCCGCGGATTTCCTTCCATAAGGAAGGAAGCGCCTTATTTACGGTGACTTCGAGAGCCAATCCGAGCCTCGAGGTCTCTTTCTCGGTAAGCGTCGAGGGTGCGGTTAACGTCGATCCGGAGGACGAGGACTTCGCCATCGCCGTCCGGAAGAACATCGGGCACCTCTCCCTTTTTGCCTTCCTCGGGGGCATCGGGGCCCTATTCTTCGCCCTCTATTTCGGAGATCCCCGGAAGGCATACCTAACCGTGGCCTTCTCCGGCGGGATTGCCGCCATCTTGGCCTTCCTGACCGAGGGCATCCAGATGCTTGCCCCGATGCGGGGCCCAAGCCTCGTTGACGTCGGGATCAACCTTGCTGGGGCCTTCATCGGCCTATTGGCCTTCCTTCTCGTCTACGGGATCGTCCTCCTCATCAAGTCCCGGCGGGATAGAAAGGGCTAAGCCATCGTCTTGAAGAAGGGCCGCCGGGCATAGGCGGCCTTTTTGTCTTGGTAGATTTCCTGAAACACCGGATTAGCGGTCATTTTGTAGCGGTAGAGGGCCCAATAGCCCCAAAGGATGTCCTCGAAGGCGAGGAAGAGGGCAAGGCGGTCGGGATCCCCATCGACCCCGAAGAGGTCGTAGAGGGCCTCGCTTAGGAGCTCCTCGTCCTCGATCTTGTTTTCGCTGAGGAGGGAGGCGAGGTCGAAATAGGGGTCGTTGTAGCCGGCGAACTCGAAATCGATGAGAAGGGCTTTCCCCCCGAAATAGAGAATGTTGCTTCCGACGAGGTCGTTATGGGAAGGGACGAGCCGGGAAGAAGATACCGCTTCCTCGAAAGAGGCGACGATCTCGCTTTCCCCGGCGAAAAGGAGGCGGGCACCGGCCTCGTCTTGGTAGTAGGCGAGGCGCCTAAGGGGATCGAAAGGCGGGAGGGATATCTCGCCTTCGTGGAAGGCCTTGATGGCCTTGACGGCTTTCTGGATGTCTTCCCTCCGGGCGCCCG
Organism: uncultured Bacillota bacterium; assembly: GCA_949291655.1. Classification (GTDB taxonomy): domain Bacteria; phylum Bacillota_I; class Bacilli_A; order RFN20; family CAG-826; genus UBA4951. Next base: position 29,993 of record CASEWT010000007.1, read on the forward strand.
AGGTGGGGAAGCTGCTGTCCCCGGGTATGTAGATGCTCACCATGTCGCCGCTCTTCTCGTCGAAAAGGAGAGCCGGGACGGCGATGCCCTTCTTGGCTCCTTCGTCGATGGCCCGCTTCTCGTAAAGGGGCTGGTAGAAATAGGGATCGGAAGTGCGCTTTTCCCGATAGACCAAGGCTTTTCCGAGGAGGTAGGTATCGTTGCTCGTCCCTTCCCCGAGGGGCAAGAGCTCCTCGCAGTCGATGCCTTGGGCGGAAAGGAACTCCTTGAAGGCGGCGTTCATGGCTTTTCGGCCCTCCTCGCCCCCTTGAGGGCGGCCCGGGCCTCTTCGGAGACGGCCCGGACGCGGATCGTCTCGAATTTCTTCACGACGGCTTGCCCCGAGACGCTTCCCTTCCGGACGTCCCCGCGGAGGGCGTGCATGACGTCGCCGTCTTCCTTGCCGGAAAGGAGGCAGGCTATGTCGGCGGCCAATTCGATTTCCCTTTCCGTCGGTTCCTCGCTTTTGAGGACGAGGTGGGAGCCGCTATCGCCTAAGACGTGGAACCAGTGGAGCTTCCGCCCGCGGGCAAAAAGGAAGGTCAGGCAGTCGTTTTCCCGGGCCGAGCGGCCGAAAAGGAGCCGGGTCTTGCCGAGGTGGCATTCGTAGGGAAGGGAGGAGCGGGAGAGTCCCCTCCATCCGGCCTGAGGACGCCCTTTTTCCGGAATCGCGAGCTCCTTCGCCATCTGCTCGAGGCCTTCTTCGTCGCTGGCCTCGTACTGGGCGATGGCGCTTTCGACGTCGGCGAGCTCCTCCCGGCAGGCGGCTAGGTGCTTCTCTCCGAGGGCGAGGGTATCCTTCGCTTTCTTGGCTTGGCGGTAGTAGGCCTCGGCATTCTGGGCGAGCGTCTTTCGGGGATCGAGGGCAATTTCCGTCCCCTCGAGGACGACTTCCCGGGCACGGGGGTCGATCTCACCGAAATAGGTATAGATGAGTTCCCCTTTCTTCCCGGCGTCTAGCCGCGAGGCAGCTCCCTCGAGGTCGCGGGAAAGGGCCTCTGCCTTCTTCTCGAGCGTCTTCTTGCGGGAGCGGAGGTACTTCTCGAGTTCACCGAAGCGTTCTTTCTTCCGGAGGGCCCTGAGGTCTTTCTCAAGCTCCTCGTAGCGTTTCTTCGTGAGGTCCCAATCGAGGGGAATGTCCTCCTTTTGGAAGGGGTTTTGCGGGGGAAGTTCGTAGGTAAGCCCCTTGAAGATGGGCCGCTTGTCCTCGATGGAAGCCGTCCGGTAGGCGGTGATGACCTTCCTTTCTCCGTCGAGGAGGACGAGGTTGGCGTGGCGGGGGAACATCTCGAAGACGAGATAGCGGCGCTTGGGGAAAAGCGCCTCCTCGGAAGCGAGGAGGGAAAGCTCGACGATTCGGTCTTCTCCGAGGATCGATAGTCCGCGTACCTCGGCCCGGTAGAGCTGTTTCTTCAGGATATCGAGGAAGGTCGTCTCGAGGCTTTTTCCCTCGAGGAGGGTTTCGGAGAGGTAAAAGCGGGGTTCGCTTCCCTCGACGACGAAGGTGAGGCGGGGGAATTGGCTTCCCGACACCCGGAAGGAAATAACGCCCGGGGCAAAGGAAGTCGCCCGGGAAAGGTAGCGGCCCTTGAGGAGAGGGTCGAGGCGGGCGACGTATTGGCTTAGCTCGGAGTATTTCACCCCCATAGGATAACGCAACGAAGGCTTCCCGTCCCCTTCGGCGGTTGCCGTCTGCTCTCGGGACTTACGAGGATCAAGCGATGGAAGCCCGTAGGTCGCCTTTTCGGCATTTCGGGGATGGCCCTTGGCAAATTGAAGAAACAAGGGGGTTTTGCGAGGCTTTTAGATGCGCTCTATTTCCAAATTGCCGATTTTTCTTGGCCCTATCGGGCCTCTAGCCGGCGGCGGGCCGGGATACCGCGGAGGCAAAAAAGCCGAAAAGCCCGCAAAACATGCGGATTTCGTTTGCCTTGCAAAGACGAATTTGCGATACTCTAAAGTTATATATGGCAAAGCGCGGGCTTCTTATCGTGATTTCAGGACCATCCGGGGTCGGCAAAGGGACGGTGCGCGAGCTTCTCATGGGCGACCGGGAACTCGACCTCGTCTATTCCGTTTCCTATACGACCCGCGACATGCGACCGGGGGAAAAGGACGGCGTCGACTACCATTTCGTCGACGATTCGACCTTCCGGAAAATGATCGCCGAAGGCGGCTTCCTCGAACACACCAATTTCGTTTCCCACAATTACGGGACTCCGAAGAAAGAAGTGTTCGCCGCCCTTGAGGAAGGGCATAACGTCATCCTCGAGATCGAGGTCAACGGGGCCCATCAGATCATGAAGAAGTGCAAGGGCGAGAACCTCCTTACCATCTTCATCCTCCCTCCCGATCGCGAAACCTTGCTTGAGCGCCTCGTCG
>CASEWT010000008.1 GCA_949291655.1 uncultured Bacillota bacterium
CCTGAGGTGAAGGAACTCATCGACCGGACCCCGGTCAAGGAAAACGCGCCCGCGCAGGAAGCCCCTGCCGAGCAGCCGAAAGGAGAATAAGGAATGGCTGAGAAGAAATTGTCGGTCGACCTCCTTAAGATGACCGGCGAAAAGGCCGGCACGGTCGATCTCTCCGAATCGGTCTTCGGGGTCGTCGACGCCAACATCCAGTGCGTCCACGATGCCGTGGTCACCGAAGAGGCCAACGCCCGCCAGGCGACGGCCAAGACCAAGAAACGCCACGAAGTCCGCGGCGGCGGCAAGAAGCCCTGGCGCCAGAAGGGTACCGGGCGGGCCCGCGCCGGCTCGATCCGCTCCCCACTCTGGGTCGGCGGCGGCACGGTCTTCGGACCCGATGGGAACCAGAACTACAAGCTCTCGCAAAACAAGAAAGCCCACACCCTGGCCCTCCGCACCGTCCTCTCGCAAAAGGTCAACAACGGCCTCGTGATCGTGGACAAAATCGAGCTCAAAGAAATCTCGAGCAAGGAATTCGCTTCCGTCCTCAAGAACCTCAAGCTCGACGGCAAGAAAGTCCTCTACGTCACCGACGGGAGCGACGAGAAGCTCATCAAGGCGGCCCTCAACCTCGCGAAGGTCGGCATCCGCGCCTACTCGAACGTCTCGGTCCGCGATGTGCTCAACAGCAACGCTCTCCTCATGGATGAGAGCACCCTCGAGAAACTTCAAGGAGGCCTCCAATAATGGCTGAAGAAAAGAAAGAGACCGGGAAGGCGGCTCCGAAGGCCGCCAAGGAAGAGACGAAGAAGGTCTTCGCCTCTCCCAACGAGCACGACTACGAAGTCATCCTCGAACCGATCATCACCGAAAAGAGCATGGCTCTTCTCCAGAATGACGGGAAGGTCACCGTGAAGGTTGCCACTTCGAGCAACAAGAGCGAGATCAAGGACAGCTTCCAGCGCCTCTACCAAGTGGCGGTGGAAGACGTCAAGGTTGCCAACGTGATTGCCAAGGAGAAATCCCGCGGCTCGCGTTACAAGGGCCGCGTCAGCGGCTACAAGAAGGCCATCGTTACCCTCAAGGAGGGCAACGCGGTCGACCTCTTCAAGGAGTAGTCCCTGAAGGGAAGGCAGGAAACCGCCTCCTCTATATAAGAGGAAAGAGACCGCTATAGGAGTAAAACAATGGCTATCAAAACGTATCGGCCGTATACGAAGAGCCGTCGGAACATGACGACCATCAGCTACGGCGAGCTTAGCAAAGTCGCTCCTGAGAAAAGCCTCCTCGCCCCGAAAAAGCACACGGGCGGGCGCAACAATCAGGGCGTCATCACCTGCCGTCACATCGGCGGCGGCAACAAGAACCGCTACCGGATCATCGACTTCAAGCGGAACAAGGACGGCATCCCGGGCAAGATCGCGACGATCGAATACGACCCGAACCGCACGGCCTTCATCGCCCTCGTCAACTATGCCGACGGCGAAAAGCGCTACATCATCTGCCCGAAAGGCCTCAAGGTCGGCGACGTCATCTATTCCGGCGACAACGTCGACATCAAGACAGGGAACTGCCTTCCGCTGAAGGCCATCCCCGACGGCACCTTCGTCCATAACATCGAGCTGAAGCCCGGCAAGGGCGCTCAGATGTGCCGGGCCGCGGGCACTTCCGCCCAGGTCCTCGGCAGCGAAGGCAACTACGTGACCATCCGCCTCGCCTCGAGCGAAGTCCGGAAGGTCCTCAATACTTGCCGGGCTACCATCGGCGTCGTCGGAAACGAGGATTACAACCTCGTCAACATCGGCAAGGCCGGCAAGAGCCGTCACCTCGGCATTCGCCCGACGGTCCGCGGCTTCGTCATGAACCCGGTCGACCACCCCCACGGCGGCGGCGAGGGCAAGTGCCCGGTCGGCCGCGATGCCCCGCGTACCCCCTGGGGCAAGAAGGCGATGGGTGTCAAGACCCGCCGCATGAAGAAGAATTCGACCCGGCTCATCGTTCGCCGGAAGAATGGCTAAGGAGAATTAGGACATGTCTCGTTCAAGCAAAAAAGGCCCGTTCGTGGACCAGTATCTCCTGAACAAAGTGGAGGCGCTCGATAAGGCCGGTCGGAAAGACATCATCAAGACGTGGTCGCGCCGCAGCACCATCTACCCCCAATTCGTGGAGCACACCTTCGCTGTCTATAACGGCAAGGAACACATCACCGTCTTCGTGACCGAGGACATGGTCGGCCACAAGCTCGGGGAATTCGCCCCGACCCGGACGTTCCCGGGACACCACGGCAACAACCTCGGCGATCAAGCCGCCAAGGCTGCCGGCAAGAAGTAAGGAGGCCTAAGCAATGGCAGAAACCAAGAAGAAAGCCACCAAGAAGGCCGTGACCGAAGAACCCGTCAAGGAAGAAGCCGTTAAGGAAAGCGCCCCCAAGAAGGCGACGAAGAAAGCGGCCAAGGCCAAAGTCGAAAAGACCGAGGCCAAGGAAGAAGCGAAGGCCGAAAAGAAAGCCGAAAAGGCCGAGAAGAAGGCCAAGAAGGCGGCTAAGGCCGAACCGGTCAAGCCGGTCGTCACCGAAGCCCACGCCTCGAGCCTCAACGTCCGGGTCACCCCGCGCAAGGCTCGTCTCGTCATCGACCTCGTGAGGGGCAAGGACGTCGATTACGCCCTCAAGATGCTCGCCCGCGTCAACAAGAGCGCCGCGACCCCGGTCGCCAAGCTCATCAAGAGCGCGGCCGCCAATGCGACCAACAACTTCGGAATGGATTACACCCGCCTCTACGTGGCGATGATCCAAGCCTCCGACGGGATCAAGATGAAGCGCTACATGCCGCGCGCCAAGGGCTCGTCGTCCGGCCTCGTCAAGAGGACGAGCAATATCTACGTCACCGTGAAGGAGAGGGATTAACCATGGGTCAGAAAGTCAACGCCGTCGGCCTCCGCATCGGCATCAACCGCGGCTGGGAAGCCAATTGGTACGCTTCCAAGAAGGACTTCGCCTCCTTCCTTAAAGAAGACATCGAGATCCGTCGCTTCCTCGAGCCGAAGCTCAAGGACGCGATGCTCTCCCACATCGACATCGCCCGGAACAAAAACGACAAGGGCAGCCAAGTCATCGTGACCCTTCACGTCGGCCGCCCGGGTGCCGTCATCGGCCAGGAAGGCGCCAACCTCAAGGCCATCCGGACCGAGCTTGCCAAGGTCGTCAAGACCGGGACGCTCACCCTCAACGTCGAGGAAGTCAAAAACGTCGACCTCGACGCTACCCTCGTGGCCAAGTGGATCGCCGAGCAGCTCGAGCAGCGCCAATCCTTCCGCTCGACCCAGAAGAAAGCCATCCAGCGGATGCGCAAGGCCGGTGCCGCCGGCTGCCGCACCCAGTGCCAAGGCCGTCTCGGCGGGGCCGAAATCGCCCGTCGGGAAGGCTACAAAGAAGGCGTCGTTCCCCTTGAAACGCTCAGGGCCGACATCGACTTCGCGGCCATTAGCGCCCATACCGCCTATGGCCGGATCGGGGTCAAGGTCTGGATCTGCCGCAGCGCCAACAAGAGCGAGGCTTCTTCGCTCGTGAGCGAAGAGCGGAGGGACGACCGCCGCGATCGCCGCGACGCCCGTCGCGAAGGAGGTAACCATGCTACAGCCAAAGCGCGTTAAGTACCGCCGCCCGCATAGCCTCAGCTACGAAGGGATTGCCACTAAAGGCAATACCGTCGAGTTCGGCGAGTGGGGGCTCCAGGCTCTCGAAGGGGCCTATCTCACCGATCGGCAGATCGAAAGCGCCCGTATCGTCCTCGCGCGGTACACCGACCGCGCCGGGAAGATCTGGATCCGCGTCTTCCCCCACCTTGCCAAGACGAAGAAGCCGGCCGAGGTCCGTATGGGCTCCGGCAAGGGCTCCCCGGAAGGCTGGGTCGCCGTTTGCAAGGCCGGACGCGTCATCTTCGAGATCGGCGGCATCAACGAGGAGCTTGCCCTCAAGGCGCTCCACCAGGCCGGATACAAGCTTCCGGTCAAGACGAAGATCATCGCCAGGACCAAGGCCCTGAGCGAGGAAGAGCGGGAAAAGATGGAAGAGACCCATGCCTCGACCCTCGAAGCCATCGAGAACGAGGATCACATCGAAACCGTCTCCGATACCGGCAACGAGCCGGCCGCCGACGCGGCTGAGGGCCCGGCCGAGAAGGGAGATAAGCAATGAACATCAAGGAAGTGCGGGAACTTACCGCGGCCGAGCTTGACGAGAAGATTTCTTCCCTTCGTCAACGCCGCTTCGAGTTGACCCGGTCGAAGGCCGTCGGACAACTCGAGCATCCCGAGGAAATCGCGCGGATCCGCAAGGACCTCGCCCGGCTCCTCACCGTCAAGAGGGAGCGCGAACTCCAAATCGCGCACAAGTAAGGAGAAGATCATGGAAAGGAACAAGAGAACGACCGTTCAGGGAACGGTCACCTCGACCAAGACCGCGAAGACGATCACCGTGACCGTCTCCACCAAGCGGAACGACCCCCTCTACGCCAAGCGGGTCAGCTACACCAAGAAGTACCATGCCCACGACGAGAAGGGCGAGGCCAAGGTCGGCGACGTCGTCACCATCATGGCTTGCCGCCCCATCTCGAAGACGAAGCGCTACCGCCTCGTGAGCATCGACAAGAAAGCCGTCGGCAGCGAGTCGGCTGCCGCCGTCGAAGAGAAGCTCGAGGCCATCGAGGGCTCTTCCGAGGAAGTCGCTTCCGGAAAGGAAGAGACCGAGGAGAAGCCGGAGTAGGAGGACGATATGATCCATAACGAAACGAATCTCGTCGTCGCCGACAATTCCGGCGCCCGGAGCGTCCGGGTCTTCCGCCAGCACGGCGGCGCCCGGCGCAAATTCTCGACCATCGGCGACACCGTCACCTGCGCCGTGAAGGACGCCATCCCGAACGGCAAGATCAAGAAAGGCCAGGTCGTCACCGGCGTCATCGTCCGCGTCAAGCGCGCCATCATCCGCAAGGACGGCAGCTCGATCTGCTTCGACGACAACGCCGTCGTCCTCATCGACAAGGACGGCAACCCGCTTGGCACCCGCGTCTTCGGACCGGTGGCCCGGGAACTCCGCGACAAGGGATACATGAAGATCATCTCCCTCGCCATGGAAGTCATCTGAGAGGAGCAAGGCAATGAACATCAAAACCGGCGACAAAGTCATCGTCCTCTCGGGCGACGACAAGGGCAAGACCGGCATCGTCCAAAAGGTCTACCCGAAACTCAACAAAGTCGTGGTCGAAGGCGTGAATGTCCACAAGAAGCACAAGAAGCCGACCCAGAGCACTCCCGAGGGGAGCATCCTCGACATCTATGTGCCGCTTGATGCGAGCAAAGTCGCCCTCATCGACCCGAAGACCAAGAAAGCCACGAGGGTCCATCACAAGATCGTCGACGGGAAGAAAATCCGCGTCGGCGCTTCCGGCGAGTCCCTCGAGGGCAAGAAGTAAGGAGGCTGAACATGGCTGAAGAAAAGAAAGTCGGAGAGGCCTCCAAGAAGGCCCCGGCCAAGAAGGCTCCGGCGAAGAAAGCCGCCGCCCCGAAAACCGAAGGCGCGAAGAAAGCCCCGGCCAAGAAGGCTCCGGCGAAGAAAGCCGCCGCCCCGAGCGCCGAAGCCGCCCCGAAGGCCAAGAAGGTCCTCGGCGCTGAGCTGAACCGCGTCGAGAAGAAGTACCGGGAGGAAATCATCCCGGAACTCATGAAGGAGTTTGGCTACAAGACGCCGATGGAGGCGCCCAAGCTCGTCAAGATTGTCATCAACATCGGCGTCGGCGACGCCACCCAAAACGCCAAGGCCCTCGAAGATAGCGTCGCGGACCTTACCCTCATCGCCGGCCAGAAGCCGGTCGTCACCCACGCCAAGAAGTCGATTGCGACCTTCAAGCTCCGCGAGGGGCAGGCCATCGGCTGCAAGGTCACCCTCCGCGGGAAGAGGATGTACGAGTTCTACGACAAGCTCGTTTCCATCGCCCTGCCCCGGGTTCGCGACTTCCGCGGCGTCTCGCGCAACGCCTTCGACGGCCACGGGAACTACACCCTCGGCGTGAAGGAACAGCTCATCTTCCCGGAAATCGACTACGACAAGATCGGCAAGATCCGCGGCATGGACATCGTCATCGTGACGACGGCCAAGAAGGACGAGGAAGCTCTTTCCCTCCTCACCCACCTCGGAATGCCCTTCCGGCACTAAGGAGATCAGACATGGCTAAGAAATCGCTCAAGATCAAAGCCGCGCGGAAGCCGAAGTTCTCGACCCGCGAATATACCCGCTGCAGCCGCTGCGGGCGGCCCCACGGGGTCATCCGGAAGTTCGGGCTTTGCCGGATTTGCCTTCGGGAACTCGCCTACAAGGGCGAAATCCCCGGCATGAAGAAAGCCTCTTGGTAAGGAAAGGAGACATCGAAACATGATTAACGATCCGATCGCTGACATGCTCGTTCGCATCAACAACGCCAATGCGCTGCGCCGCGAGTCTGTCTCCATGCCCTACTCGAAGATGAAGGCCTCGATCGCCAAAATCCTCAAGGACCAGGGCTACATCCTCTCCTTCCTCTCGGAAGGGGAAGGGGCCAAGAAGACCCTCGTCGTCAATCTCAAGTACGGCGAGAACGGGGAGCGCGTCATCACCGGGATGAAGCGCATCTCGAAGCCGGGCCTCCGGGTCACGGTGGAAGCCAGCAAGCTTCCGCGCGTCCTCAAGGGCCTTGGCATCGCCATCGTCTCGACGAGCAAAGGAATCCTCACCGACAGCGAAGCCCGCAAGGCCAACGTCGGGGGCGAGGTCCTCTGCTACGTCTGGTAAGGAGGAATTCAGGCATGTCACGTATTGGCAAGCGTCCGATCCACCTCCCCGAAGGCGTGAGCATCGAGGTGAAGGAGCATAGCGCTCTCATCAAAGGGCCGAAGGGCGAGGTCGAAATCCACCTCCCTTCCGACGTCAAGATCCTCCTCGAGGAGAAAGTCGCCCGCGTCGAACCGATCCGCGAGGCTGACGAAGACGCCACCCAGGGCTCGGCCAACCACGGCACGACCGCGGCCATCCTCACCAATGCGGTGAAGGGGGTCTCGGAAGGCTGGAAGAAGGAACTCGAGGTCGCCGGCACCGGCTATCGCTGCTCGATGAAAGGCGATACCCTCACGATGTTCCTCGGCTATTCCCACCAGGTAACCGTCAAGCCCATCGGCAAGTACACCAAGATCTCCTGCCCCGACGAAACGCACATCGTCGTCGAGGGGGTCGACCGGCAAGAAGTCGGCCAAACGGCCGCGTCCATCTACGACAAGCATCGGCCGGACGTCTACGGGAACAAAGGCGTCCATTACAAAGGCCAGAAGCTCATCAAGAAAGTCGGCAAGCGCGCGGCGGCCGGCGGCAAGAAGTAAGGAGGTAGCCTATGATCGAGAAAGTATCGCGCAATCTCGTCCGCGAGCGTCGCCATGAGCGCGTTCGGGAGAAAGTCAAGGGCACTTCCCTGCGCCCCCGGCTCTGCGTCTTCCGCTCCAACAAGCACATCGAAGCCCAAATCATCGACGACACGAAGGGAATCACCCTCGTGAGCGCCTCTTCCACTCAGCTGCACCTCGCCAACGGCGGGAACGTCGAGGCGGCCGTCAAGGTCGGCTCGGTCTTAGCTGAGAAGGCCAAGGCCGCCAAGATCGAGGACGTCGTCTTCGACCGCGGCGGGTATACCTACCACGGCCGGGTCAAGGCCCTCGCCGACGCGGCCCGGGAAGGCGGGCTCCGCTTCTAAGGAGACAGACATGGAAGAAACGAAGAAAGAGGCTGCTCCGGCGGCCAAGACCGAAGAGAAGGCCCGCCCGACCGGCAACCCGGTTTACGAGCCCCACGGCTCCGTCCGCAGCGAGCGGCCCGGTTCCCGCAAGTTCGGGGATCGGCGCGGCCGTCCGGGCGAGCGCCGCGGCGGACGCGGCGGCTATCGTCGCGACGAGGACGAATATCAGGACCGCGTCGTCGACATCAACCGTGTTTCGAGGACCGAGAAGGGCGGCAAGCACATGCGCTTCGACGCTCTCGTCGTCGTCGGCGACGGCAAGGGAAGGTATTCCTTCGCCATGGCCAAGAGCGGCGAAGTCCCCGACGCCATCAAGAAGAGCCTTGCCCAGGCCAAGAAGCACCTTTATAGGATCCACATTGCCAGGGGCGGGACGATCGCCCACGAAGTGAGCGGCAAGTTCGGGAAGACGAAAGTCATCCTCAAGCCGGCTCCGGCCGGCACTGGCATCATCGCCGGCGGTCCGGTCCGGGCCGTCCTCGAGCTCGCCGGCATCCGCAACATCGTGAGCAAAGTCTACGGCTCGCGTTGCCCGATCAACGTGGTTCGCGCCACCCATGACGGGCTGCAAAAGCTCAAGGAGTACAACAAGGTGATGGTTCTCCGCGGCCTCAAGGCCCCGGAAGAGGCCAAGCCCGCGTCTCCGGAAAGCAAAGGAGGCAAAGCTGAATGATTACCTCGCTTAACGATCTCAAGGTCGTCAAGGGAGCCAAGACCAAGAAGTGGCGGAAAGGCCAAGGAATCGGCTCCGGCAACGGCAAGACGGCGGGCAAGGGCCAAAAAGGCCAGGGTGCCCACGCCCACACCAAGAAGAGGGGCTTCGAAGGCGGCCAGATGCCGCTTGCCCGGCGCCTCCCGAAGTTCGGCTTCAAAAACCTCGGCGGCAAGCACTATGCCACCATCGACCTTAGCGTTCTCAACCGTTTCGAAAACGGAACCGAAATCACCGAAGAACTCCTCATCGAGAGCTCCATCGTGAAAAAGCCCCAAGATGGGATTAAAATCCTCGCTAAGGGCAAAGAGCCCCTCGCCAAGAAGCTCACGGTGAAGGTCAGCGCTTGCTCCAAGTCCGCGAAGGCGGCCATCGAGGCCGCCGGCGGCACCTTTGAGGCCAAGAAGTAATGAAAAAGTTCGTCTCGATCTTCAAAAACAAAGAAATCGTGAATCGTATCTTCTTTACGATCATGATTCTCTTCATCATCCGGATCGGGGCGGCCATTACGGTCCCCGGCGTCAGCGTCACCTCGGAGTTGGACGATGCCTTAAGCAGTGGGAACTCCCTCGCCATCATGAACCTCCTCGGTGGCGGTGCCCTCAGCAATTTCTCGATCTTCGCCCTTGGGGTTTCCCCCTACATCACGGCGCAGATCATCATCCAGCTGCTTTCCAAAGACGTCCTTCCGGCCCTCACCCAGCTCTCGAAGCAGGGCGAGTACGGGCGGAAGAAAATCGAGATGGCGACCCGTTACCTCACCCTCCTTCTCGGGGCGGTGCAGGGCTACGGCATCATCCGGACGATGGAGAACAGCGATTACATCAACCTCAACCTCAATAGCGATTTCTGGACCTATGCTTACATCGTCACCGTCCTTCTGGCCGGGGCGATGCTGGCCATGTGGCTCGGCGACCAGATTACCGAAAAAGGCCTTGGGAACGGCATTTCGATCATCATCTTCGCCGGCTGCGTGAGGTCATTACCGACCCAGATCTCGACGGCTTGGACGAAGTGGATCACCGACCGGGTGCAGTATGGCTCGAGCGAGATGATCCAGGGCGGCTTCATGTTCGCCCTTTACATCCTCGCGATGGTCTTCATCGTTGGGTTCGTCGTCTTCATTGAGCTGGCGCGCCGGAAGATCCCGGTCCAGCATGCCGGAAAGGGCGGCTCGACCGCTCCGATGGCCCGGGCCAGCTTCCTCCCCATCAAGGTCAACTCGGCCGGGGTCATCCCGGTCATCTTCGCCGCTTCGATCATGTCGGCGCCGGCCATCATCGCGAGCTTCATCTCCTCCGATGCGGCCAACGCCAGCTGGCTCACCGTCTTCAACTACAACCAGACGATGTCCATGCCGTGGTTCGACGGCTCGACCTGGGAGATGAACTGGGGCCTCTTCATCTATCTGGCCCTCATCATCGCCTTCACCTTCTTCTATTCGCAGATGACCATCGACCCGGCCAACCTCGCCGACAACTTCCAAAAGAACGGCTCCTACATCCCCGGCATCCGCCCGGGCAAGGAGACGGAACGCTACGTCGGCAAGGTCCTCAACCGGATCACCTTCATCGGGGCGGCGGCGCTTTGCTTCATCGCGGCGCTTCCAATCGTCCTCGTCTGGGCCAATGCCTTTGACGGAGATGCGTCCTTGGCCATCGGCGGCACCGGCCTCATCATCATCGTCGGCGTGGCTCTCGAGCTGAATTCGCAGATCGACGGCCTCCTCGCCGGCAAGAGCTTCGAAGAAGCGAGGGAGGGAAACTAATGCTCAACATCATCCTCATGGGCCCCCCGGGGGCCGGGAAGGGAACCCACGCCAAGTGGATTGCCGACCAATACAAGCTCCCGCACATCTCGACCGGGGACATGTTCCGCGAGGCCATGGCTTCCGGTTCGGAGCTCGGAAACAAAATCAAGGACATCGTCAACAGCGGTGGCCTCGTAAGCGACGAACTCACCTGTGAGCTCGTGAAGGAACGCCTCTCGCGCCCCGATTGCGCGAACGGCTACCTTCTCGACGGCTTCCCGCGGACGATCCCCCAAGCCGAGGCCCTCAAGGCCTTCGGTCCGGAAATCGGCCGCGAGGTGAACCTCGTCATCGACATCGAGTGCCCGAGCGAGGTCCTCATCTCCCGGATTGCCGGGCGGCGGGTCTGCCCGAAGTGCGGCGCCTCCTTCAACGTCAACACCATGAAGCCGAAGAAGGAAGGGATCTGCGACTATTGCGGGACCCCCCTCATCCAGCGGAAAGACGACAACGTCGATTCCTTCAAGGTCCGCCTCGAGAACTACACCAAGTCGACCGAGCCGCTCCTTGACTACTACAAGAAGGAAGGACTCCTCCATAGCTTCGACGGAACCCTTCCCATCCTCAACATGCAGTCGGAGCTGCTCGCCCTCCTCGGGAAATAATGATCGTCCTCAAGTCGGAAGCCGAAATCGGCCTCATGAAAGAGGCGGGGAAAGTGCTCATCGAGTGCTTCGCCCGCCTCGAGGACTTCATCCGGCCCGGCGTCTCGACTCTCGAGATCGCCGACCTCGTCGATGAGACGATGGAGGAAATGGGAGCCATCAATGCCGAAAAAGGCTACGGCGGCTTCCCGGGCGCGGCTTGCGTCTCGGTCAACGAAGTCCTCGTCCACGGGATTCCCTCGAGCAAGAAGATCCTCCACGACGGGGACATCGTCTCCGTCGATCTCGTAGCCAGGAAAAACGGCTACCACGCCGACGCCTGCCGGACCTATCCGGTCGGGATCGTGAAGGAGGAACACCTGCGCCTTATCAAGGAGACGCAGGAGTGCTTCGAAATCGCCTATCGGATGCTTCGCCCGGGCGTCAGGCTCGGGGACGTCTGCCACGCCATCGAGGAGCACGCGTTGGCCTGCGGCTATAGCGTCCCCCGCGAGTATACCGGCCACGGCATCGGGCGGGCGATGCACGAAGATCCCTACATCCCCAACTACGGCCGCCCCGGAACCGGGCCGGTCCTGAGGGAAGGGATGACCCTCGCCATCGAACCGATGGTGATGGAAGGCAAGAACAGCCTCCGGGTCCTCCCCGACGGCTGGACGGCCGTCACCCGCGACCACAAGTATGCCGCCCACTACGAAAACACGGTGGCCATCACCTCAACGGGCGCCGAGATCCTCACTCGGCAGGAAGGAGAAGGCTCTTGAGCAAAGAAGACTGCATCGAAGTCGAAGCGACGGTGTTGGAGAATCTCCCCAACGCCATGTTCAAGGTGAAACTATCCAACGGAGCGGTAGTCCTAGCCTGCGTTTCGGGCAAAATCCGGATGCACTACATCCGCATTCTTCCCGGCGATCGGGTTACCGTCCAGTTCTCGCCTTATGACTTAACACGCGGGCGCATCACGTTCCGGTACAAAAACTAGCCGGAAGGAAGGAATTACTATGAAAGTCAGACCTAGCGTCAAACCGATCTGCGACAAGTGCAAGATCATCCGCCGCCACGGGGTCGTCATGTGCATCTGCCCCAACCCCAAGCACAAGCAGCGGCAGGGCTAATCAAGGAGTGAATAGAATTTATGGCACGTATTGTCGGGGTTGACATCCCCAACGAGAAGCGGGTCGTCGTCTCCCTTACCTACATTTACGGCATCGGGGATTCGACCGCCAAGAAAATCCTCGCCGCCGCCAAGGTGAGCGAAGACATTCGGGTCAAGAATTTGACCGACGAGCAGCTCGGCGCCATCCGCGCCGAGGTCGCCAAGCTCAAGACCGAAGGCGACCTCCGCCGCGAAGTCGCGATGAACATCAAGCGGCTCCAGGAAATCGGCTGCTACCGCGGCATCCGCCACCGCAAGGGCCTTCCGGTCCGCGGACAGCGGACGAAGACGAACGCCCGGACGAGGAAAGGCAAGCGGAAGACCATCGCCAACAAGAAAGAGGCCACCCGCTAACTTAGGAGTCAACTGATATGGCAGACACGAAGAAAAAGGGCAAGAAGTCGACCACCGCGCGGAAGAAGAAGGTCAAGAGAAACTTCACGCGGGGCATCGCCCACATCCATTCGACCTTCAACAATACCATCGTCACTATCACCGACCCGGCCGGCAACGTCATTGCCTGGTCGAGCGCCGGCGCCCTCGGTTACAAGGGCAGCAAGAAATCGACCCCCTTCGCCGCCCAGCTCGCGAGCGAAGCGGCGGCCAAGAGCGCCTTCGAGCAAGGCATCCGCCAGCTTGACGTGAACGTCAAGGGCCCGGGTCCCGGCCGCGAGAGCGCCGTCCGCGCCCTCGGCGCCGCCGGACTCCAAGTCCTCTCCATCTCGGATACCACCCCGGTACCCCATAACGGCTGCCGTCCGCCCAAGCGGACCCGCGGCTAACAGGCGAGCAAGGAGGATAGCAAATGCCTATTAACGATACTAAAACCGTCGAGAGCGTCATCCCCGGAGCCTTCCTTCCCTTCACGGTCGAGGAAGAAACCAGCGACCCGGTGGCGCACTATGGCAAATTCGTCGTCGCTCCGCTTGAACGGGGCTTCGGAATCACCATCGGCAATGCCCTCCGCCGCGTCCTACTGAGCGCCCTTCCCGGCGCTAGCGTCTACGCCCTCGACATCGAAGGCGTCCGTCACGAATTCAGCGCCATCAAAGGCGTCGAGGAAGATGTCACCGAAATCGTCCTCAACCTCAAGGACCTCGTCCTTCGGGTAGACGACGAGAAGTCGGAGACGAAGGTCATCAACGTCGACGTCAAGGGACCGATGGTCCTTCGGGCCGGCGATCTCGACCTCCCCTCGCTCGTGACGGTCGTGAACCCCGAACTCGAGATTGCCCACCTCGCGGAGGGCGCCGAGCTCAAGATGACGATCTACGTGGCCCGCGGCCGCGGATACGTCACCAGCGACATCAACAAGGCCCAGAAGAAGATCTCCCGGATCGGGACCATCGTGACCGACAGCAACTACAGCCCGGTCAAGAAGTGCGCTTACCAAGTCGAGCCGACCCGCGTCGACAGCGACAACAAGTTCGATAAGCTCACTCTCGAGGTCACGACCAACGGCTCCATCGCCCCGGAAGAGGCGGTGGCCATGGCCTCGCACATCCTCGTTGAGCACTTCGAGCGCTTCCTCAACCTCAAGGAAGAGGTCAAGAACCTCCGCCTCGTGAAGGAAGAGAAGCACAACGAAGAGAACAAGTACCAGGACATGATGATCGAGGAACTCGACCTCAGCGTCCGGGCCAACAACTGCCTCAAGCGGGCTGGCATCTCCACCGTCATGGAGCTCATCCAGAAGAGCGAGGACGAGATGATGAAGGTCCGCAACCTCGGCAAGAAGTCGCTCAAGGAGGTCAAGGAGAAGCTCGCTTCGATCGGCCTCCACTTCCGCGATTACGTAGGAGAATAACTTATGGCATCACAAGGTAGAAAAAACGTCCACGGCAAAACCGGCGTCCGCTTCAAGGCCGCCTATACCGCCTCGAAGAACTATTCGATGCTCCGCAACGTCGTGAGCGAGCTCATCGTCCATGACGAGGTGACCGTCACCAGCGGAGTCGCCCCGGAACTCGTTTCCCTCGCCGACTCGATGGTGACCCTGGCCAAGGAAAACACCTTGGCGAGCCGCCGCCATGCCGCGAGCGTCCTCCGCGACGGCATCAAGGACGCCAATGGCGTCAAGGCCCTCGACAAGCTCTTCCGCGAGATCGGCCCGAAGATGAAGGACCGGGTCGGCGGCTACACGAAGACCTATAAGCTTGGCCCCCGCAAGGGCGACAATGCCGAATTGGTCCTCGTGCGCTGGAGCGAGTAGCCATCCACCCAAGCAAAGGCCCCTCGGGGCCTTTTTCTTTTATGCTATGATAGTCGGCGAAAGAGGTATTCCTATGCTTGCGTGGATCATTCCGGTTGCCATCGTCGTCGGGCTCCTTCTCATCCTTGGGCTCATCGTCCTCATTTGGTGGATTTCCACCAACAACAAATTCAAGCGCTACGCGGTCAAGATCGACGAAGCCTCGAGCGGCATCGACGTCGCTTTGACCAAGCGCTACGACCTTCTCAGCAAGTCGGTCGAGGTGGTGAAGGGCTACGCC
This sequence comes from uncultured Bacillota bacterium, assembly GCA_949291655.1. Lineage (GTDB taxonomy): Bacteria > Bacillota_I > Bacilli_A > RFN20 > CAG-826 > UBA4951. The sequence continues at coordinate 14,575 of CASEWT010000008.1, forward strand.
AAGCACGAGGCCGAGACGATCATGAAGACGACGGGCCTAAGAGCCCCGAAAGCCGAGGAGGGGATGAAGGAGAAAAGCGCCATCGAAGGGCGCCTGAATCGAGCCTTCGCCTCGATCCAGGCCGTTGCCGAAAACTATCCGAGCCTCAAGGCCGACACTGTCTTCGCCGGCCTCCAGAACCAGGTCAGCGACGTCGAGGAGCAACTCCAAAGCGCCCGCCGAATCTATAACTCCAACGTCTCGATCTTCAATCAGGAGATCGCCGTTTTCCCCTCTTCGATCGTCGCTCGCCATCTTCATCTAACCCCGCGCGATTTCTTCGAGGCCGAGGACCGGAAGAAGGAAGACGTCGAGATCAAATTCTAGTTTCGAAGGAAAGTAAGCGCCTTTTGCTGGCGCTTTTTGCTCAACAATGGCTTACATAAGCGAAGAAGACAAGAAGGCTCTTTCCGCCCTTCGGGCCAAGGGGGCCAAGAAAGGGAGCATCTTCAAGAACGTCGGCCTCGTTATTGGCCTTTTCGGCGTCCTCGCCTTGATCGCGGTGTTTGTCCTTTTCGGCCTCGACTTCATCGCCGACGGCCTTTTGGTGGCCCTCTTCATGACCCTTGCCGCCGTCTTCGTCGTTGCCCTTGTCCTTTATGGTTATGGGAAGAGTTTCCGCTCGGCCTATCAAAGGAAAGCCTTTGCCTTCCTTGAGGAAAGGCGGGGCCGGGCCCTCTTTGGGGATATCGTCTATGATCCCGATCGGGCCATCGCCCAACAGGTCATCGACTATGCCGGCTTTTTCGATGTTCCTTCCCGTTACTTCGGAAGCCTTTATATGGCCGGACGCTACGAAGGGATTCCCTTCGAGAAAGGCCATTACGTCCTTCAACGGAAGCAAGAGAGCAAAAACGGGACCCACTACATCACCTATGCCGAGGGGACTTTTTACCGCTTTGCCCTCGGACGCGACCTCGGCGGCCTCGTCCGGATCGTCGAGAAGAAGGAGAAAAACGGGACCGTCGATCCGGGGGAGCTAAGCCTCGTTCAAACCGAGTCGATCGCCTTCGACGAGAAGTTCGCCGTCCTGAGCGACGATCCGACCCGGGCCCTTTATGTCCTTACCCCGACCGTGATGGAAAAGATCATGGACCTCGAAAGGCATTTCTCCGGGCTTTTCGACCTTGCCTTCATCGGAAAGGAATTCTATGTCTCGATTTCCGACGGGACCGAGGACTTCTCGCGCCTTCCCTTCGATCGGGAACTCGAAGACAAAGACCTTGAGGCGATAGAGGAGCGGATCGCCCTTCCGGCCACCTTCATCGAAGCCTTCAAGATCGACGAGGCGAAGTTCGGGGCCTGAGCGCGGCTTGTAACCTCGAAAATATCGGTAATTTTGCCTCCAAAGATTACCGGTTTGTTCAGTTGTAATCGAAGATTACCGATATTACAATCTTTATCGGTATTTTTTTACTAGGAGGACCGAAATGGCACTTCGAAGCGAAGCCAAGAAAGACATCGTGGCGATCTGTGCCTCCCACAAGGAGGAACCCTCGCCCCTCATGATCATCCTCGAGGAGATCCAGCGGAAATACGGCTACATTCCCATCGAGGCCCAGGAACTCGTGAGCGAGGAAACGGGCATTCCCCTCGTCGAGATCTACGGGGTCGTGACCTTCTATAACTTCTTCTCGTTGACCCCGAAGGGCAAATACGTCGTCGGGGTGTGCCTCGGGACGGCTTGCTACGTGAAGAACTCCCAAGCGGTCCTCGACGAGTTCGAGAAGCTCCTCGGCATCAGGCCGGGAGAGACTTCCGACGACGGGCTTTTCACCATCGAGGCCCTTCGTTGCATCGGGGCTTGCGCCCTCGCCCCGGCCGTTTCGATCAACGGCAAGGTCTACCCGATGGTCCAGCCCGGGCAAGTAGCCGGCATCATTGCCGAATGCCGGGCCAAGGAGGAAGCATAAATGGAACGCCTATCGACGCCGGAAATCCTCGAAAGGGAAATCGAAAGCTGCACCTCGTCGTTCAACGACAAATTGAGCGGGAAGGGCGGCAAGCGCGCCGTCCTCATCTGCGGCGGCACCGGCTGCATCGCCAACGGGTCGGACGACCTCGTCGAGGAGTTCCGCCGGCTCATCAAGGAAAAGGGCCTCGACTACCGGGTCACTTGCAACCACGTCGGTTGCTTCGGCTTCTGCTCGCAAGGCCCCTTCGTCAAGATCTTCCCCGAAGATACCCTCTACCGGAAGGTAACCCTCAAGGACGTTTCCCGCATCGTCGAGGAAGATCTCGTGGGCGGGCATATCGTCGAGGATCTCCTTTACGTCGACCCGGTGACCCACGAGAAAGTCGCCCGCCAAGACGACATCAATTTCTACAAGAAGCAGAAGCGGATTTCCCTCCACGGCTGCTCGCTCATCAATCCCGATTTCCTTGAGGAAGCCCTCGGCTACGACGGCTTCAAGGCCCTCAAGAAAGTCCTTACGAGCATGAAGCCGCAAGAGGTCATCGACGAAGTGCTTAAGTCCGGCCTCCGGGGCCGGGGCGGGGCCGGTTTCCCGACCGGCCGGAAGTGGAGCTTTGCCGCGGCCGTCGAAAGCGACAAGAAGTACATCGTCTGCAACGGCGACGAAGGCGATCCCGGGGCCTTCATGGACCGCTCGATCCTCGAGGGCAACCCCTTCGAGGTCATCGAGGGGATGATGATCGCCGGCTACGCTTTCGGAGCCGACGAAGGCTACTTCTACGTCCGGGCCGAATACCCGATTGCCGTTGAGCGTTTGAAACGGGCCATCAAGGACATGGAGGAAGTGGGGCTCCTCGGGGACAACATCCTCGGGACCGGCTTCAATTTCCGGGTCCATCTCCGCGAAGGGGCCGGCGCCTTTGTCTGCGGGGAAGAAACGGCCCTTCTCAATTCGATCGAAGGCAAGCGCGGGATGCCGCGCCCCCGTCCGCCCTTCCCGGCGGTCAAGGGCCTTTGGGGGAAGCCGACGTGCGTCAATAACGTCGAGACCCTCGCCCAGGTTCCTTACATCATCCGGGTCGGGGCCGAGGAATACGCCAAGACCGGCACCGCGGGGAGCAAGGGGACGAAGGTCTTCGCCCTCGGCGGCAAGATCAACAACGTCGGCCTCGTCGAGGTTCCGATGGGAACGACCCTCCGGACCCTTATCTACGACATCGGCGGGGGGATTCCCGGCGGGAAGAAGTTCAAGGCCATCCAGACCGGCGGGCCTTCGGGCGGCTGCCTCACCGAGGAAGACCTCGATACCCCGATCGACTACGATACCCTCGTCGCCCGCGGCTCGATGATGGGCTCGGGCGGGGCCATCGTCATGGACGAGGACAACTGCATGGTCGACGTTGCCCTCTTCTACATGGATTTCATCTGCAGCGAGTCTTGCGGGAAATGCACCCCGTGCCGCATCGGGACCAAGCGCCTCCACGAGATGCTTACGACCATCGTGAACGGGACGGCGACCCCGAAGACGCTCGAAGACATGGAGCACCTTGCCGAAGTGACCCAGAAAGGGTCCCTCTGCGCCCTCGGGCAGACGGCCGCCAATCCCATCCTTTCGACGATGAGGAAATTCCCGGAAGAATACCGGGCCCACGTCGAGGAGAAGCGGTGCCCGGCCCACGTCTGCAAGAAGCTGACGCGCTACAAAATCGTTCCGGAATTGTGCAAGAAGTGCTCGCTTTGCGCGCGAAATTGCCCGGTTCAATGCATTTCCGGGGTTCCGGGAAAAGAGCCTTACCACATCGACCAGAGCCGTTGCATCAAGTGCGGAGCCTGCATGGCCGGCTGCCGTTTCCATGCCATCGTGAAGGAGTGAGCCAATGGAAAAGATTAACGTCAAGATCGAAGGGCGCATTTACGAAGTCGACGCTTCCCTGACCGTCCTCGAGGCCTGCCGCGCGGTCGGCTTCCGGATCCCGACCCTCTGTTACTGGAACCACGGGCACAACTCCTTGGCTTCCTGCCGGGTGTGCCTCGTCGAGGTCGCCTCTGCGCGAGGATCCCGCCTTTGCGCCTCTTGCGTCTATCCGGTCAAGGATTGCGCCGCCGATAAAGGCTTCGAGATCAAGATTTCCTCCCCGATGGCCGTCGAGGCTCGGAAGACGTCGGTCGAACTCCTCCTTTCCAACCACAGCAAGGACTGCCAGACGTGCGCCAAAAACGGGCACTGCGAGCTCCTTCACGTCGCCAACATCACCGGGGCGGAAGATAGCAAGTACCTCGGGTCGCGGACCCCGGTCAGCAAAGACGAGCTGGCCCCGGGCCTTATCCGCGATTCGAGCAAGTGCATCCTTTGCGGACGCTGCATCGAGCGCTGCAAGGAAGCGACGGGCATCGGGATCCTCGGCTTCGAGAACCGGGGCTTCAAGACGGTCGTAAGCCCCATCGCCGGGCGGAGCTTTGCCAAGGTTCCGTGCCTGCAGTGCGGCCAATGCATCGAGGTATGCCCGACCGGCGCCCTGAGCGAAAAGCGGGACATCGGTAGGATCGACGAGGCGAAGAAAGCCCACAAATTCCTCGTCGTCCAGACGGCCCCGGCCGTCCGGGCGGCCATCAGCGAGGAATTCGGGCGGAAGATCGGCGAGGAAAACGGCGAAGGCAAGATGGTCGCCGCCCTCCACCGGCTCGGCTTCGACCGCGTCTTCGACGTCAACTTCGGGGCCGACCTCACAATCACCGAGGAAAGCCAAGAGCTCATCAACCGCCTGAGCAAGAAGACCGGGCCTCTCCCCCAAATCACTTCCTGCTCTCCCGGTTGGGTCAACTTCATGGAGTTCTTCTACCCCGACCTCATTCCCCACGTTTCGACCTGCAAGTCGCCCCATGAGATGCAGGGGGCGATCACGAAGACCTACTTTGCCGAGAAGCATGGGCTGAAGCCCGAGGACATCTACGTCGTCTCGATCATGCCGTGCACGGCTAAGAAAGGCGAGGCCGAGCGGCCGGAAAACCAAGCCATCAAGGGGATTCCCGACGTCGATTGCGTCCTCACGACCCGGGAGCTTGCCCTCCTCATCAAGCGGAGCGGCATCCTTTGGGACGACCTCCCCGAGGAGAAGTTCGACGACGACCTCTTAGGGGAATATACCGGCGCCGGGGCCATCTTCGGCGTGACCGGCGGGGTCATGGAGGCGGCCCTACGGACGGCCTACCATACCTTGACCGGGAAAGAGCACGAGCCGGTCGAGTTCACCGAGGTTCGGGGCCTTCAGGGGGTCAAGACGGCCGAAATCGACATCGACGGCACCAAGGTGAAGGTGGCGGTGGCCTCCGGCACCAAGAACGCCAAGCCCCTCCTCGACGAGGTTCGGGCCGGGAAATCGCCTTATGCCTTCATCGAGATCATGGGCTGCCCCGGCGGCTGCATCAACGGCGGCGGCCAGCCCTTCGTGAAGCCGTCCCTCCTCGACCGGGAAGGCGCGGACATCCTCGAAACCTATCGGGCCAAGCGGGCGGCCATCCTCTACTCGATCGACGAGCGGAAGAGCATCCGCCAGTCCCACAACAATCCCGACGTCATCCGCCTTTATGCCGATTACCTCGGGAGCTACGGGAGCGAAAAGGCCGAGGAACTCCTCCACACGAGCTACCGGAGCAACCGGGAACGTTACCCGAAGTAAGGAAAGCGGGCCTCCGGGCTCGTTTTCTTTATGCGCGCCGGCGCGCATAATAGCGGCGATGGCCAACCTTTTCTTCGACCTCGACGGGACCCTCGTCGATACCTTGCCGGGCATCTGCAAAGCCCTGAACGAGGCTCTCAAGGTCTCGGGCGTGCCTTTTTCCTATGCCCCTAAGGAGGCGGAAAAGCTCATCGGGCGGGGAGCCGATGCCTTGGTCCATCGGGCCCTCAAGGACCTTGACGGGCCCGAGCTTTTCGCCCGCGTCAAGGCCGCCTATCTCCCTCGTTACGAAGCGTTTCAAATCGCCGGAAGCGCGCCCTATCCCGGCCTCGGGACGGCCCTAGCGAAGCTCAAGGCGGCCGGGCATCGCCTCTTCGTTTACACGAACAAGCCGGAAAAGCTGGCCAAGGAACTCCTCCTTTTCCATTTCGGGGACGGCCTTTTCGAGGAAATCCAAGGGCAGCTCGAGAGCCGGGCGGTCAAGCCGAACCCGGAACCCATTTTCGCGATTATGGAGAGGCGGGGGCTTTCGAAGGAAGGAAGCTACTACGTCGGGGACTCGATCGTCGACTACGAGACGAGCGCGGCGGCTGGTCTCCCCCTTATCCTGGCTTCCTACGGATACGGCAACTACCGCGAGGAATGGGCCCAAAAAGCGTTCTTGGTGCTCAAAGAGGCAGCCGATATTGCTAAAATTCCCTTATGAGCATCGTTACGAAGAAAAGGGATGAGGGCGCGGGGCGTCCTTATGGCGAGATCCTCCTCGGGGCCTTTGCCTTTGTCCTGGCCTTTGCCGTGTCGCTGGCCAGCGCCAATCCCAATTACGAATCGGGGATGAACGACCCGGGCTACTATTTGCGGACCGGGGTCGTCTTCTTCGTCCCCCTAACCGTCGTTGCCCTGATTGTCCTGGCTCTTGGGGCCAGCTGCGGGAAAGACCCGGCCAAGGGGCATCTTGCCAAGGCCGTCGGCTATCTCTTCGACATCCTGGCCTTCGCCAGCTACGGGGCCATGAGCCTCGTCCATTATGCCGACCGCCCGGAGATGGCCAAGAACGTCTATTTCCTCGCCTCGGTCGTCGCGGCCATTCCCTATCTTTATTTCTTCGTCGCCGAACTCCTCGAGTACGTCGGCTCCAATGCCTTGAAAGGACGGAAGGACTTGGCCATGACCCTTCTTCCTTCCTTGCTCGGGGCGGCGGCCTTCCTCTATGTCCTCGGGAACTACCTTTATCCCGACCTCCATCGGGTAGAAGGGACCGGCAATCCGGAAGTCGCCTACGGCCTCCATTTCTACTTGCTTCTTGCCGCCATGGCGGTAGCTGTTCTCAGCGGGCCGGTCGGGCGTATCCTTGCCCATAAGGTTTGGCCGGACGAAGAGAAAGGCAAATCCGATATGCTGAGCGGGGTTTTGCTGGCGTTTTCCGGCTTGATTCTCTTCATCGATGCTTTCCTTATCGACGGATCGAGCCTTTTCCTCTATGAACTTTATTACGTGAGCTTGGCCCTTGGGTGTGCCGTGCTTCTCATCGGTGCCTGCCTAGCTTCCTATTCGGAACTCGCGACCCGGATCGAGGCAAGCGGCGGGGAGAGGGAGGAAGAGCCTGAGGAGGAAGAGAAATGAGAGATACCTACATCGTCGATTCTTTGAGCGGGAAGAAGATTCTTTTCGAGCCCCTTAGTCCGGGAAAGGTTTCCCTTTATTGCTGCGGACCGACCGTTTATAGCGACCCCCATATCGGCAACTTCCGGCCGGTCATCGTCTTCGATCAGCTCGTCAAATACTTCCGGGCCATCGGCTACGATGTCACCTATGTGAGCAACTACACCGACGTCGACGACAAGATCATCAACCGGGCGAAGGAACTCGGCATCAGCGAAGCCGAGCTTTCCGAAGGCGTCATCGCGACTTTTGCCGAGCTCGTGAAGGAGGTCGGCTCTTCCCTTCCCGACATCACCCCGCGCCCGACCAAAATGATGGGGGAAATCATCTCCTACATCCGCCGCCTCGAGGAAAAGGGATATGCCTACGAAGCCGGCGGCAATATCTATTTCCGCGTCCGGAAAGTTGCTTCCTATGGCCAATTGAGCGGGAACACCGTCGATAACCTCGAGAAGGGCGCCCGGATCGAGGTCGATTCCGCCAAGGAGGACGCGCTTGACTTCGCCCTTTGGAAAAAGACGGAGGAAGGCATCAAATGGGCCTCCCCCTGGGGCGAAGGCCGGCCTGGCTGGCACACCGAATGCTGCGTGATGATCGATACCCTCTTCCGTGCCCAAGGCGGCTACATCGACATCCACGGCGGCGGCTTCGACCTCAAGTTCCCGCATCACGAGAACGAGCGCGCCCAGTCCTTTGCCCAGAACGGAAACGGCTTGGCCCGCTATTGGATGCACAACGGCTTCATCGATATCGTCGGGGAAAAGATGAGCAAGTCCCTCGGAAACGTCGTCCTCATGAAGGACGTCGCAAAGGATTACGGCGGGCTTCCTTTCCGCCTCATGGTCCTCTCCACCCATTATCGGGCTCCCCTTTCCTATAGCGATGAGAAGATGAAAGAAGCCAAGGAGAAGTTCGATTCCCTTTCCTCTTCGCTAAGGAAGGCTTTCGTCCAGCTTTCGCTCCTTGGTCGGGAAAGCTTAGAAGCCGGACCTGAAGGTTCCTCACTTCTCGAAGAACTCTCCGACGACCTCAACACCCCGAATGCCCTTTCCCGGCTCTATGCCGAGCAGAAGGCCCTCAACCAAGCGCTGAGGATGTCGAAAAAAGATCCGGATGGCCTCGAAAACGCCTACAAAGCCTTCGTTTCTTCCTTGAAATTGATGGGACTTTACCTTGAACCGTCCCCCCTTTCGGAGGAAGACAAGCAACTGTATTTCGATTACAATAAGGCCAAAGATGAAAAAGACTTCGGAAGGAGCGACCTCCTCCGGGCCAAACTCATCGAGAAAGGGCTTTTCTAAAGGATCATGACCACCATCGACCGCGTCATCATCGATTGGTTCAACCACGGTTTCGGGAACCTTTTGCCCGAGGATTTCTATTGGGTAGGGAATATTTTCCTGATTCTGCTTTCCCTCGTGATGGCCGCCCTCCTTTCGGGCCTCATCGGCTTCGAGCGGGAGTACAACGGCCATGCCGCTGGACTTCGGACCCATCTCATGGTTGCCATCGGCAGCGCCCTCATCATGATCGTTTCGCTTTACGGGTTCTCGGATGGCGATTTCCCCAACCGCGATCCGGCCCGCTTGGCCGCCCAGGTCGTTCCGGGCATCGGCTTCCTCGGGGCCGGGACCATCATGCAGACGGGAACCGACATCAAGGGGCTGACGACCGCCACGACGATCTGGGTCACGATGGCCATTGGCCTTGCCTGCGGCAGCGGCAACTTCATCGTCGCCGCCATCGCGACGGGAGTGGCTCTTGTTTGCCTCGTTCTCCTAAGGCGGGTCGAGAAGGCGATGGCCAAGCGGAATCCGATGCTCATGCTCGTCGTCCCGAGCGACCGTCCGGTCACCAGGGACATCATCCTTGCCGCCAATCGCTACAACATCAAGATCCGGGAAACGCAGACCGAGCTTCTTTCCTACCAGGAAAACAGCGCCCTTCGCATCGTTTTCCGGATGTCGAGCGCCGACGAGACGGCCATTTCGGCTTTCCTCGACGAGATCCGCTTCGTCGTGAAGCCGCTTGAATTGAAGATTTCCACGGACGTGCAATGATCACCTACCGCAAAAAAAGAAAAACGATCGTCGAGAGCAAGCCTATAATCATATACGGACGCAATGCCTGTCGATCCGCCGTCTATTCGGGCCAAGCTGAGCGGTTGTACTATCTTTCCCGATTGGAAGGCGACGAAGTAGTCCGCCTCGCCAAAGAGCGCGGGCTCTGGGTGCGTCCAAGCGATGAGCCGTCGCTTGCCCGACTAAGCGGCCGCGCTCCCCACCAAGGGCTGGTCTGCCAGATTCGACCGGCAGAGCCTTTGCCTTTGAAGGAGCTGATTGCCCAAAGCCGGAAAAGCGAGTACCCGACCATCGTTCTTTTGGACGGAATTGAAGATCCGCACAACCTCGGGGCGATCCTTCGCTCCGCTGATGCCTTTGGGGCCGACGGCGTCGTCGTCCGCTCTCGGGGGCAGGCTCCGCTAAATGCCACGACCTACAGAACGTCGGCCGGGGCGGCTTGCTATGTAAAGCTCTCTATCGTGTCTTCCTTATCGAACGCCGTTCGGGAACTGAAAGCCAATGGCTTCTGGATCGTGAGCAGCGAGGGAAGCGCCTCCCTAACCTATCTCGATGTCGATTACAAGGTGCCGATTGCCCTTGTCGTCGGAAGCGAGGGGAAAGGGATTTCGCGGCTCGTCCTCGAGGAAAGCGACTTCGTCGTCAAAATCCCGATGCATGGACATGTAAACTCCCTCAACGCATCGGTGGCTGCCGGTATCTTCCTGGCCCAGATCGATGCCTGCCGAATGAAATAACATTATCAAAACACTGCAACAAACCAAGGACGAGGAATTGTTCGTCCGCCTACGAGTCGGGAGCCAAGAAGCGCATTCCGCTCTCATGGAGCGCTACTTCGCCCTCCGAATCAAGCTCTGCTACCGGGCCCAGCCCGTTCTCGCCTCGCGAATCGACGTCTGGGACCTCAACTACATCTTCTTCTGTTCCTTCGAGAACGCCCTTCTGAGCTTCGAGCTCGGGAAGGGCACCTTCCGAAGCTTCCTCCTCACCATCCTCTCCCATGAGATCATCGCCTTTTACCAAAAGGAAGGGCGCTTCGATCCCCGAACCCTCTCCCTCGACGGTAACGTCGACGAGGAGGGAACCCTCACCTTCCACGACGTCGTATCTTCGCCCGAGGAGTCGCCCTCGGCCTACTACGAGCGGGCCGAGGCCTTCGAGCAGCTCGCTTCGGTCATCGACGAATTGGACGAAGAGGAAGTGGCTATTGCTTCCTTGAGGCTCGAAGGCCTCTCCCTCCGCCAGATTGCCGAGCGCCTCTCGCTTACCTACAAGCAAGTGCGGCGGCGCTACGAGCGCTATCGTTCTCTCTTCCTCAGCAAGAGAGGCAAGTGAATTGGGGCCCCGGACCGGTCATCCGGGGCTTTTTTCCGCAAAAGAGCCACATGTTTCATGAAAATGCGATGAGGCCATTTTGCCTCTCCTCCAGCGGCGGCTTTCCTCGCCCTTTCTCTTTTAGAGAAGAATCTTGACCTGTCGCTTTTAAGGGGCTACCATTGCGCCCGCTAGGTGAGTAAGATAAGCCGATGGCAAGGAAAAAGGTCTTTTTGATTTGCGAGGAGTGCCTCTCACGCAACTACCAAACGGAAGTCAATCCTGCTTCTGGGAAGCGCCTCGAACTGAAGAAATTCTGCCCGAAGTGCAACCGATACACCTTGCACCGCGAATCGCGATAAGGAGGAAACGACATGACCCCGCCCGTCAAATACCTAAAGGAAGTCGCCAAGCAGGGCAAAAAGGTCCGCTGGCCCAGCCGGGAGACCCTCTGGCCCTCGATTGCCGTCGTCATTTGCATCGCTCTTTTCTGCGCTATCTTCCTCGCTCTCGAGGACCTCACGGCCCAGAGCATCATCCAGCAACTCGAGGCCGCCTTCGGGGCCTAAGGAGGAATCAGGGAATGGCAGAAGCAGCTAAGCTCGGCGAAAAGAACTGGTACATCATCAACACCTACTCGATGCATGAGCAGAAGACCGCCGACAACATCCGGAAGCGGATTGCGTCGATGGGGATGGAGAACGAGATTTTCCGCGTCCTCGTCGTCGAGGTCGAGGAGCCGGTCCTCAAGGACGGCATCCAAACCGGCAAGACGAAGGTCCGCAACCTCTATCCGGGCTACATCTTCGTCGAGATGATCATGACCGACAAGAGCTGGTACATCGTCCGGAATACCCCGGGGGTCACCGGCATCGCCGGTTCCAGCGGCGGCGGACAGAAGCCGACCCCGGTCCCCATTGAGCAGATGGAACCGGTCCTCAAGCGGATGGGAATGGTCGACGAATCGATGTTCAACGGCTACGAAGTCGGAACCCGCGTCAAGATCATCAAGGGCCCCCTCGAGGGAACCGAAGGGACGATCACCTCGCTCGACAAGAAGACGGGCGCCGTCCAAATCAAGACCCTCTTCTTCGGCCGCGAAACGGTCGTCGATCAGGACTTCTCCGACATCGAGAGGATTTGATTCCCCGAAGTTCAAGAGCCCCGGGCAACCGGGGCTTTTCCTTATCTCCACCTTCTATATGAAAAAACATTCATTTATCCCTTGAACCATGAATGCATTTTCATATAATGACGGTGCATGAAAGGAAATTCATATATGGACATGCCTAGCGAATCGGTTCTCGAACGGATGGAAAGCCTTCTCAAGGTTGCCGGCGACTTTACCCGCCTCAAGATTCTTTACGCGATCATGGACGGGGAGAAATCGGTCGGGGAAATCCAAGAAGAAGCGGGGGTCAGCCAATCCTTGGCTTCCCATCAGATCAAAGTGCTCAAGGAAGAAAACCTCCTCGCCATGCGGAAGGACGGGACACATGTCTACTATGTCCTGGCCGACCATCATGTCCGGGATCTTCTCGAGGTCGTTTACGACCACGTTCAGGAGGCGATGTGAGATGGCAGCGGAAAGAATCGATCAGGCCTATCTCATCACCGGCCTCGATTGCCCGGCTTGCGCCGAGCGGGTCGTCCACCGGATGGAAAAGGAAAGCTGGGTCAGCGAGTGCAACATCGATTACGGGGCGGGGAAGATCTACCTCACGGCCGAGAAGCGCCCCCTTGAGGACATCGATCGGATCGTGAGCTCGGTCGAGGAGGCCTTCCACGTCGCCCCGATCCCGGAAAAACCCTCCAAGCGGGTGGCTTGGGACAAGGGGATGTGGGTTAAACTCATCCGGGTCGTCGCTGCGTTCCTCCTGAGCGGGGTCACGACCTTCGCGATGATGGGCCTTGGAATCGGGCACGATTATCTCTGGACGGTTCTTTTCCCGGTCAATCTCGTCGCCTGGCTTTTGGCCGGCTACGACGTCGCTTGGCGCTTCATCAAGAACGTCATCCACCTTCGCAACATCTTCGACGAAGCCTTCCTGATGACCATCGCTTCCCTTGGGGCCTTCCTTCTCCCCCTCATCGCGATGGACGAAATGAGCTTCTTTGATGCCGTGATGGTCGTCTCCCTTTACCAGCTCGGAGACCTCTTCGACATCGTGGCCAGCCGGAAATCCCACAATGCCATCGTGGAAGCGGTGAACCTCAAAAGCGAAAGCGCGACCCGCATCGGGAAGGCCGGCCTCGAGACCGTAAAGCCCGAGGAACTGCAAGTCGGCGACCTCGTCATGGTCAAGGTCGGCGAATCCTTCCCTTCGGACGGAACCATCGTCTCGGGCGAAGGCAACGTCGACGTCAGTTCCTTGACCGGCGAATTCGTTCCCGTCTACAAGAAGAAGGGGGATGAGGTCCTTTCGGGAACGACCCTCAAAAGCGGCAATCTCACGGTTCAGATCACGAAGCCGTATTCCTCCTCGACGCTGGCCAAAATCATGACTTTGGTCGAGAACTCCGGGCGCGGCAAGAGCAAGGCCGAGAAATTCATCTCCGTCTTCAGCAAGTACTACACCCCTTGCGTCGTGGCCCTTGCGGCCCTCGTGACGGTCCTTCCGCCCCTCTTCCTTGGGATCGGGGACGTGGGGACCTGGACGACTTGGCTAAGGGTCGGCCTCTCCTTCCTTGTCATCGCCTGTCCCTGCGCGATCGTCTTGAGCGTCCCCCTTTCCTACTTCGCCGGAATCGGCCTCGCCTCGAAGAATGGGCTGATCGTCAAAGGCTCGCCCTATTTCGACAAGCTCCTGCACGTCAAAACCGTCGTTTCCGACAAGACGGGCACCCTTACCTACGGCGACTTCCAGGTTACGACCTGGCATCTCTACGGCCTCGACAAACACACGTTCATGCATTATCTCAAGTGCGCCGAGTCGCGGTCGGCCCATCCGATCGCCAAGGCCATCGTCGGGGATGCCAGCGACGCCCTCCAATTGGCTTCCGAGCAGGAAGGCTACGAGGAAATCGCCGGGCACGGCATCAAGACGCGTTACCATGGCGAGGAAATCCTCGCCGGGAACGGCAAATTGATGAGGCAGTTCGGGATTGCCTACGACGAAGCGAAGGAAGAAGGGACGGTCGTCCATCTCGCGGTCAACGGTTCCTACAAGGGCTACGTTGTCCTCAATGACGTCATCCGTCGGGAATCGAGGAAGATGGTCGATGGCCTCCATTCTCTTGGAATCGCGGTCAAGCTCTTTACCGGGGACCAGGAAAAGAACGCTGAAGCGGTGGGCGCCGAACTAGGCCTTAACCAAGTGAAGGCCGGACTTCTTCCCGAGGAAAAGAGCGAGCTTCTAAAAGGAGAAATCGCGAAAGCCCCGGGTAGCGTGGCCTTTATCGGCGACGGCATCAACGATGCTCCCTCGATTGCCTTAGCCGACGTCGGGGTCGCGATGGGCGGCATCGGGAGCGATTCCTCCATTTCCTCGGCCGACCTTGTCATCATGAACGACGATCCGAGCAAGCTCGTCTCAGCCATCAAGATTGCCAAGAAGGCCCGCTTCCGGGCCGTCTCGATCATCGTTCTCGGCCTCCTAATCAAGGCTTCGATCATGTTGGTCAGCGCCTTCCTCGGGGACGCCTTCCCGATGTGGGTAGCCGTCCTGGCCGACACGGGACTTACGGTCGTCATGGTTCTCTACGCTTATTCCCTTCTCTACGAAAAAGTGAAATAGAGCCTTTCAATCAACCTCCAGCAAGCGCTTCCTAGGCGCTTGCTTTTTTATACATAAAAAGAAGTAAAAATGGATTAAGAAGACACTGAATTGAAATTTGAAAAGTGTCACTTTAAAACCATCAAGACCATGACGGGTTTCGCATATCAATCGCTGTAAGGACAAGTATCGAAACGCCTTGCATCGGGTCCTAAAAGTTGTCTCAACAGCGCTTAGAGATGCCCTTCACGGAAGGCCAGTATTGATAACGAAAACGGCGAGCGGATATGGAAGATTTCGGTGTGGTTTCCCGCAGAGTTTGAGAAAACCATTGGCTTTTTGCAGATCGAAGGCCGCAGAACCCGCCTCTTTTT
>CASEWT010000009.1 GCA_949291655.1 uncultured Bacillota bacterium
ATGCCACGGCCCCGATTGTCGACGCCGCGAGCATCGACATGTCGATTGCCTATCGGAAGAACCGCTTCGAGGAAGGGGAAGGCGACTACATCAATTGCCCCTTCGATCTCAAGGAGGACTACCTTTCCTTCATAAAGGGGCTTTTCAATTCGGAAAAGGTCATGCCGCACGGCGGGAAAAGCGAATACTTCGAGGGCTGTTTGCCGATCGAGGTCATTGCCGCGCGGGGGCCGAATACCCTTCGTTTCGGGCCTTTGACGCCGATGGGGCTCGAGCAGCCGGGGAAAAGGCGGCCCTATGCCGTCGTCCAGCTTCGGAAAGACAACCTCCTGGGCGACGCCTACAACATGGTAGGGTTCCAAACAAACCTCACTTATCCGGAACAGCGGCGGGTGTTTTCTCTTATTCCCGGGCTTTCGAATGCGCACTTCATCCGCTACGGCCTCATGCACAGGAACTCCTACCTTTCTTCCCCCGACGTCCTTAATGCCAACCTTTCTTTCAAAAGGCGACCGCGTCTTTTTGCGGCCGGCCAGCTGATCGGCGTCGAAGGCTATGTCGAAAGCGCGGCCAGCGGCATCGCGGCGGCCATCTACTATGACCAGCAAGCCAGCGGAAAACCTTTCGACCCCTTGCCCCTCGAGTCGATGCTCGGGGCCTTGCTTCATTACGTCACCCATGCCGAGGGCAAGCATTTTCAGCCGATGGCAGCCGTTTATTCCCTCTTGCCCTACGTAAAAAAGGAAGAGCGGCTTTCTCTTGCCCCGGTAATCTTGAAGGGCGTGGAGGAATACGCTAAAAAAGTCCTATGAACCGCCCGGAGGCCGAATATCTTTCTTTCCTCAAGGACCGGCGGATGTCGCCGCGGACGATCGAATCCCACCAACGCGACATCGATCTTTTCTTCACTTTCCTTTCCAAGGAGGGCGCTCTTTTCGATCAGGTCGACCGCCTTCTCATCGACAACTTCCTGAGCGAGGAACTTCTCCGCGGCATCAGTAAGCGCTCGACGGCCCGCCGCCTTTCTTCCCTTCGGCAGTTCTATGCCTTTTGCCTGGAGGCCGGGTACGTGAAGAAAAACCCGTTTGCCCTCGTCGGCCTGCCAAAGGTCGGAAAGCGTCTTCCGGACGTCCTCTCCGAGAAGCAGGTGGACGATCTTTTCGACGCAAATGCCAAGCGGCTAGGTCCTTTGGCCATTCGTGACCAAGCCATCATCCTTTGCATGTACTCCTCGGGAATGAGGGCCAGCGAAGCGGTGGACATGGAACGGTCGTGGATCGATTTCGACACCCGGGTCGTGAACGTGATCGGCAAAGGCGACAAGGAACGGATCGTCCCCATCTCCCAAGAAGCCCGGGACGCGATGCTCGAGTACGGGGAAAAGGTCCGCCCGCTCCTCGAAAGCGAGAACCGAAGCGGCATCAAGGCCAAGGCTTTCTTCCTCTCGGCCAAGGGACGGAAACTAACCGTTCGCGGGCTCGAGTACATCGTGAGGGGAATCGAGGCAAAATGCGGGTTGAGCCTCGGACTCCACCCCCATGAATTCCGCCATAGTTTCGCGACCCATCTCCTCGACGGCGGGGCCGATCTCCGCCTCATTCAGGAACTCCTCGGACACGAGTCGCTTGACACGACCCAGATCTACACCCACGTCTCCACCAAGCGCCTTCAAGAGGTTTATCGTTCTTCTTTCCCTCGGCAAAAAAAGAATAAGCAATAGAATCGGCCGCAAAAGGCCGATGGATGATTCGAAAAGAGAAATGACGGGAAACCGACCCGCCCTTTTTAGTGGCGCTCACCCTTTAAGGGTGATATGATACGCACCGGCCCTTTTTGGGGCTAATACGCACCTCGTGGATCCAGCGCCGTGTTCCCTGGCGGGCGAAAGAGCTTAAAAAGCGTCAGGGTGGTCAGCTGCTAGAAACGGGGGAGGCATAAACAAATGGAGGTCACCAAAATGAGTGACGAAACGAAGGAAACGGCGGTCGAAGCGACCGCAACCGCAACGCCGGTCGAGCCCGGCATGGAGCAGGTCATCCGCGACCACTCCCTCCCCATCATCACGATGAGGAAGCTTCTCGAGGCCGGTGTCCACTTCGGGCATCAGACCCGCCGCTGGAACCCGAAGATGGAACGCTACATCTACGGCGCCCGCAACGGCATCTACATCATCGACCTTACCAAGACGGTGGAATGCGTCAACAAGGCTTACAAGAAGCTCAAGGACATCGTCGACCAGGGCGGCAAGGTCCTCTTCGTCGGGACCAAGAATTCCTCGCAGACGGTCTGCCAGGAAGAAGCCCTTCGGAGCGGCTCTTTCTACATCAACAACCGCTGGCTCGGCGGCACCCTTACCAACTTCCGGACCATCCTTGGCCGCATCAAGAAGCTGAAGGAACTCGAAACGATGGAAGCCGACGGCACCTACGACCGCCTTTCGAAGAAGGAAGTCGCTCGCTGCAAGAAGCTTCAGGAAAAGCTCGCCAAGAACCTTGAGGGCATCAAGGAGATGCGCAAGCTTCCGCAAGCCATCGTCGTTACCGACCCGACCGTCGAGGCCAATGCCGTGAAAGAGGCCCGGACCCTCAACATCCCGGTCTTCGCCATCTGCGACACCTCGGACGATCCCGAACTCTGCACCTATCCGCTTCCCTCCAACAACGACGGCGCCAATGCCGTCCGCCTCCTCGTCTCCGTCATGGCCGATGCCATCGTCGAGAGCAAGGGCGGCGTCACCGAGGTTGCCTATGTCCCCGATTCCGCCGAGGAAGCGACGATGAAGGATGCCATCCGCAACGCCGACATCGCCAACGAACAACGGAAGGCGGCCATCCGCCAGCAACGGAAAGAGCGCGAAGAGCGCTATCGCCGCATGCAGGAAGAGCGCGCCGCCCGCTATGCCGCCCGGCAGGCTGCCCGCCAGGCCGAGGCCGCCAATAGCGCCCAGACCGCTACCCCGGCTTCCGAAACCAAGAAAGAAGGAGAATAAACAATGGCTGAGAAGAAAGTCATCGAGTTGATCCAAACCCTCCGTGGCCGCACCGGCGCGGGCATGATGGATTGCAAGAAGGCCCTCGAGGAGAACGACCTCGACATCGAGAAGGCCATCGACTGGCTCCGCGAAAAGGGCATCGCCAAGCAAGCCAAGCGGGCCGGGCGGGTCGCCGCCGAAGGCGCGACCTCCGTCCGCGTTTGCCCCAAGTGCGGGAAAGGCGTCATCGCCGAAGTGAACTGCGAGACCGACTTCGTTGCCAATAGCGACAAGTTCCGCGGCCTCGTGAATGCCGTCTTGTCCTACCTCATGGACAACGAGCCGAAAGACCTGGAGGAAGCCCGCGCGGCCACCCAGAAAGACTTCGGGGATGCCGGCATCGCCGTCGGCGAGAAACTCGAGCTTCGCCGCTTCGAAATCGTCCATAAGGGCGAGGGCCATTGCCTTGGCAGCTACATCCACATGGGCGGGAAGATCTCCGTCCTCGTCGAACTCGAGAAGGAAGACGAGAAGCTTGCCAACGACCTTGCGATGACCATCGCGGCGAACGCTCCTCTCTACCTCGGTCTCGAAGACGTCCCGGCTGCTGACCGCGAACGCGAGCTCGGCATCGCCAAGACGGAAGTCGCCAACGACCCGAAGCTTGCCAACAAGCCGGATAGTGTCAAGGCGACGATTGCCGAACGGAAGGCCGACAAGGCCCTCAGCGCCTATTGCTTCCTCCTTCAGGATTACCTCCTCGACCCGAGCAAGAAGGTCGGCGACGTCCTCAAGGAAAAGGGCAACAAAATCGTCCGCTTTGTCCGCTACGCCCTCGGCGACGGCATCCAAAAGGACCAAGGCCAGGAAAACTAAGGCCGCCGACAGGGCGCGTTTCCGCTGGGGACGCGCCTTTTGCATAACGAGGAGAAGCTTATGGAATCGATCTACAAGACCATTATCATGAAGCTTTCCGGCGAGGCTCTCGCCGACGAAAGCGACCGGACGATCTACGACCGGAAGCTATTGAAGGACATTGCCCGGACCGTCCACGACATCGTGAGCCTCGGAACCGAGGTCGGCGTCGTCGTGGGAGCCGGCAACATCTGGCGGGGGCGGCTGGCCGAAAAGGTCGGCATTGAACGCTCGACCGGCGATTACATGGGCATGCTCGGGACCATCATCAATGCCTTGGCCCTACAAAGCGCCTTCGAGGAAGAAGGGATGTCCACTCGGGTCATGAGCGCCATCGACGTTCCGCAGGTTTGTGAGCCTTACATCCGCCGGAAAGCCATCTCCCATCTTGCGAAGGGGCGCGTCGTCATTTTCGCCGGCGGAACCGGCAACCCTTATTTCACGACCGATTCGACGGCGACCCTCCGGGCCCTCGACATCGGAGCCGATGCCATTCTCATGGGGAAGAACGGGGTCGAAGGCGTCTACGACAAGGACCCGCGGGCGAATAAGGATGCCCGTCTTCTCTCCCATCTGACCTTCCAGGAAGTGGTGGAGAAGAAGCTTGGCGTCATGGACCTTACGGCCGTTGCGATGCTCGAGGCTAGCCCGATTAAAATCCACGTCTATAATATGGAAGACCAGACGGCTCCCGTCCGCATCCTCAAAGGAGAGGCGGTCGGCTCCGTCATCAGCAAGGAGTAACGTCTATGGACGCATACGTCAAAGAAGCCCGAGAAAAGATGGGCAAGTCGATCGAAAGCTTCCGCCACAACCTCGGGAAGCTTCGTAGCGGCCGGGCCAACCCGGCCATCCTCAGCGGCATCATGTGCGACTACTATGGGGACAAAATGGACATCACGGCCCTCTGCTCGATCAGCATGCCCGAACCCCGGCAGCTTCTCGTGAAGCCGTATAGCCGCGACGATCTTAAGACGATCGGGGCGGCGATTGCCGCGGCCAACATCGGCATCAACCCGCAGATCGAGGCCGATTGCATCCGCCTCATCGTCCCTCCCCTTACCGAGGACATCCGCAAGGACATTGCCAAGCAAGCCAAGGCCCTTGGGGAAGACGCCAAGGTGAGTGTTAGGAACATCCGCCGCGATTATCTCGACCTCCTCAAGAAGGACGACACGATGTCCGACGACTACAAGGACCGGGTCGAAGCCGACATCCAAAAGGTGGTCGACGCCACCAACAAGGAAATCGATTCCATCCTTGCCGAAAAGACGAAGGAAATCATGACGATTTGATCGTCCTTTCTCCACTATTTCCTGCAAATCCCGCCTCAAATGGCGGGATTTTCATTTCCGTTTTATGTAATAGAGGCGCGAGCCACCATCGCCGCGAACGCTTACCTCCACGTTATGCCCGGTTCCGTTCCATTCCTCGTGAAGGGCAACCCGTCCCGTGTTTAGCATCGAGCCGCTTACGGTGAGGCTTTCAACGTCGGAGGGTATGGTCTTGAAACGGGAAACCAGTTCGAAAAGCACGCCTTGCGGGTTGATATGGAAAGGCAAGACCTGATTGACGAGTCCCCCGAAAGTGCCGAGGTCCAATTCGATCGGCCGGCTTGCCACTTCGTAGATGGCTTCGTCCTCGAAGAAAGCCCCGCGGAGGAAACGAGGGGCCGGGATCGGATCCTGCCTAGCCCGGAAGGAAGCGATGGCCGCTTCGCTTCCGTCTTCCGAGATTACTTCCCACTCGATGGTAGATGAGCCCGGGAGAGAAAGGAGGACGAAGCGCCCCTTCTGGAAGAGGGCGCGGTGTTCTTTGTAATAGGAAGTTTCCCTTTCCATTTCCTTGCGGTCCCGCCTTTTGAGTTCCTTGCTCGAAAGCTCGTAGCCAAAGCCGCCGAAGATTGCCTCGTCGAAACGGGTGGACATGGGCGTTTTTCGCAGAGTTTGGTGATTGGGGCTGGCCGAGACGTGCGATCCCATCGTCTGCATCGGATAGCCGAGGGCGAGCCCGCTTTGGATGAGCAGCCGGGCGAAGGGGTCGGTGTTGTCGCTGGCCCAGATTTCAGGGAAATAGGAAAGGATGCCGAGGTCGAAGCGGTTGCCGCCGGAGGCGCACCCTTGGAAGTAAACCTCCGGGAAGCGGGAGGTAATCTCGCCAAGGAGGCGGTAAAGCCCCTTGGCATAAGAGAAACAATAGGCTGGGGAAGCGGGGAAATCGCTCATCGGACGGTTCATGTCCCACTTGATGTAACTGATGGGGGCCGAGGAAAGAAGGGCAGTCAGCTGGTTGAGGACATAATCGACCACTTCCTGACGGGAGAGGTCCAGGAGGTATTCGTGGCGCGAGAGGGAAGGCGCAAGTCCTGGGCTCTTCATGGCCCAATCCGGATGGGCGCGATAGAGATCGCTATTTTCGCTGATGCCTTCGGGTTCGACCCAGAGGCCGAAGGAAAGGCCCATTTTATTGATTCTCTCAGCGAGCCGAGGGATGCCGTGGGGAAGTTTCTTTGCGTCGACTTCGTAATCCCCGAGAGAACTATGGTCGTCGTTCCGTCCCTTGAACCAACCGTCGTCCAGGACGAATAGTTCGACTCCCAGCTTCTTGGCGTCTTTCGCAAGGGCGAGAATCTTGGCTTCGGTAAAATCGAAATAGGTTGCCTCCCAATTGTTGAGAAGGACCTTTCGTTCCGCGTTCTTAAAGCGAGCGGGGAGAATGGCGTTTTCGACGAAGCGGTGGTTCGTTTCCATGAGGCCATTGAAGCCGGCATTGGAAAAAGAAAGGGTGGCATAAGGCGCGAAGAACGTCTCCCCGGGTCCCAAGGGAAGGCGGAAAGCCTCGTCGTCGATGCCGTTCATGACCCGGATCTTTCCCTTTGGAGTCCTTTCGAGGGAAAAGAAGTGGCTCGACGAGTAAACGAGATTGAAAGAGTAAACGTCTCCGGAAAAAAGATCAGCCCCGCTTTCCATGACGGCAAAGAAAGGATTGACGCGGTTCGAGGAACAACCCATGTGCGAGGCAAACGCTTTCCTTCCGGGAGAGATCTTTTCCCTTACCATGTTGGCCTCGGCGGCCCAGGTTCCTTGAAGGGTCATGACCTCAGGGTTTCGAAGATAGAAATCAAGGGAAAAGGACGCGGCCCGCTCAAGGTAAAAGGTCTTGTCTTTGCTTTGGTTATCGAGGCGATAGGATCGGCAAATGGTGCCCGTTTCCTTCTCGACGCCGTAAATGAGTTTGAGGGCGAGTTCTTTCCGCTTGTCCACGAAGCGGAGGACGAGAGTTTCGATATCCCCGTGCGGAGTCGGAAGGCCATCGGCGGCCGGGAGGGCAGCCTGCAACTCGTACCCTTCGTAGGAAAAATCGTGGACATAGCCGTTTTCTTCTTCGTAAATGATGAGGCCAGGCGAGGCAAAATCGCCTTTTCCAAGGAGCGAAAGCTCGAGCTCGGCTAGATCGAGATTGAGATTAGGGTCCCTCTTTTCGTCGTAGGCGACCGCGGTCCCGCCGGTCGTCGGCATCGGCTTGGCAATGCTTTGAAGGGACACCTCGTCGGGCAAGCGGGGGCCGAAGTAGTCGTGAATGGGCTTCCCGCAGGCATCGATATGGAAAGCGTACGTGGACTTTCCTCCGGTCAAACGGAAGGCTAGGTCTTTGATGTATACCATTTCTCTAATAGGTTAAACTTTAATCGGGCACGAAAGAAGGAACGGTTATGGAATTGAAGGGATTCTCTTGGGGTTGGCGCTTTCTCGAGGGATGGAATGAGGCTTACGGGTCCTCGGTTCCCCCGGAAGCCCGGGAAGTCGATATCCCGCATTCAGCCGTAACCCTGCCTTACAACTATTTCGACGAACGCCAATACCGGAAGGATTTCGCCTATTTCAAGGAGTTCGACCTTCGGCCGAAGGAAGGAAAGCGCTATATCGTTCGTTTCGAGGCCTTCATGGTTCAGGCCGACGTTTATCTCAACGGCCACTGCCTTGGCCATTTCCTGAGCCTTTACTTCCCCGTCAGCATCGACCTTACCTCGTATCTTCGTAGTGGCAAGAACCTTCTTTCCGTTCACATTAATGGGGACGAAGATCCGAAGATTCCGCCCTTCGGGGGAGCGATGGATTACCTTACCTACGCCGGCATCTACCGGCCCGTTCACCTTGAGGTCTTGCCCGCTGCCCATTTCACTTCCATTCTCATCCACGCCTCGCTGGATGGGAAAGTCGAGGTCAAGGCCACGACGACCTCCGACCAAGGAATCCTCCTTTATGAAATCTACGATCGCTCAGGGAAGCTAGTCATGAGCAGCGGAACATCCCATTTTGCCATCCCCAACCCCCATGCATGGACGCTCGAAAATCCCTATCTTTATGAATTGCATGCCACTTTTACGAGCGATAATGGCGTCGACGAACGGCATATCCGCTTTGGCCTTAGGGATATCGAATGGAAAGGCAATGGGTTCTATTTGAATCACAAGCCCTTGAAGCTCATCGGGCTCAATCGCCACCAATCCTATCCCTATTTCGGATATGCGGCGACCGCTTCCCTTGAGCGGGAGGATGCCCGGATTCTCAAAGAGGAAGCCGGTGTCAATGTCGTTAGAACCTCCCATTATGTCGATAGCGAGGCTTTCTTAAACGCCTGCGACGAACTTGGGCTCCTTGTCATCGACGAAGTCCCCGGCTGGCAGCACCTTTCATCGGATCCGGAGTGGCGGAGGAACTACTGCTCTTTCGTGGAGAAGATGGCTTATTGCGGATATAACCACCCGTCCATCATCGCCCACGGGGTGCGCATCGACGAAAGCCTCGACGACCATGAACTTTATGCCCGCGGGAACGCCATCTGCCGGGCCATCGATCCCCATCGGCCGACCCTAGGAGTCCGCAATTTCCGCCATAGCGAACTTCTGGAAGACATTTATGGCTTCAACGACTTCGACGGGCAAGGGAAGAGGGCTTTGGCCCACCCCAGCGAAGCCGGGGCCAAGGGCCGTCCCTATATCGTGAGCGAGCATACCGGGCACATGAATCCAACCAAGATGAGCGATTCCCTCTCCCAGGCCCTGAGCCAAGCCAAGGACCACGAACGGAAAATCGATGCCTGCTTCCGCGAGCCCCATATTGCTGGATGCATCGGCTGGTGCTTTGCCGACTACAACACCCATTCGGGTTTTGGCTCCGGGGACATGGTTTGCGCCCATGGCGTTTATTCGATGTTCCGAATGCCGAAGTATGCTTCCTACGTCTACGCCGCCCAGCAAGAGAACTTCCCGGTCTTCGAACTCTTGACCGACATGAAAACCGGCGAGTTCCGGGAGGCGCGCTTCGAAGCCATTCCCATCGCGACCAATTGCGACTATTTCGAACTCGTCAAAAACGGTCGCTTCGTCGGGCGCTTTTACCCGCCAAAAGGGAAAAAGGGCATGCCCCGCCCGCTCTATTATCTTGAGGAGGTGGTGGGCGAATCCCTTCAGGACCCTCGTTTTCACGGCAAGGACCGGAAGCTGCTCTCCTCTCTCCTTTCCTATGCTGCGATCCACGGATACGCCCATTTCAAGCTCAGGCATAAACTGGCTGCCGCCTATCTGATGGCGAAGTACCGCCTTTCCTATGACGACATCCTTGGGCTATTCAATGAGGAGATCGCCTCTTGGGGCGGCGACGGAAAAGGAAACGTCTATCACTTTTCCGCCTTTAAAGGCGGAACGAAGGTCGCGGAGCGGGAATTCGGCCCCTCGATGCGTTTCCATCTCGAGGCCGAGGCCGATCGTTCTACCCTTGTCAACGGCGACACTTATGACATTGCGACGGTCAAGCTTTCCTACCGGGACGAGCATGGCACGATAATGAACTTCGCCTCCTCGGTCCTCGAAGCCGATGCTAGCGGGGCCATCGAGCTTCTTTCGCCCGGGAAGAGCCTTCTTCTCGGCGGGACCGGGCGCCTTTATGTCCGAAGCAAAAAGGGAGGCGGCCAAGGCCGCCTCGTCCTTAGCTACGCCGGCGAGACAAAGGAATTCCTTTTCGAGGTCAAATGAAAGACGAAGCCCGCTCTTCGAGCAAATCCTAAGCCTTGCCTTGGTCCTTTCCTTTTCTTTCGGCGATGGCCGAGACCAACGTGTTGTAAGTTTTCTCGTCGATTTTGAAGACGAAAGCCGCGATACCGATGGCCGCGAGCATGATGATGAGCGGGGCGACGATCATGCCCATCGCCATGCCGATTTTCTGATTGTTGCTGACGCCGTCGATGATGGCTTGGACGTCAGCATCGAATTGGCTGGGGTTTTCGTATAGCCCGGCGTTGTTCATGTACTCGAGATTGGAGATTTCCGATGTGACGGCATAAAGCCCGGTCGCGGCCAGCGTCCCATAGACAAGCCCTTGCTGGATGGCGCTTCCCCACTTGGCGACGAGGGCCCGCATCGAGGAAACGAGGGCCTCCTTCCGCTCGCCGTATTTGTACTCGTTGTATTCGATCGTCGCTTGGAGCTGGACGATGAGGACAATGGCAATGATTCCTTGTCCGAAGAAGATGAAGACGGCCGGGACGTAGAGAAGCCAGACGAGGGAGCCATAGGCGACTGGCGTATCCCCGAAGAGGGGGAAGCCGAGGAAGAGGAGGGCGAGATAGCCGACGAGGAGAATGGCTCCCGATCCGAGGAGCATCTGCCGGCGGTTCAAGATCTTCGTAAGAAGCGGATAGAGGAACTGGGCAATGAGGGTGCCGACAGCGTACATGACCGTGAAGATGAACTGGATGTTCCCGCCGCGGCTGGAGCCATAGCCGTAGTTCAGGTAGAAGTAGTACATTCCGAAGGCCACGAGCGTTCCGGCGGCGAGGTAATTGAGGAGGATGGCGATGATGATCCAGCGGAATTGGTCGTTTTTCCCGAAAAGGCGGAAGATGTCGGCGAAGCGGACTTGGCCGTTTTCCTTCTCCTCGATGGTTTCCTCGGTCCGGTCATGTTCCTTGCAGACGAGGACCAGGACGATTTGGGAAACGAGGTAGAGGGCCGAGATAATGCCGGCTATGAGGCCATAGACCTCGGCGCTCGACATGCCGGGAATGGCTCCGACCAGCAAAGGGACGGCTCCGTAGACCGCAAAGACGCCGACCGAGATGCATATTTGCATGGCGGTGGTGATGTTGTTGCGGCGCTTTTCGTCGCTGGTAAGGGAGGGGAGCATCGACCAATAGGCAATGTCATTGATGGTCCAGACGATGTCCCAAAGGAAATAGAAGACGCCGAAGAGGGCGACGAAGCCCCAGCCGGTCGGATGGGCTAGGAAGAGGGTGAGGACGACCGCGGTGTTAAGGACGCCGCCTATAAGAATCCACGGTTTGTACTTTCCCCATTTGAAGTGAACCCGTTCGATGAGCCACCCCATGATGGGATCGTTGATGCCGTCCCAAATGCGGCAAATGACCACGATGACGGAAATGACCGCCATCTGGGCCAAATAGGAAGCGGTGTCTTGGACGCTCAAAAGGCCCGAAAAGGTAATGTAGGTGAGAAGAAAGGAACTGACGAGCTGGTAACAGGCATCCCGAAAAGTCGAGACGCCGCAGTAGACGACCTCCGTCGACCGGGGCGGGATGTCGCCGGTGAAGGTCGATGTCAAATTAAGTAGTTTCATGGGCCTTTGCCTTCCTTTCCTCTATTATCAAAAGGCGAAAAGGGCGGGGCAAGGCCGAATCCTACAATTCGAGCGAGGAACCGTCGGGAAAGATAATGCTCTGGATGGAACTTCCCTCCAACGCGCGGTCGATCATCGCGCGGTCGAGACGGCTGAACTGCTCTTCGCTCCCGGCGTAACGAATACTCGTGGCAGGGCACTTGTCGAACAATGATTCGCCCCAAACGGCGAGGCTGGCCGGAAGGGAGATCGAAGCAAGGCCGGCATTGTCGGCAAAGACGCGGTTCCCAATTTGGGTGAGGCCTGAGGCCGAAAGGTCGACTTCGGTCAGTGCGCATCCGGCGAAGGCCTCGTCCCCGATGTAGCTTAAGCTGGCCGGGAAGGGGAAAGACGAAAGGCTTTCCGAAGCGGCAAAAGCATGGTGCATGATGCGGAGCGAATCGCTCGAAAAGGCCCCTTGGACCGATGTTAGACCGCGGATGCCGGAAAATGAATAACTTCCTATGTGTGAGGTATATTGAGTGAAAACAATGCGAGAAAGCGAAAAATCCGTGGGGTTTTTGCCGAAGATATTGGTGCCTTCTTCCATGCTGGTAACGCCGGTAACATAACGAGCTTGGACCTCCAAACTCAGCTGATCGTACTGCGGGAGGACCAAAGCGTAAGAGGAACCTTCGGCCGGCGAAGAAACTGAGGAAATCCAATAGCCGGTTTGGCCTTGGTCGTCTTCGTAGGAAAAGGTCGGCACCCCTGTCGCCCGGTGGGCTTCGTCGTAGTAGGCCGCCCGGCTGTCCTTCTGGATGGTCGGCTCGGCTGGCGGCGGGGTCAAAAGGGCGCCGGCGACGGCTACGGCCGTGCAAAGGGCAGCGATGCCGCCGAAGACCGAGACGGCGATTATCAAGTGCTTCTTAAGGGTCGCCTTGTCCATCGTTTTCTTCGAAGGGTCGAGCGATGGGGCTTCCTCTTTCTTGCTGACGATTGGTTCTAATTCCGACATGGCAACCATGATAGCCGCAAAGGAAGGCGGGTGCTACGGCAAGGCTCTACCAAGTCCTCGGTGCAGGGGTCTTATACTTAATGTATAATCCACGGCATGGCAGACCTTCCCATCGATCCGAAGAAACTTCCCGTCCATGTCGCTTTCATCATGGACGACAATGGGCGCTGGGCCCAAAGGCGTGGGCTTCCTCGCCACCTTGGCCACAAGGCTGCTTGCATGCGCCTGTCTTCCCTTCTCCGGCACTGCCGGGACCTCGGGATCAAGGTAACCTCCTTTTTCGCCTTTTCGACGGAGAATTGGAACCGTCCTAAGGATGAGATTGACCACCTGATGGAATATCTTTGGATGTTTTTCCAAAACAACATCGATGAACTAGTGAAGAGCGGCACGAAAGTGTATGTCTCGGGGGAGCGGGACCGCCTTCCGAAAGACACCCTTGAAATCTGCGACCGGGCCGTCGAGCTGACCAAAGACAACGATCGCTTCGCTTTCAATATCTGCCTCGACTACGGCGGTCGCGACGAAATCGTCAGGGCTGCCCGCCTTTTTGCTTCCGATTGCCTCGAAGGCAAGGCCAAACCTTCCGACCTGACCGAGCAGTCGTTCCGTTCCTACCTATTTGCCCCCGATCTTCCCGATGTCGACCTTCTCATTCGGACCTCGGGCGAAGAGAGGCTCAGCAACTACCTCCTTTACGAAATAGCCTATTCCGAATTCGTCTTTGCCAATGTCTATTGGCCCGATTTCGACGACCGCGAACTCGACAAATGCCTGGTTGAATACAGCAAGCGGAACCGGCGCTTTGGAGGCCTTTCCCGTGGGTAAGCCCATCTTCAAGGTCAATTCGACCGGGCCCGAATATCGGGCCAGCCTCCGCTCCCGGATCATTGTCGGCCTGATCCTTGTCGCTTTCTTCGTCCCCTGCCTCGTTGTCGGCGGATGGGCCTTTTTCGCCGGCATCGCCATCTTCCTCGCCATTGCGGTCTACGAGATGATTCAGGCTCCCGGCAAGAAATTTCATTGGTGGGTTTACTTGATTGCTTACGTGACGACTTTCGGGTTCGTTTATTGGTTCGTTTTCAAGGGCAACGGGGCCGCCTATCTTGCCTCGCTCGAGGATGGAACTACCTTCGTCTTCTCGCTCGAGGACTATTTTTCGACCTTGGACATTTCGATCATCGGGGTGGCTTGCGCCATCGGCCTTTATTGCCTCGTGGCTGTCCTCGACAAAGATTTTGGCTTCGATGACGTCGCTTATTTTGTTACTTTCTCGGTCCTTCTTGGCCTTGGCTTCCAGTCGATATACTTCCTCCGCTATTTCCCGTTTTACCTTGCTTCGAACACGAACTTTTCTTCCTATCCTTGGGGCGGCCTTACCTATGGGGAAACGGCCAAAACCGGGAATTTCGCCTATCTTGGCTCGACCGAGCTTATCATCTTTGCCCTGATCGGAGGCATCTTCAACGATACCTTCGCCTATTTCGGCGGCATCTATTTCGGGAAGCACCCGCTCAATAAACGCATCTCTCCCCATAAGACGGTCGAGGGTTTCCTCATTGGCTGGGGCATGGCAAGTATCGCCCTTCTGGCCATCGGCTTCACGCTGGCGGCTACCGGCTACCCGATAACCCCTTTCCTCGACCTCGAGCACTGGTACTACATCGTGCTGCTCGCTCTTTTGATCCCCCTCTTCGGCGTCCTTGGCGACCTTTCCTTTTCGATGATCAAGCGCCACTTCGGCATCAAGGACTTCGGCAATGTGCTCCGGGGCCACGGTGGGGTTCTCGACCGAATCGATAGCTTGGCTTTCGTCTCCGTCGCGACGGCCATTTTCTGCGTTTTCATCATGAACGGCTGGAATTTCTTCCTATGACGCGCCCGCTACTCCTCCTTGGGGCCAGCGGCAACATCGGGACGCAAGCCCTCGACCTCCTCGAAAACGACCCCTCGTATGAACTCGTCGGAGTTTCGGTCGGTTCCAATCTGGCCTTCCTTGAACGCTTGCTTTCGACGTGGGGGCGTAGCCGGATTACCCACGCCTACCTCCGTGGAGACGGTGAAGAACTTCTTCGTTTCCAAAAACGTTTCCCTGATGTTTCCTTCTATAACGGAGACGATGGGCTCGGACGGCTCGTCGAAGAATGCCCGGCCGACTTCGTCTTGAATGCCCTCGTCGGATTTGCGGGTTTCTTTCCTAGCTATGTCGCCTCCCGCCTCGGGAAGACTCTCCTTCTTGCCAACAAGGAATCCCTCGTTGTCGGTGGCGCTCTCATCGGGCAACAGTTGGCTTTGCACCGGAAAAAGATCATTCCCATCGACAGCGAGCACGTAGCTTTGGCCAAATGCCTTGAGGCAGCGGCGGGGCGAAAGATTGAAAAGTTCATCATTACCTGTTCCGGCGGTCCTTTCTATGGCAAAAACCCGACGGAATTGTCGAAAGTGACGCCTGAAGATGCCCTTGCCCATCCTACTTGGAAGATGGGAAGGAAAATCACGATCGATTCGGCGACCCTCTTCAACAAAGGCTTCGAACTCGTCGAGGCTGGCTATCTCTTCGGCATCGAACCTTCTTTGATCGAGGTGCGGGTCGACCGGCGTTCCCGCGTCCATAGCGCTCTCCTGCTAGAAGATGGAACCTATCTTGCCGATGTCGGGCCAAGCGACATGCACGGGCCGATTTCCCATGCCCTAGCTTTGGGTAGGGGCCACGAAGGAGTGATCGAGACCGATGACCTCGAAAGCATCCCGGGGAGCGACTTCGAGCCTTTCGATCCCGCGAAGAGCAAGGCCATCGATTTGGTCCTTCGCGCTTATCGCCTCGGGGGAACGGCCCTCGCCTCTCTTAATGCTGCGAACGAGGAGGCCGTTCATCTTTTCCTTGAAAAGCGGATACCCTTTCTTTCAATCTATGAAGCGGCGAGTCTGGCTCTCACCTTCCCGATCGTGAAAGAAGGGGACCTCGGCTGGGGGCCCGAAGCCCTCCTCGCGGCCGACCGCTTCGCCCGCCAAGAAATCCGGAAACGCTATCTCTAATCGCCATGAACATTGTCATTACCATCCTGATCATCGTTGTTCTTCTGGGAATCCTCGTCGGCCTCCACGAACTCGGCCACCTTCTGGTGGCCAAGGCTTTCAACGTGTATTGCCTGGAATACTCGATCGGTTTTGGACCGAAGATCTTCTCACGCCGCTACAAGGGCGGGGAGACCTTCTATTCGCTCCGGGCCATTCCTTTCGGCGGCTATGTCTCAATGTATGGGGAAGGGGTCGAGCTTCCGGATGGCGTGACGCTTCCCAAGGAACGTTCCCTCGAAGGCATTTCCCATCCCAAGCAAGCCCTCGTCATGGGAGCGGGGATCATGGTGAATTTCTTCCTCTCGGTCCTTTTCTGCTTCATCTATGCGACGTGCTTTCCGTCCAATGTCTCCTATGGGGTCTTTAGCACCGGCATCGGGGCGAATGGCGACCTTGTGGCCGAAGCTTCGCTAAACGCCTATTACCTTTACGCCGACGGGGAAATCGGCGGGGAAGAGCTTCTCGATAGCGAGTTCCTCTATGCCCCGATCGGCTATAGCCACGTCGACGTCGAAGGCGGGACGAGCATCGAGAGGGCCTATTTCCTCCTCGATGATGAGGCTCTCGTAAACGGCGAGCCCTACGTCGCCATGTACCGCGTCGCGAGCACGGCTTATGCCAATGACGTCTTCTCGAATCTCGCTTTCTACGAGGCCGATCCCAATTTCTTCCCGACGGCCGGCGAGATGGCCATCGGAATGGAGGCTCGCCCCCTTTCTCTCTCTTTGCCCCTTGCCTTGAACGAAGGGGACGAAATCATCCTTCACCTTCGAATGGTCGATGAGGGCGCGGAAGGCTTGGAAATCGGGGAAGAGAGAACGATTGCCGGGAGTTTCCGCGACGGCGGGCTTTCCTTCGAAGGCAGCGCCATTTCCAATTACATCGCTTCCCGCTGGCGTTCTTTCCCGGAAGCCATGAGCCTTTTTTGCCAGCAGTTCGTTTCTTTCTTCGAGATGATCGGGCTCGGCCTTTCGAAGCTCTTCACCTTCGATCTCCAAGCCCTTGGATCGGTCGTTATGATGGGAAGCCAAGTGAACGTCCTAACCCAGTCGATCGGCATCGGGCAGGCTTTCTTCTGGTACGGCTCGGCTCTTTCGCTCAACCTTGCCATTTTCAACCTCATCCCGATTCCGGGGCTCGACGGTTGGCAGCTTCTCGTAACTACTTATGAGGGAGCGACCAAGAAGAAGATTCCCGACAAAGTCAAAGGGATTGTCAGCTTCATCGGCCTTGGGCTCTTGCTCGTCCTTGCCGTCGGCCTCATTGTCAAGGACATCCTGAGTGTAACCGGAATCATCTAGAAGATGATTTTGGATAGCCCTTTTTGGCCAATCTTGGGCTATGATTTTTGAAGGCTGAAGGAGGTAGAAGCATGGACGGGAAAATGGAACGGTTTTTGGTTTCGCTGGGTCTTGATCCCACTTCCTTCGACCTCTCTTTCGTCCGCTGCGGATGGAAGGATGCAAGCCGCGATTGTGTTTACATGGAAATCCTCAAGGATCGGCCTTGGACCGGCGAGGAGTGGGCTCTTTTTGAAGAAGGCCTTTCCAAAATCGATTACATATACGAAATCCATTTCCGCTACGGGGTCCAGCCGACGCTAGATGAACTTTCATCCTTCCTGGCCGATTGGTGCCTTTATTCCTACCGGGTAAATCCTCCTTTCCGCCTCCTTTCTTCGAACGGCGGCTTCCGGGCTTGCCTAACTTCGGGCGAAAACGAAAGCAAGGCCAGGAAGATCTTCGATTCCTTTTCCGACCTTCTCTCTTTCATGGGATATCCCTTCTCCCTAGCCTTCCAAGGGGAGAAGGAGATCGCCGCCTCGGCTTCTGAGAGCCCTGCCCCTTCTAGCCCGGACCGTGTTACGAAAGAAGAACCGCCGGCCCCGGAGGAAGAAAACCTCGGGCAGCGTTACCTCCATGACGAGGAGGAAAGCGATTCTTACCAAGCCAGCATGGCCTCCATCACCGAGGATTACGTTCGCGGGATGAAGGAAGAGAAAGCGATCATCTCCTCGCGGAAGGCCCGAAAGAAGGGCAATTACCACCAATTGGACGACATCTCGATCATCGAGAGCATGGACAGCGGAAACGTCGAGTTCGTCGGCGAGGTGTATTCCGCCGAGATTCGCCCTTCGAAGAGGGGCGATTTCCTCCTTCTTGGCGTCGGCGAGGGTCATGGAGCCATCAGCGTCCGAGCAACGAAGGCCATGTCGGGGCTGAGCAGCGAGGAGATGAAAGCTTTCCAGCCCGGGGACCGGGTCCTCGTCAAGGGCGCGGTGACGATTTCGCAATTCAACTACGAGCACCAGGTTTTGGCTCACGCGGTGGAAAAGACCGATCCCAAGCCCCTTAGGACGGACGACGAGCCGGTCAAAAGAGCCGAGCTCCACGTCCATACGAAGATGTCGGCCTTCGACGGAGTGGCGACCCCGCTCGAGTACATGAAGGCAGCCAAGGCCATTGGCCTTGAAGCGGTGGCTTTCACCGACCACGGCGTCGTCCAAGCCTTCCCCTCCGTCGAGAACGCGGCCAAGAAGACCGGCGTGAAGCCGATCTACGGCTGTGAGTTTTACGTGGTCGACGATCCTGTCTATGTCTTCAACCCGGCCCCCATTCCGCTAGCGAAAGCCCGTTTTTGCGTCTTCGACTTCGAAACGACCGGCCTTTCTTCGCGCTTCAACCACGCGACGGAGTTCGGCTGCGTCATCGTCGAGAACGGGACCGTCGTCAAACATTTCGACACCTTTATCGACCCCGGTGTCCCCATCCCGCCCCACATCACGGCCAAAACCCACATTACCGACGAGATGGTAAAGGGCTATCCTCGGGAGGCTGAGGCCATTGGCCTCATCGATGAGGTCATCAAGGGAACGATTCTCGTAAGCCACAACGCCGCCTTCGACGTCGGCTTCCTCAACCATATGCGCGCGTTGGCGGGAAAGCCGCCGATCGATAACCCGGTCGTCGATACCTTGGCCTTGTCTCACTATCTCTTTCCAAATGCCGCGAAGCACAACCTCGGCGCCCTTTCGAAGAACCTGAAGCTGCAAATCTACGATCTCGAAAAGGCCCACCGGGCCGATTTCGACGCCGAAGTCCTGAACGAAGTTTGGCAAGCCATCATCCCGATCCTCAGTCGCGAGAAGCCCGACTTGACCCATGCCGACCTTCAAAATCTTAAAGGGTCCAACGATGCTATGTACAAGCATCTCAAGCCTTTCCACGCGGTGGCCTTGGCCAAGAATCAGGCCGGCCTCAAAGACCTTTACCGCTTGGTGTCCTTGGCTCATACGAAGTATTTGGCTTCCGGCTCGATGCCGAAGATTCCGCGCTTCGAATTGGAGGCTCTTCGGAAGAACCTTTTGATTGGCTCGGCTTGCTTCAATGGGGAGGTTTTCACGGCAGCTCTCGATAAATCGGCCGCAGAAGCCGCCTCTAAGCTTAAATTTTACGATTATCTGGAAGTCCAGCCCCTTGGAAACTATGTTCCGCTTGTCTATGACAATCGCTGCTCCGACGAGGAGATAAAGGAAGTCGTTACTGGTCTTGTCGCGAGTGCCGACGAGCTTGGGATTCCGACGGTCGCGACCGGCGATGCCCATTACGTCGACCCCGATGACAAGATCCTTCG
Source organism: uncultured Bacillota bacterium (assembly GCA_949291655.1). Taxonomy (GTDB): domain Bacteria; phylum Bacillota_I; class Bacilli_A; order RFN20; family CAG-826; genus UBA4951. The sequence continues at coordinate 19,229 of CASEWT010000009.1, forward strand.
GGACATCTACATTGCCCAACCCGGCATCAATAAGCGGGCCCACCCCCTCGACCAGCACCCGCGGGCCGATGAGAACAATACCTTCGAATGGAAACCCAACCCGGACCAGCATCTTCGGACGACCCGCGAGATGCTTGACGAGTTCATTCCCCTTCTTGGGGAAAAGAAGGCCCGGGAAATCGTCATCGAGAATCCCCATAGGATCGTCGAGCAGATCGAGCCCATCAAGATTCTCAAGGACCGTCTTTATGCTCCGACGTCCAACCTTCCGGGCACGGATCAAAAACTTCGCGACATCGTGAAGAAAAATTTTGATGAGCGCTATGGCGAGCACCCCGATCCCGTTTTGGTCGAGCGGGTCAACAAAGAGCTGACCGGCATCATCGACAACGGCTATTCCGTCACCTATTACATTGCCCACCGGCTCGTCAAAAAGGCCCACGAAGATGGTTATATCGTCGGTTCCCGTGGTTCGGTCGGCTCCTCTTTCGTCGCGAATCTTGCCGGGATATCGGAGGTCAATCCGCTTCCTCCCCATTACCTTTGCCCGAAGTGCAAGACCCTCATTTGGAACGAGGATCCCAAAATTCGAAGCGGCTACGACCTCCCGTCGCGGAAGTGCCCGCACTGCGGTAGCGAAATGGTTCCCGACGGGCAAAACATTCCCTTTGAGACGTTCCTTGGCTTCCGTGCCGAAAAGGTCCCAGATATCGATTTGAACTTTGCAAACGACTATCAGGCCCGGGCTTTCGCCTACACTCGGACTCTTCTTTCGACGGCGGAGGAAAACGAGAAGATCGCCCGCGGCGAGGAACTCGACAACCCCCACGTCATCCGGGCCGGCACGATCGGCGAAGCGAAAGACAAAAACTGCTTTGGATACGTGAAGCATTATTACGCCACGGTTCTCCATCAGGATCCTTCCCGTCTTCCCCGGGCCTACGTTGCCTACCTCGCGTATCGCTGCACCGGCGTCAAGCGGACGACCGGCCAGCATCCGGGTGGCATCGTCGTCATTCCCTCCGACATGGACATCACCGACTTCACGCCGTTCCAGCACCCGGCCGACGATCCGAATAGCGATTGGCTTACGACCCACTTCGAATTCAAGAGCATGCACGATTCGGTCCTCAAGATCGACGAGCTCGGGCACCTAGATCCGCAAGCCCTGCGGATGATGTCCCTTCTTACCGGGATCGACGTGACGAAAATCCCGATGAACGACCGGAAAGTCATTTCTCTTTTCTCCTCGCCCGAAGTCTTGAAGCTGAAGAACAATCCCTTGGGCTTCCGGACCGGGTCGATCGCCCTCCCGGAATTCGGGACCGATTTCGTCCAACAGATTCTCGATACCGTCCTTCCCAAATCCTTCGACGACCTTCTCATTATCTCGGGCATCAGCCACGGGACGAACGTCTGGCACGGGAATAGCGAAGATTACATCCGGAGCGGCCAAGCCACCCTCCAAAACGTCATTGGGTGTCGGGACGACATCATGAACTACCTCATTCGGATGGGGCTTGATTCTTCCGAGGCCTTCAAGGTCATGGAAGACGTCCGTCACGGAAAGGGATTGAAACCTGATTACGAGACGCACATGAAGGAACACGGCGTCCCGCAGTGGTACATCGATTCCTGCAACAAGATCCAGTATCTTTTCCCAAGGGCCCATGCCACGGCCTACGTCATCGCGGCGGTTCGGGTCGCTTGGTTCAAATTGTATCGGCCCCTCGAATTCTATGCCGTCTATTTCGCCACCCGGTGCGAAGCCTTCGACCTCGAGGGCATGTGCGGCGGGGCATCCAAGTGCCTCGCGACTTATCGAAAGCTGGAAGCGATGAAGAACCAGACCGGCGACGATGCCCTGAAGGAACGCGACCTTGAAATCATGAAGTCGCTCATGGCTTCCATCGAGCTTTACGATCGCGGTTATTTCATCAAACCCGTCAACCTCTATAAATCGTTAGCCAAAGACTGGGTGGTTTCCCATGAGGAAAAGTGCATCTATGCCCCCTTCCAGGCCGTTCCCAACTTGTCGGAGAAGGCCGCTCTTTCGGTCGTTGAAGCACGTAAGGGCGGGGAATTCATTTCCGTTGAGGACCTACGCGATCGCACCTCATTATCGATGAGCGACATCGAGCGGCTTCGGGCCCTTGGCACTCTCGACGGGATGGGCGAGACAAATCAATTAACGCTGTTCTAGCCAAGCGGCTTCGATGGTGGTATATTACTGACCGCGCTAGTCGCGACGGGACGTAGCACAGCTTGGTAGTGCGCCTGGTTCGGGACCAGGAGGTCACGGGTTCGAACCCCGTCGTTCCGACCATCTCGAAAAAATGCCGGTGCCCCGCGGGCATCGGCCTTTTCTTTTCTCTTCATGAACGAGGGTCGTGGTGCTATGATAGGCCCGCTGTCCACGTAGCTCAGGGGATAGAGCGACCGCCTCCTAAGCGGTAGGTCGCAGGTTCGATTCCTGCCGTGGACGCCATCGGAAATGACGCGGGGTCTAGGCTCCGTTTTTTCTTTGCTGAACAACTTGGCGGCACTCGCCAATAAAGCAAATCGGGAGCATGGTGGGTTTTTGAGGATTGCCCCTCTTCCTATGCCTTCTTGGCCGATCGACTGCCTTGCCTGGCTTTCGAGGAAAGAGGATTCCTTGGCCAATTAGGCCTATTCCAAACGAGGGAACGTTCGATTGTCAAATGCTTTCACATTTCGGGCTTGGACCGTACTTACTGGCCGACCTCAATATTGGCCTGCCAATCAAAAAAGAGCCCATAGGGGCTCAGGTCAAACTCAAGCTTAGAAGCTGCCTTCGAAATCGTGGATCGGAAGAACGAACATAGCGCCGTGGATGGCGGAGAAGTTGCCGGTATGGGTTCTGATCATTTCCTTCAAGGCTTCGAGCTTTTCTTCGTCGACGATGACGAAGATCGTGGCGTTTTGCCCAGCCTCGTGGGTGTCTTCGGCGATTTGGGAGAGGCTTAGGACGGCTTTGAAGTTGTCATTGTGGAGAATGTGCTTCAACGATTGGGTTTTGATCAAGGTGCCGTTGTAGCCGCTTTCGATGATGTCGCTATAAAGCTCGTCGGTGGCGTGGCCGCGTTCGAGGACGGAAAAGAGAATCTTCTTCATGCTAAATCTCCGGACGCCTAATTATAGAAAAAGTTCCTTGCCCGTCATCACCATTTTTGGCTACGAGGAATGCATTGTGTTCTTTCCGCGATTTCCAAAAAAGGAATTGACAGAGCATCCATAGTGGGCATATATTTCTTCTCGCGACATCGCACGATTGGGGCGTTAGCTCAGCTGGGAGAGCGCCTCCATGGCATGGAGGAGGTCGAGAGTTCGATCCTCTTACGCTCCACCAATCGAAACCTGGCCCTCGTTCGAGGGCTTTTTTCGTCGTTTCGCGGCCTTGTCGATTCTCGGTGAAATCTATTGTCTTTGCCGTTATACTAGACCGGTAGGCGTTTTACGTTTTTGATAAGATAAAGGACTTTTGCAATAGAAATGAACGAATTGGAGAAAGCAAGGGAATTGGTTACGAAGCTTCCGGCGAAAAGCAAAGCCCGCCTCCTTTACGGCGATGGTTTTTGGAAAACGGCTTCTTGCAAGAAAGCCGGCCTTCCCACCGTCGTCATGCATGACGGTCCTTTGGGTCTTCGGATACCTTCCAAGAAAGGGACTTATGGGCTCCCTGCCGTTTGCTTTCCTTCGCCAGCTTGCTTAGCGTCTTCTTTTTCGGAAAAGATGGTGTTCCGGGTTGGCGAGATGATGGGCTTGGAAGCGCTCTATCACAATACGGACCTTCTTTTGGCCCCGGGCGTCAACATCAAGCGCAATCCCTTGTGCGGGCGAAACTTCGAGTACTATGGCGAAGATCCTCTTCTCAACGGGAAGATGGGATCATCGTTCATCCGTGGGGTCCAATCCACAGGCGAGGGAGCGACCCTCAAGCACTTCCTTGCGAACAATCAAGAATATCGCCGCTTTACTTATAGTGCGGAGATCGATGAGCGGGCCCTCCACGAGATTTACCTTAGGCCCTTCGAGATTGCCCTGAAGGAAGGACACCCGTGGGCCCTAATGTCTTCTTACAACAAGGTCAACGGCGTTCAAATGGCCTCCAATGATTTCTTGCTGAAAGGCGTGGTCAAGGGAGAATGGGAATACGATGGGTGCATCGTAAGCGACTGGGCTGGGTCGGCCGAACCTGTTTCAGACCACGGGAAGGGTCTCGACCTTGAAATGCCAATGGCTTCGAGGCGCAGGCAGGCCGAAATCCTCTCGGCTGTGGCGGACGGCACTTTGAGTCAGGAAGACGTCGACGAATCCGCGGCCCGTGTCCTTTCCTTGGCCATTCGGAAAAGCGAGCGCCAAGAAGCCTTCAAGGCCTGGAATCCGGGCATGGGGAGGATGGTAGCCCGTCAGGCGGCGGCCGCGAGCATCGTCCTTGCCAAAAACGATCGAGACTTCCTCCCGTTCAAGGACGACCGCGGCTTGGCGGTCATCGGGGCAGCAGCTGAAGTAAGCCATATCCAAGGCTCTGGCTCAAGCTACGTGACCCCGACCAAAGTCTCTTCCTTTCTTGACGTCATCGGATTCAAATCTGAGCATGGGGCAAGATACGCCCGGGGTTATGCCTACGGGGAGAAGGGCTTCGATGCGGATGCTTTGAGGGCCGAGGCTGTCGAGCTTGCCCGGAAAAGCAAGAAAGTCATCCTCTTTATGGCTCTTCCTCTATTGGCCGAAAGCGAGGGCTATGACCGGAAAGACATGAAGCTCCCGAAGGAGCAACTCGATCTTTTCGATGCGCTTTTCGAAGCAAATCAAAATGTTTGCGTCGTCGTCGTTTCTGGCTCGCCCGTTGAACTTCCCTTTGCCGATCGCGCGCGTGCCATCCTTCTTCCCTATCTTTCGGGGGAGGCGGGGATGGAAGCCCTATACGACATCGTGATGGGCAAAATCAGTCCCTCCGGCCGTTTGGCCGAGACCTGGCCTCTTTCCTATGAAGACGTCCCCTCTTCGTCCTATTTCCCCGGAGTTAGGGACCGCTCCTTCTACAAGGAGTCGATTTTCGTTGGCTATCGCTTTTACGAAACAGCCCAGGAACCGGTTCGTTTCCCCTTTGGCCACGGGCTTTCCTACACGAAGTTCAAGTACGGGAAGATTCGTCTTTCGGGGAAAGACATTGAGCCCGGGAAGAGCGTTTCGTTGGAGGTTGATGTCACCAACGTCGGGAAAGTTCCTGGAAGGGAAGTCGTTCTCCTCTTCCTTTCCAAAAAGGCCAATTCCCACGCTCGTCCCAAGCGCGAACTGAAGGGTTTTGCCTCCTTGAATCTGAAAGTTGGCGAAACCAAGACCGCGCATTTCAAATTGAGTTATGAGGATTTCTGCTTCTTTTCTCCTTCGCTAGGAAAATGGGCTTGCGAAGGGGGCGTTTTCAACGTCGAAATCATGAAAAACGCCAGCAAAAGCCTTGTCTCTTCTTCGATAAAGGCCGTTGCTTCCGAAAAGGTGCCAGCGGAATCAAATGCTGCCAAACCGTATCTAACGTTCGCCAAGAACGGGTTCTTAGATGTAAGCGACAAGGAATTCGCGGCCTATGTTGGGAAGATATATGACCCGGAGGAAACGCCTGAAGGCTTTGACGAGAGTTCTTCTTTCGCAGATATCCAGGGAACGTGGATTGGAAAAATCATCAGACTAGTCGTTTCCCGAATCACGATCGAGAAAGAGGACAAAAAGAACCATCGTGAGAGCGGCTTTTATTTGATGACGATGGCCCAGCCCCTCCGCTCGGCTTCGACGATGGGCGTTTCCAAGAATGTCGTGAAGGCCATCATCGCTTGGGCCAACGGCCATTTCCTTGAAGGTTTAAAGGCCCTTTTCAAGCGCAAGTGATATGTGCATTTTGCTGAGCATCGTTGGCCATACTATCAATAAGGCCCATCATCTTCGCTACGACGGCAACCCGCGTCTTGATTACCTCTATCCCGAGGATCTAGGCATCTTGCACGATGATTTTTCGTTCCGAAGCGGCCGCTATCTCCTTCGAGGCTCCCGCTATTGGGCGATAGGAAAGCCAACGAAAGCCCTCGTCGTCTTCTTCCATGGCATCGGAGCCGGGCGAAATGCCTACATGAAGGAAATTGCTTCCTTGGCCAAAGAGGGGTATCTCGTGTATGCCTACGACAATACCGGTTGCATGGATTCCGAGGGCAATAACATCAAGGGTTTAGGCCAAACGGCCAAGGATCAGGAAGCTTTCTTCGCTTGGCTCGGGCAAGACGAACGGGCCAAGGGACTAAAACGTTATGCCGTCGGCCATTCGTGGGGCGGTTATTCGGCCCTTTTGGCGGCGAAGAAGGATTTCGGCGTCGAGAAAATCGTTTCTTTGGCCGGCTTTAGCCAACCGTCGAGACAGTATGCTTCCTATTTGAGGCCGCGCTGGCTCCGAATCTTCCGCTGGGAGATTCGTTTCTTCCTCGTCCTTCAATTGGGTCGATACGGCGATATCGATGCGGTTAAGCGAATCAAAGCCAGCGAGGCCAAAGTTCTCTATATCCAAGGAAACGAAGACAGCATGGTCCCGATGGAGGCTGGCATGAACGACCTTCGTAAGAGATTGGGCAAAAGGCCGAATACCGAATTTGTCATCGTGAATCGGCAAGGCCACAATCCCTATCTCAGCGTGAAAGCGGAAAAGTACCTGATCGAGCTCGGCAAGATAAGGGCTCACTCGCTTGACGGTCCGTCGGATATCGAATTCGATTTGGCCAAGGCAACCGAAGAGAATGAAGTCGTAATGAAAAAGGTGTTCGACTTCTTGGCTTGTTGAGTGTATATTCTACAGGCGTGCACTGGTGGCGGAATTGGTATACGCGCTAGCTTCAGGAACTAGTCGGGCAACCGGTGTGAGTTCGAGTCTCATCCAGTGCACCAGTGTCATTCCTTCCTCAATGCGCTCGTAGCTCAGATGGATAGAGTGTAAGCCTCCGAAGCTTAAGGTCAGGCGTTCGAGTCGCCTCGGGCGCGCCAAAGGAATGATTGCTCCTCCTTGGAGGAGCTTTTTTATTCGATACATTCATAAGAATTTGGCTACACCCCAAAATTTTTAATAAAAGACAAAGTTCTATTAATAGATTAAGGTCTATTAAAATATCGAATTCAAAAGTATCATCAAGGCAATGGCAGCAATCGATAGGCGGTTCACTAAAAGCGAAGAAGCGATCAGAACCAATCTCATCAAGCTCCTTCAAAGGAAAAAGCTTCGAGATATTAATTTGAACGAGCTGACGGATGCTGCCGATATCAATCGGTCGACATTCTATTTGCATTATGAGTCCATCGACGATGCCTTTTCCGGCCTCGAAGACTTATTCGTCACGACTTGGCAGCGGATCTCTATCGAAACTGCACCGACACTGGGGAGCCGTCTTCTCCTCACCTTCAACGCCGACCGAAAACTAGGAACGGCCGTCCTCCTTAATTGCGGATTGGAATTGGTAGAGAAACTATTCGGCGCTTACCGCAGCGTGTCCTCTTTCTATCCGGAAATTGACGAACTTTCGCTTTTTGCTCTTCTTGGTTCCGGAATAAGCGTACTGGGGCGGTGGGCCAGGGGAAAATGCAAGGTCCGAGAAGAGAAAGTCGCCGTTCTTCTCGAAAAGGGCGTTTAGCCTTCTTTCTTTTTGCTTTTGTCTGTTTGGCGGGTATCATATAGCCCGCCGGGAGATTGGCGTAATGGCAGCCGCGAAGGACTCAAAATCCTTTGGTAGCGATATCGTGCGGGTTCGAGTCCCGCATCTCCCACCAAACTGACGATGTCCGGCCCGGGGCCGGATTTTTTCTTCGGCGGATACCACAGCCAATAACAAGCATCCGCGGAAATAAATATTAT
>CASEWT010000010.1 GCA_949291655.1 uncultured Bacillota bacterium
TGAAACTTGTAACTATCGTCGGCACCCGCCCGGAAATCATCCGCCTCTCCGAGGTTCTCAAAATGGCCGACAAATACTTCGACCACAAACTCATCCACACCGGACAAAACTATGATTACGAACTCAATGGGATTTTCTTCAAGGAACTAGGTCTCAGGAATCCAGATTACGTTCTCAACTGCGCAGGCAAAGACCTGGGCGAGACGATGGGCAACGTCATCGCGAAGACCTACGACATCCTCAAAAAGGAGAATCCGGATGCCGTCTTGGTGCTCGGCGATACGAATTCTGCCCTATCGGCCATCGCGGCCAAGCGCCTGAAGCTCCCGATCTTCCACATGGAAGCCGGGAACCGCTGCTGGGACTGGAACGTTGCCGAGATGACGAACCGTACGATCGTCGACCATATCTCCGACGTGAATCTCCCTTATACCGAGAATTCCCGGCTCTACCTCATGAAGGAAGGCATCGATCCCAAGCGGATCTTCGTAACTGGCTCTCCAATGCGGGAAGTCATCGAAGCTCACCGCAAGGAAATCGAAACTGCCAACGCGGCCGAGAAGCTGGGCCTCAAGAATGGGGAATACATCATCCTCTCGGCTCACCGGGAAGAGAACATCGACATCGATGCCAACCTCGATGAACTCGTCGGCTCCATCAACGGCATTGCCGAAGAGTACCAAGTTCCGGTCATCTACTCGCTCCATCCGCGCTCAAGAAAGAAACTCGAAGCCCGCGGCATAACGCTTCATCCCTTGGTAAAGGAGATGAAGCCCTTCGGATTCTTCGAGTACGTCAATCTGGAAAAACATGCGAAAGTCGTCGTCTCCGATTCCGGAACCCTCACGGAAGAGGCCTCGATCGTCGGCTTCCCGGCCGTCCTTCTCAGAACATCGACCGAACGCCCGGAAGGGCTCGACGAAGGAAACGTCGTCGTCGGAGGCATCAAGAAGACGGATGTCCTAAGGGCGGTCAAGCTGGCCATCGAGATGCATCGGAACGGGGATGATAATTACGAGCTCCACCGCAACTACGAAAACGTCGACGTATCAAGCAAAGTCGTCAAGATCATCCAAAGCTACTACCACATCATCAAAAAAGAGACCTGGCTCCAATAAGAAGCCAGGTCTTTTTCATTCCCGATACGTATCGGGAAGAGCGTCGCTATATTCTTCGCTTGCCCAAATGAGAGTTACCGCATCGGTATCGCCAACGTTTTCTATTTCGTGAAAATACCCGGGGGTCACGTCGATAGCCGTGTAATAATTCCCGTCGGAGACAATCTCTTTTTCGAGAACCTCCTCCGGATGGCCGACCGGGTACATCCGATAGATGCAGTGACCGGAAAGAAAGACGAACTTCTCGATCTTCGTCTCGTGATAATGCCCGCCTTTCGTCTTGTGCGGGGCAATGACATTGATTGAGACCTGTCCCATGTTGCTCAGACGGATGATTTCGTTGAACGAACCCCGCAGCTCCTTAGCAACCTTGATGTCGTAGGATACGGCTTCGAAAGGAAGATAGCTTACGTAGGTCGCATACATCTTCTTCGAGAGTCCTTCCTGAACGGGGATTTCCCTCGTCAGGCGCGAATCCGCGCATTGCCGAATGAGATTGTCTAACTCTCCCAAGGTAGTCCCGTAAACCGGTGAAACCTCCATCAGAAGGGGCGGAGTAACTTCGTCCAAGGCGGCTACGAAAGCATCGACCACGTCACACACGTAAACGAGGCGGATCTTGGCCGCCGGGTCGCTTATGGTCGTCTTCTCGCCCCGGGCGATTTGGTAACACCAAGTAGCCACGACCGAGTTGTAGAAAGGGCGGCACCCTTTCCCGAAGACGTTGGGCAGGCGGAAGATGGAGCAAAGAGCATTCGTCTCCTCGCTAAGCCTTTCTATGCAAGCCTCGGCTTCCTTCTTGCTAACGCCATAGGGGTTATTCAAATCAGCCTGGATGCTAGAAGCAAATAGAAGCCGTTTTTGCTTCTTTGAAGCTCGAATTGCGGCACAAATCGTTTCCGTAAGGCCGTGGTTGACCCTTTCGAAGGCGGCTATGTCTTGCGGGCGGTTTTCCCCGGCTAAGTGGCAAATGGCATCCGCTTCTTCGATATCTCTTAAAAGTTCGTCCGCAGTATTCTCCCGGTCGAAAAGAAGAACCTCGTGCCCTCTCCGCTTGAGGGCGCGGACGAGATGCTGGCCGATGAAGCCCGAGGAACCGGTAACGAGGACTTTCATTTAGAAGAGATCGCTCAGACGGAGAAGCTGCTTCTTCATCCCCTCGACGTCGAGGCGGCCGGTGTTATGAGAAGTATAGGATTCCGTTAGATCGATGTGCCGGTTCCCCTTCTCGACGTATTTGTCGTAGTTGAGGTCGCGGTTGTCGGCCTTGATGCGGAAGAAGTTGCCTTCGTCTACAGCCCTGACCATTTCTTCCGAGGTGACCAAGGTCTCATAGAGCTTCTCGCCATGGCGGGTCCCGATGTACTCGACACCGACACTCGAATGTTTGAGTTCAAGAACAGCCTTGGCCAGCGTATCAATCGTCGCAGCCGGAGCTTTCTGGACGAAGAGGTCGCCTTGCTCCCCGTGCTCGAAGGCATAAAGGACGAGCTCGACCGCGTCTTCGAGGGTCATCATGAAGCGGGTCATCTCCGGGTTGGTGATGGTAAGCGGCTTCCCGGCGGCAATCTGCTCGAGGAAGAGGGGAATGACGCTTCCCCGGGAAGCCATGACGTTCCCGTAACGGGTCAGGCAGAAGACGGTATCGCCCTTAAGGCACTGCCGCGAACGGGCGATGACGTTCTTTTCCATGAGGGCCTTAGTCATCCCCATCGCGTTGATGGGGTAGGCGGCCTTGTCCGTCGAGAGGAAGACGGCCTTCTTGACATGGTTATTAAGGCAAGCCGTCATGACGTTGTCGGAGCCGATGACATTGGTCTTCACCGCCTCCATCGGGTAGAACTCGCAGGAAGGAACTTGCTTCAAGGCAGCCGCCGAGAAGACGAAGTCGACCCCCCGGAAGGCTCCTTCGATGGCCGAAAGGTCGCGGACGTCCCCGATGTAGAACTTGAGGCGGTCGCTGTTGTAATGCTTCCGCATGTCGTCCTGCTTCTTCTCGTCGCGGGAAAGGATCCGGATTTCCTTGATGTCGGTCTTGAGGAAACGGTCGACGGCCGCGTGGCCGAAGCTGCCGGTTCCGCCCGTGATGAGAAGGACTTGGTCTTTGTAACTGTGCATAAGTCTTAACGTTTCCCTTTCTTGCTAAAGATACCCGCTACGCCCTGCTTTATGTAGGCCCATATGGCCAAAGCCAGGGCAAAAACGACCATGATGAGCATCCCAAGATAGGAGAAGGACATGAGTCCGACGAACGGCTCGACCGCCAGAAGGCTCGATAGGGCCATGACCAAAAGGAGGGCGAGGAGAGAACCGACCCCGGAGGACGCAATCGAAAGGAGAGTCGAGGCCAAAAGCCCTTTCCTTGTCGGATAGCTCTGGAAAAGGGACTGGGCGATATAGGCAAACATCCCATAAACAAAGAAGGCAAGGACCAAAAGCAAGGTCGCGATCCCGGCTTCGCTTTCCCCATAGAGGCTCCCGGCCATCGTAAGGGCGAACGACCCGATGAGCGGAAAAAGGACCAGAAAGCCGGCGGTCGGCCATTCCTTTCGGAGGAACTTCTGCCAATCGAAGAGGTCCTTGTTGTCGTTGAACCTTCGATGAGGTTCGACACGCGGCATCGGAAAGGGTTTTTCCTTCGGGCTCCGGAAAAGAAGAACGGGAAGCTCGTATCCATAGAAAAGGGTTCGGGCTTCATCTAGATGCTTCCGGTTGAGCTCGGAAGATAAATCGATGGATAGAAAAAGGCAATCGGTCTCGAGAAGAAGGGTCATCAGCTCCTTGGCCTTTTCCTCCGGCTCTTTCTCGCTCGCCCCTCTTTCGAGCGAAAGGGAGGCGATTTTGCTGGTGATTTCTTTAGCCTCGTTCCCTTTTGGCGAAAGAAGGAAAACGGCCTTCGTTTCCAAGAAGCCCTTGATGAGGACATCCAATTCGAAAAAGGTCGATTCGACTTTTTGGGAATCAAAAAGCTGAACCTCGCCCCGATAAAGGAGGACCTCACCCTCTTCGTAATAGGGAGAGAGGAAGGAAACGACGTCCTGCCCTTCCTTCCCGACCTCGTTGATCCCGGGAAGGAAGGAAAGGACCTTCGTCGGCTCTTCCTTTCTTTTCAAAACGTAGGTAAGGGTCCTCATCTCCCGCTCATGATACCGCTTTATCCTTCTCGAAGGATAGAAGGGAAAGGATGCTCCGGTAATACGAGGCAAAGGCAATGCCGCCGTAGAGGAGGACGAAGACGCCGGCGTTAACGAAGAAAGAGGCAAGCGAAGAAAGGGCCCCCTCGGGTATGGCGTACTCATTGAGAAGGTAAACGGCCCCGACCCCGATAAGGGCGTAGGCAGCTAGGAGGACGCACTTGACAAGATGTTGGGGTAGCGGCAGCTTCAAATGAACCCCGTAAATGATGTTGTTGACGATGCCGAAGGCAATGAACGAGGCGCTTCCAAGGCCCATTAAAGGACCGTAAACCTTGAGGTCGGCCGGTAGATAAATAACGAGGATGGCACTAACCAAAGCGCCCACTAGGCAGATGGCCAGGTCGATGATGGCAATGAGATGGTGCTTGTTCTCGGCCCGGGACATTTCCATGGCCGCGTTGCTCGTAAGGGGGAGGGCAAAGCACCATAGATAACCGCAGCCGAGGTAGTAAACGGTGTCCTTGGCCCAACTATCGAGCGGCGTATGGTCGAGCCAGACGTAGACGAACTCGCGCCCCGAGGCCGTGAAGCCCCCGGCAATCAGGAAGACCAAGAGAGCCGAAACGAAAGCACATTTCTTATAAAGCTGCTTGGCTTTTTCCTCGTCGCCCCCGGCAATCGCTTCGTTGATGCTCGGGACGAAGACCCGGGAAACGGCCAGAACGAAGAGGGATTCATAAACGTAGAATTCGATCCCGTAGCCAATGAGCGTGCAGTCCTCGACTTCCCCGAAGGCCCCGATGGCCCAACGTCCGAAGCCAGAGTTCAGTTCCGAGACAACCATCGAGAGGAAGACAAAGACGGAGAAAGAGAGGATTTCCTTAAGAATCGGCTTGGCTTCGCCCCAGGAAAGGCGCTCGAAGCGCATCTCGTGGTGAAAGAAGGAGGCAGCAAGGCATAAAAGCCCAGAGAAAATATTCGCGGCAAGGGCGGCAATCCCGACCCAGATGGCCTCCCCACCGAGGGAAAGGGCCACCGCGCCGATCGAGGCGCTCAAAATCTTCGTCAGGATATGGGCGCTCTGGTAGACAATGAAATGGGTCTTGAAGAAAAGATGCCAAGAGAAGAGGGAAAGGACGAACCCCACCCCTTGGGAAAGCCCGAGAATGAGGACGTAATTTGCCATCAACTCGTGCTCGACCGGGTCGTAACCGGTCGAAACGACGCCGCTCTTGAAGAGGGAATAGACAATTAAGGTACCGATAACCTCGGCAAGGCCCACCGCTCCGAACACCAATAGGTAAAGGGTGTTCAGCTTCCGAATGGCGCTTGGTCCTTCCTTCTCGGCCCGGGAGGCGAAGCGGACGTAGGAATTCTCGATTCCGAAGGAAAGGAGCGTCATGAACAGAATGATCGAGGCGGCATATTGGTAGATGCCGTCGTTGACCTCCCCGACGACAGAAAGGCAGAACGGCGGGTAAAGAAGGGAGACGACGAGGCTGACGAAGACAGCCACGAGCGACATCACGACCCCGGTCCGGATGGAAGCCCCATGTCGGGGTTCGTTGATCTTACTAGGCATTTCTAACGCTCCTTGGCCACCCTTTCGACGCCTTCTTCCTCATCGTTCCCGCCCCAAGCGAAGCCGGGGGCGAAAAGGCAGGCTAGGAAGGCAAGGCCGCCGAAGATAATATAGGAAAGAAAGTAGGGAAGCACCTCTTTTTCGGCATAAAGAACGGTGCCTGAGAGAAAGAGGTAGCTGAGAAGGGCAACGAGGACGAAGGTCAAGGCGCAAGTCGCTAAGAACCGCCCCTTGTAGGAACGGAAACCTTTCTCCCCGCGGAAGGGGCGGAGAAGATAGACGCTGATGACCGCGCTGTCGATCATGACCACAAGGGCGATGACCATATAGGAAAACCAGCCGTCGAGGGAGGAATAGGCCGAGCCGAAAAGGGCCCCTAGGGAAGAGGAAGCCCCGAGGAAAAAGGCAAAGAGATGCCCAAGGGCCCGCCGGCGAGGCGGCATCATGATTTCTTCCTCCAGAAGGGCAAGGGCTTCTTCCGGACGACTTTCCGGAAATAGAGGTCTTCCATCTTCGCTTCGTTCACCAAGGACCAGCGGTCGAAAGACTCCTCCATGGAAAGGAAGGAACGGTCGAAGCCGCTATTGAAGAGGGAGATGGGCGAAAGGAGATAGACGATCGTCCAAAGGGCCAGCAAGGTCAAAAGGACGACGAGCCAGAAGAAGCCGTCAGCCTCCAGACGCAAGAGCCCGGCCTCGGCAAAGATCACCGTAAGCCCTCCAACCAAGACGAAGGGAAAGTAGAGGGCGATATAGGACCAAATGTTCGGCAAAAGGCGCAGGTAGGAGAGGATAGCAAGGAAGACGACGGCCGCAGAGACAACCAGCAAGGCATTCAAGGCCGGAGAAATGAAGATCGGGCCGAAGAAGGCCAGGAAAAACACCAGCAAACCGCCGATAGAAGAAAGGATTTTGGCTTTAGCCTTCCCTTCTGGCGCCTCGAAGGCGCTGAAGAGGGCCGTCCCGAGGAAGGCGAAGACGAGAATCCCGAAAAGGTAGGAAAGATGAAACGGCGAGAAGGGATCATCCTGCACCGAAATCGCCACAACGGTTACCGGGACAATGAGCGAAGCGAGACAAAGAACGCGCCGCAGGGCGGCAAAGGGCGGATTGCTCCGCGTTTCCTTGACCCTAAACGGGGTGGCCAAGGAAGTCGCGATGCCTTCGTTGAGCTCGTGGTGGTCATGGAGGAAGCTATAGCAAAGCGGCGTCAGGGCCACGACAGCGTAAACCCCCATCGAGAAAGACTCGAAATAGAGAAGGCCGCTCATCTCGAGAAAACTCCTAATCCCGAAGATGCACCAAAGGGCGAGGCTCACCGCCCCCTCCTTCAGTCCCTTGTTCATGGCCTTGAGGATGACGACGAGGACCGCCATCCAGACAATAAGTTCCAAAAGGGCTCCGATATAGCCTCCTGCCAAGAAGGAATAGATGTATTCCCCGTCGACGGCCGTCGAGGCATGGACGTTCCCGTTCCTCCATCCGCAATAGCAGTAGAGGCTCGACTTGAACCCGAGGCCAAAGGCAGCTCCCAAGGGGCCGGCCGAATTGACGAAGGCGAATACCCGCTCGGCAATCTCGAACCGGGCGGTAAGGGTATTGCCGCCGGTCTCGATGACGCTATGGAAGAAATCGGCCAACAAGTCGAGGATGGCGCTATTTCCTCCCGCATCGGGAATGGCAAGGAAAACTATCCCGGCGGCGGCAAGGGCCAAGACGACGAACAAACCCAGGTTGTTCCTTACCTTGTGGGCCGAAAGGCTCCGGGCATAGCAAAAGATCGGAAGGATGATGACAACGGCCAGGGTCAACAACGACTGGGCCCTCGAAACGAGGGGGACTTGACAGGCGGCCAGGAAGAGGAAAAGGATCCACCGCCACCATCGCGGGGTCCGGGCCAAGAGGAGAGCCTCCGCGCAGAAGCCGAAGAAGACGACGGTCGCGAAGATGTTCTTATTATGGTAGAAGCTCCCGAATGCCGCTTTGAGGTCCAACGTTTCGAAGAACGTTTTCCACGCCTCGAACTCGTCGAGAAAGGAGAAAAGCATCGAAACGACAGCCAAAGCGATGATGACGCGATAGAGAAAACGGATCCAGAAAGAAGCCGTGACGATGCGCGGGACAACCGAAAAGGCCACGAAAAAGAAGCCGGCATTCAGGATGCCGAGGACGATGAAACGGGCCTTTTCGACCGTTCCGAAAGTGTAGACGACCGTCCCTTCGTGGACGATTTCGGTACAATTGAACAAGACAGCGATAGTGTTCCCAACGGCCATGAGCAAGGCAACGGCAAGCCACCACCAATTCGTCGTCGTCCGATAGCCGGAATAGGCGATGACAAGGATGGCTCCGATGAGCAGGAACTCGAGGACGGAAAGGAAAAAGAACTGCTCGTTGCTGATGTAGCTGACGAGGTTCCCGCCGCTTAGGAGGCCGGTTCCTTCTTCAAGGAAGAAGAAAACGAGCGCCATGAGCCCTAGGAGGATACCGCTTAAAATCCCCTGCCGCCGCCGCGGAAGGATCGGTCTTCGACCAAAAAGGGCAATTTTCCTTGGCATATAGGGCCTTAGATTATCACCAGTTCCCGCCACTTGCACACCTTTAGAGAGAACGCAAAGCCCAATTGGCTATTTCCTCGTAGGCCAGATGGTTGTCCTTTTCGTTGATGATTTCGTGCCTCATGTTCGGATAGACGATGCATTTGATTTCTTTGACGCGAAGTTTTCGATACATGTCGCGGAGGCGGTAGACGCCCTTGCCGAACTCACCGACCGGATCGCCCTCGCCGGCAAGAAGGAGGATTCTTTCGTCGGGGCTGATTTTTCTTAGTTCCTTCTTTTCGTATAGATGGCTCATCCCGCGGAGGAATTCCTTCCAGAAGCCGTTGGTATTCCTGATCCCGCAAAGAGGATCGTCGGCATAGGCTTTCACGTTCTCCTCGTTGAAGGAAAGCCAGTCCAAGGGGGTCTTGGCTCCCTTGATGGCCCGGGAATAGGCCCCGAGGCCCATCGACTGGATGAAGTAGGACGGCTTCTTCCAGTTCCTCTTGTTCACAAGAAGGGAGGCGAGGGCGAAGCTGACCTTCATCTTGGCAAGGCAGGGCCCGTTGGAGCTGATGATCCCAACGAAGCTCGCCGTCCCCGGGTGCCTTTCGAGGTAGCGCTGGGTCATGAACGATCCCATAGAATGGCCCATGATGCCGGTTGGGAGGGATGTCGCTTCCTTCAGTTCCTCAACCTTCTGATAGGCAAAATCTACCGTGTCGTCGAAATCGTTGAAGGTCCACTCCTGCGGGCCTTTCCCCTTTTCCTCGTCGATGTTCAGCCCTTGCCCCGGAGCATCCTGGACATAGAGGCTGATTCCTTTCTCGTTAAGGAATTTCCCCAGCTGCCAATAACGGGTCGCGTGCTCGCACATGCCGGTCATGAAGACGATGTTGACCTTGGGGTCCTTGGCCACGAAGGCCCGGCCCTTTATCGTCTTGCCGCGGCCATTGTCAAGAAAATAGTCGTCCATCAAGGGTCCTCCTCAAACGATAATCGGCTACGAGCAGATTATAGTTCCAAAAAGGGGCCGCTCCTATGGTCCTTTGGGCCTCTCTCGCCTGTCTAGGAGACTTTCGTTCCGCCTGAAAATAGAAAGCGCTTATCAAACAGTTAAGAAATGAAAGAGGGTGCCATCCCTTCGCGGGACTCGGATTGCATCAAGGAACCTAAAGAGGAACAGCAAGAACGCTTCTCCGCCAACCCAGCACTTTGAAGCGGTTGGTTTTTGATATACTTACCGGGATTTATGCGTGCAGGGAAACACTTACCGAGGTCCAAGCGGGCCTATCTCGTCCTCAAAAGGCTGATCGATATCGGAGGATCTCTTTTCGGAATCGTCGTCCTTTCGCCCCTTCTGCTCATATGCGCGATCGGAACGAAATGTTCTTCCAAGGGGCCGGTCCTTTTCCGCCAAGCCCGCGTCGGGCTCTACAAAAAGGAATTCATGTTCTACAAGTTCCGCTCGATGAGAGTCGACGCCCCCCAGGTTGCCCCCTCGGACATCAGCGTCGATACCCAGCAATCCCTAATCACGAAATGGGGCCATTTCATGCGGAGGACTTCCCTCGACGAAATCCCCCAGCTGTTCAACATCCTCAAAGGCGACATGTCCTTCATCGGCCCTCGCCCCTCCCAAGGAGAGACGGTCGAAGGGGAACTCATTCACCTCCGCGAAAGCAAGCAGCCTTCCCCCTACGAAGTCCGGCCGGGATTGAGCGGGATGGCCCAAATTTACCTGAAGCGCGACCATGATCCGCTCAAGAAGGCCGAACTGGACAGCCGCTACGTCAAAAAGATAAGCCTTTGGCTCGACATCAAGCTCTTCCTCCTATCGTTCGCCGTCCTCTTCGGCTACGAACCGGGACGTTAAGTAACAAGGACAAGAAAGCCGGCCTGCATCACCGCGCCCGGCTTTTCTATTTTCTTAGACAATCCCGTTCGGGTTCTTCTTTTGGAAGTTGTAAGCGTCCCGGCAAGCGTCCTCGACGGTGAGGGTCGCCTTCCAATAAAGCTCCCGTTCGGCCTTCGAGGCATCCGCGTAGTTCGCGGCAACGTCCCCCGGCCGCCGCGGGGCAATGACGTAAGGGACCTTCGCCCCCGTCGCCTTCTCGAAGGCGTGGACGACCTCGAGGACCGAAGTCCCCTTGCCGGTCCCGAGGTTGTAGATATCGAGGCCCTTCAGGGTTTCGAGCCGCTTGAGCGCGGCCACGTGTCCTTTGGCCAAGTCGACGACGTGGATGTAGTCGCGGACCCCGGTCCCGTCGGGGGTCGGGTAATCGTTCCCGTTGACGTTGAGATGGTCGAGCTTCCCGATGGCGACCTGGGTGACGTAGGGCATGAGGTTGTTGGGGATGCCGTTCGGGTCTTCCCCGAGGAGGCCGGAAGGATGGGCCCCGATCGGATTGAAATAACGAAGGAGGATGACCTTGAGGCTCGCGTCGGCCTTCGCGGCATCCTCGAGGATCCGCTCGATCATGATCTTGGTCTCGCCATAGGGGTTGGTCGCCGAACCGACCGGGTCGGTCTCGACGAGGGGAAGGCGCTCCGGAATCCCGTAGACGGTCGCCGAGGAAGAGAAGATGAAGCCGTGGGCCTCGTGGCGCCTCATGACCTTGAGGACGGCCAGGGCCGAGCCGAGGTTGTTTTGGTAGTACTCGAGGGGCTTCCGGGTGCTTTCGGCCACCGCCTTGTAGCCGGCGAAATGGATCGTCGCCTCGATACGGTGCTTCGCGAACACTTCCTCGAGAGCCTCCTCGTCGCAGACGTCGATCTGATAGAAAGAAGGCCTTTTGCCGGTGATTTCCTCGATGCGGTCGAGGACGCTCAGCTTGGCGTTGTAGAGATTGTCCACCACGATCGGCTCGTAGCCGCTTTTGATGAGCTCGATCGTCGTCTCGCTTCCGATGAAGCCGAGGCCGCCGGTAACCAGAATCGTTTTCATGTTTTCTTTTCCTCCTTGTTCTTGGCTATCTTTTCGTCTTCCTTTTTCTTCCGTTTGAGCGCCTTCTCGCGCTTCTTCTCGAGGCTCCGGGCTTCCGCTTCCTCGCTCCGGGTCGCCTTCTTGGCGAGCCTCGGGTCGGATACCGTCCCTTCTTCGCCGTGGAGTTCTTCGTCGAGGAGGCGGAGGATGGCCCCGGCCATGTTCCGGTAGATCGAGGACTGGATGGCCGTCCTAAGGGCCAGGAGGCCAAGGCGGTCGCGGAGGTTTTCCTCGGCCTTTTCCTCGCCCTCGGCCTTTTCCTTTTGATAGCTGGCGTGGAACTCCTTGGCCCGGCGGAGGAGCTTCGAGGCCGCCTCGTGGGCGAGGTCGTCGCTCATGACCTTGTAGAAGCCGTAGAGGATGCTCTTGTCCTTGCTCACCGCCGCGTCCATCTCGATAAGAAGGGCGATCTCGCTCATCGAAAGGCTCTTCTTGAGAGTCGAGATGGCCAAAAGGTAGCCGATTTGATCCTTCGAATAACGCTTCCCGACCGGCTCGGCGATGATCTTGGCCTTCACGTAGTTGTTGACCATGAAAGAGGTAAGCGGCGCTTCCCCTTCCGGCATCGCCGGATTGAGGGTCTCCCGCACGTAGTCGAGCACCTGTTCCATGTAGAGGCCGATGCCCGGGAGTTCCTTGTAGGAAGGCAGTTCGAAAGACGAGAGCGCCTCGAGGTAAGCCCGGAGTTTCTCGTAACGGTCTTCCATGCCCTTAAATGATAGACCAAAGTCCCCCCAAAATCCCGTTCCTTGGAAGGAAGCGAGATTCCCGCATGAAAAAGGCTGCCCGGCGGGCAGCCGTGTCGCTCAGCGCTTGGCGATCTCTTCCTTCAGCTTGGCCATGACGGAAGAAGGCTTGGCCTTCCCCTTGGAAAGCTTCATGACCTGCCCGACGAGGAAGGAGATGGCCCGGTCCTTGCCGGCTTTGTAGTCGGCGATCGACTGGGGGTTGGCGTCGAGGGCGGCGGTCACGAAGGCGAGGATCGCCCCTTCGTCGTCGACCATCGCCTCGATATGGAGGGCCTTCTTGGCTTCCTCGGGCGAAAGGCCGTCCTCGAGGCACTTGAAGAGGATGTCGGCCCCTTGCTTATGGGTGAGATTCTCCTTCTTGAGGAGGATGGTGAGCTTTCCAAGCTCGACGGAGGGCAGCTTGATTTCCCCGATGCCCTGCCCGGTCTTGTTTAGGAAGCTGTTCACTTCGACGATGAGGAAGTTGGCCACTTCCTTCATGTCGGCTCCCGAGGGAGCGGCCGCCTCGAAGTAGGCAGCCATCGCCGGGTCAGAGAGGATGATCTCGGCGTCCTTTTCGGTGAGGCCCATCGCCAGGTAGCGCTCGAACTTGGAGTCGTAGAGCTCGGGGCAGGTGGCGATGGCCTCCTCGACGAAAGCCTCGCTCAGTTTGATCGGGACGAGGTTCGGCTCGGGGAAGTACTTATAGTCGACGGCATCGGTCTTCACCCGCATGAGGACCGTCGCCCCCTTCGACTCGTCGTAGCGCCGCGTTTCCTGCTGGATCTTCTCCCCGCTTAGAAGGGCCGCCGACTGGCGCTCGATCTCGAAGTCGATCGCGTCTTGGATGTTCTTGAGGGAGTTGAGGTTCTTGATCTCGACCTTCGTCCCGAACTCCTTCGCTCCGTAGGGACGGAGGGAGATGTTGACGTCGACCCGGAGGGAGCCTTCCTCCATCTTCCCGTCGGAGGTGCCGGAATAGACGACGATGTTCCGGATGGCCTCGACGTACTTCATCGCCTCGTAGCCGTCGTGCATCTCCGGCCGGGAAACGATCTCGACGAGGGGAACCCCGGCCCGGTTGTAGTCGAGGAGGGTGTAATCGACGAAGTGGGTCTGCTTGCAGGTATCCTCTTCCATGTGGATGCGCTCGATGCCGATCCGCTTCTTCCCGTTCCCCTTCCTGATCTCGAGATACCCGTCGGAGCCGATGGGGCGCCGCTGCTGGGTGATCTGGAAGCCCTTCGGGAGGTCAGGATAGAAATAGTTCTTCCGGTCGAAATGGAGCTCGCGGTCGATTTTCATATGGAGGGCGTTGGCCACCCGGATGGCCATCCGGACGGCTTCCTTGTTGAGCCGGGGCATCGTCCCCGGGAA
Organism: uncultured Bacillota bacterium; assembly: GCA_949291655.1. Classification (GTDB taxonomy): domain Bacteria; phylum Bacillota_I; class Bacilli_A; order RFN20; family CAG-826; genus UBA4951. The sequence continues at coordinate 13,468 of CASEWT010000010.1, forward strand.
GGCCATGTCGAAAGGCGTGACCTCGGTATTCGGCGCGCGGCTGAAGGAATTGGGCGAGGAAGAGAACATCTTGCTCCTCGTCTTCATCTCGACGTGGATCTCGAGACCAATGACCGCTTCGAAGTTCATAGCCGTCCCTCCTTGGGATTGTTGACGCTTAGCCCGGAGAGCCCGGTGATGTCTTCAAGGGCCTTGGCCGCCGCGAAGAGCTCCCCCTCCTCGAAGGCCCGCCCCATGAGGTTGACCCCGAGGGGGTAGCCCTTTTCGAGAGCCAAGGGCAAGGTAAGGCTCGGGAGCCCGGCGAAATTGCCGAGGGCGAGGTGGTTGTCGGCGATAAGGTACTCGCTCGAGAGCTTGTCGGAGGACTCGTCGAAGCGGGGAGCGATGCCCGGGGCGGCCGGGAGATAGACGAAATCGTTCTCCGAGAGGATGCCGTTCAACCGATCGACAATCAGGTGGCGGAGCCGCTGGGCCCGGAGGAAGAGCTCTTCCTGATTCTCCCTCATGAGGCAATACGAGCCGATGACGAAGCGGCGCTTGATGAGTTCGGAGAAACCGTTGGTCCGGGCCGCGTTCATGCTTTCCTGATAGGTTCTCCCCTCGTAATAGGGACCGAACTTGATGCCGTCGAGGTTGGCGTCGTTGCTCGTCGCCTCGGCGCAGGAGATGACCATGTAGGCCGGATAGACGGCCCTTAGCAAATCGAGCCCGAAGGACACCTCGGAAACGACGGCCCCCTTCTTCCGGAGTTCTTCGAGGGAGGCGAGGAACTTCTCCTTGGCCGTTAGGTCGGAAAGGGAATCGACGATTTCCCGGAAGTAGCAGAACCGCTTCCCGGCGACGCCCTTGCCGAGGTATCCGGAGTAGGAGTCGACCGCTCGGTAGGAAGAGGTGCTGTCCATGTCGTCATGGCCGGCGAGGGCCTCGAGGAGGTAGGCCGCCCCCTCGACGTCGCGGGTAAAATACCCGACGTGGTCGAGGGAAGGGGCAAACGGGAAAAGCCCGTAGCGCGAGATCCTTCCCCACGTCGGCTTCATCCCGACGAGGCCGGCGTAGCTGGCCGGCTTCCGCACCGAGTCCCCGGTGTCGCTTCCGAGGGCGAAGGGAACGATCCCTTCGGCCATCGCGGCCGCCGAGCCGCTCGAAGAGCCGCCGACCATCCGCTCGTGGGCGGGGTCATAGGGGTTGTAGGTCTTGCCGATATGGGAGGTCGTCCCCGTCCCGCCCATCGCCAGCTCATCCATCGAGGCTTTGGCGACGAGGATGCATTTCCGGTCCTTGAGGCGGGAGACGACGCTCGCGTCGAAGAGGGGGACGTAGCCCTTCAGGACGTCGCTCGAGGCCGTCGTCTCGATCCCCTTCGTCGAGAAGTTGTCCTTGGCGACGTAGGGAAGGCCCCAAAGGATGTTCTCTTCCTCCGGCTCACTGAGGCACGAAGCTTCTTCGAGGGCCTCTTCCTCGAGGATCTTCTCGAAGCTGTTGCAAGTGTCTTCCTTGGCCCGGGCGATGGCTTCCTTGGCCAGTTCGAGAGGGGTCGTTTCCTTTCTTACGAGGAGCTCGTGGAGCTCCTTGATTCCCTTGTCCAGGTATCCCATCATCCCACCACCTTCGGGAGCTTGATCTCCCCGTCTTTGACGCTGCCGGCGTTCCTTAGGACCTCCTCGGGGGAAAGCGGCTCGCTCGGGACGTCGTCCCGGAGATAGTCGACGCTCGCGTCGAAAGGAAAGGTCATCGGCTCGTACCCCTCGAGCCCGGCGACTTCCTTCATCGCCTCCATCTGGGCTTGGAGGGTCTTGAACTCCTCGAGCAAGGTGTCGAGTTCCTCTTCCCTTAGGGTGAAGAGGAGGCGCGAGCTCGCGTCAACGAGCACCGCTTTGTCCACTTTCTTCATAGCTTTCTCCTTAACTGTTCCCGCCCCGAAGGCTCGCGAGATGGTCGAGGGCCTCCTTCTCGTCCATGACTTCGATCCCGAGTTCCCGAGCCTTGGCCAGCTTCGACCCGGCCCCCGGCCCGGCAATCACGATGTCGGTCTTCTTCGAGACGCTTCCGGCGACCTTGGCCCCGATTCCTTCGAGGATCTCGGTCATCTGCTCGCGCGAGTAGCGTTCCAAGCTCCCGGTGAGGACGACCGTCTTCTTGTAGAAATAGGAATTGACGTCGATTTGGTCGGTCCCTAGGTAGGCCATGTTGACCCCCTTGAGGCGGAGCCGGGCGATGATCGAGACGCTTTCCGGGTCGCGGAAGTAATCGGCGATCGACTTCGCGACGACCGGCCCGACGTCGTCCATCTCGAGGAGGGTTTCCTCCGTGACGGACAAAAGGGCATCGATGCTCTTGAAGCGCCGGGCGAGGGCCTTGGCCGTCTTCTCTCCGACTTCCTTGATCCCGAGGCCATAGAGCAGGCGTTCGAGGGACTGCTTCTTGCTCGCCTCGATGGCGGCAATCAAGGCGTTGATCGACTTGTCGCTCCAGCCGTCGAGGGCCTTGATTTCCCCGGCCCGGTTCTCGAGGTCGTAGATGTCCGGGATATCGTGGAGGAAGCCTTCGGCGAAGAACTCCTCGACGACGCTATCGCCCATCCCGTCGATGTCCATCGCGTTCCGCGAGGCAAAATGGATCATCGCCTCGATCTTCCGGGAGCCGCAACGGGGATTCAGGCAGTAATGGAGTCCCTTGACCCGGGTCAAGGGGCCGCCGCAGACCGGGCACTCCTCGGGCATCCGCCACTCCTTCTCGCTCCCGTCGCGGGCTTCCTTCAGGTAGCCGACGACCTCGGGGATGACGTCCGCGGCTTTCCTAAGGACGACGGTGTCGCCGACCTTGAGGCCTTTCTCGACGATGAAGTTCTCGTTGTTCAAGGTCGCCCGCTGGACGAGGCTACCGGCCACCCGGACCGGGGCGAGGACGGCGTTCGGGGTCGCCCGGCCGGTCCGCCCGATGGAGACGAAGATGTCGAGGAGCTTCGTCTTGACCTCCTCGGGCGGGAACTTGTAGGCGGTCGCCCACCGGGGTTCCCGGGCCGTGTAGCCCATCTCGTCGTAGCTATCGAGGTCGTCGACCTTGAAGACGAGGCCGTCGATGTCGTAGTCGAGGCTCGCTCGCTTCCTCTGGTACTCGCTTACGTAATCGAGCATCGGGCTAAGCCCATGGAGGCGCCGGCGTTCCCGGTTGGTCCTAAAGCCGAGCTCATCGAGGTAGGCCAAGGCCTCGTAATGGCTATGGATCCCGAGTTCCCGGGCATTGACGAGGTAGTACCAGAAAGCCTCGAGCCTCCGGGAGGCAGCGACCGCGGGATCGAGGTTCCTGATCGAGCCGGCGGCCGCGTTCCTCGCGTTGGCAAATAGGGGCTCGCCCGCGGCCTTCCGCCGCTCGTTTAGCTCAAGAAGGGAAGCCTTGGGCATATAGACCTCGCCCCGGACCTCGAAGGAGCGCTTCTCCTTGACGGTCAAAGGAATCGAATGGATGGTGATGACGTTCTTGGTGACGTCTTCCCCAGTCACCCCGTCCCCCCGGGTGACCGCGTATTGGAGTTCCCCGCCCTCGTAGACGAGGGACATCCCGAGGCCGTCGATCTTCACTTCGCCGACGTAATCGACGATAGGCCAGTTCAAGGCCTCGCGGGTCCGCCGGTCGAAGGCAGCGATTTCGTCTTCGTTGTAGACGTTCCCTAGGGAAAGCATGAGGCGCTTATGGGGGATCTTCCGGAACTCGGACTGGACTTCCCCGCCGACCCGCTCGGTCGGGGAATGTTTGCTTTTGAACTGGGGGTATTCCTTCTCGAGGGTTCGGAGCTCGTTCATGAGGGCGTCGAAATCGGCGTCCGAAATCGAGGAGGCGTTCTCGACGTAGTATTCCCGGTTGTATTTCTCGATGAGGGCGGTCAGTTCTACCATCCGCTCCTTGATCGCTTCGTAGTCGGCCATGCTCATGCCTCCCCGCCTTTGGAAACGCGGCTGACCATCCGGTGGGTGCCGAGGATGGTCTTCTTTCCTTCCTTCTCGAAATCGACGACGATGATGTCGCCCTCGAGGACTTTGCTGACGACGCCCTTCCCGAACTTCTCGTGGAGGCAGATGTCCCCGACCTTCCAATCGTGGATGCCGTTGTCCTCGGCGGCCGGCTTGGCCGAACGCGGAAGGCTCGGCTGGCTCTTCTTGAAAGGATCGATCGCTTCCCCGTCCCCGAACTCGTCGTGGGGCTTTTTCCGGAAGGAGAAGGCGCTTCGCTCGTAGCCCGGCTTCTTGAAGGGGGTCTTCCAGCTCGCGGTGCTCCAGTAGCCGTTCCCCGGGAGGACGATGCCGGCTTCCTTGAAGAAGCGGCTCGGCTCTTGGTGGCTGTCGGTCTGGTAGGAATAGGACTTGTTGCAAGAAAGGAAGAGGCGTTTCTTCGCCCGAGTGAAGGCGACGTAGGCCAAGCGACGTTCCTCCTCGATGGTGTCCCCGCTCGTGTCTTCCATGAGCGAGCGCCCCGAGGGGAAGACCATCTCGTTGAGGGCGATGACGAAGACGTTATCGAACTCGAGGCCCTTGGCCACGTGGACGGTCATGAAGGAGACGTAGTTGCCGCCCTTCATGTCGTCTTGCGAGGTGAGGAGGGAAACGTTCTGGAGATATTCGGTGAAGTCGCTTTCCGGATGGGAGCTGAGATAGTGGCTGATGTCGTCGAAGAGGGCGTTCACGTTGCCGATCCGGTCTTCGTCGAGGTCTTCCTCGCTGGCGATGTAGTCGTAGTAGCCGATGTCCTTGGCAAAGTCCCGGAGGACGGCCGAATAGGCTTCGAGGTTCGCGGTCAGCTTGGCCTTGGTCTCCTCGATTTTCTTGATCATCGCCAAAAGGGCCGTCTGGGCCTTCTTCGGAAGCTCGCTCTCCCCTCCGTATTCCGAAAAGGCGAGGAGATAGTCGTATTCGCTGAGGCCATGGGCCTTGGCCTCGTTCCGGAGGCGCTCGATCGAGGTGTCCCCGACCCCGCGCCGCGGGGCGTTGCAAACGCGTTCGAAGGCGACGTTGTCGAGGGGATTCATCATGAGGTTGAAATAGGCCAGGAGGTCCTTGACTTCCATCCGCTCGTAGAAGCGGAGGCCGCCGTAGATCCGATAAGGGATGCCGCGGTCCTTGAACTCCTGCTCGAAAGCCCGGGTGACGTAGGAGGAACGGTAGAGGACGGCGATCTTGGTGTAATCGGGCTCCCCGTCCTTGTTCTTGGCGCCCCGGGCGACTTCGGCGACCCGCCGGGCGACCCATTCGGCCTCCTCTTGGGAGGTCTCGGCCACGTGGGAGACGATCTTCTCCCCTTCGCCTTGGTTAGTGAAAAGATCCTTCGGGATCCGCTTCTTGTTGTTGGCGATGAGCTTGTTGGCCGCCCCGAGGATCGTCGAGGTCGAGCGGTAGTTCTCGTTGAGTATGACGGTCTCCGAGCCGACGAAGGTCTTGTCGAAGTCCATGATGATCTTCTGGTTGGCCCCCCGCCAGGTGTAGATCGTCTGGTCGGGATCCCCGACGACGTAGACGGAGGTCGCGGGGGCGGAAAGAAGCTTCAAAAGGCCGAACTGGATGTCGTTGACGTCCTGGAACTCGTCGACGAGGATGTGGTCGAAGCGCTCGCGCCACTTCTCGCGGATGGCGGCATTGTTTTCGAGGATCTGGCTCGCCACGAGAAGGAGGTCGTCGAAGTCGAGCCCGAAGCCGGCGCGCTTCCGCTCCTCGTAGGCTTGGTAGAACTTCACGTATTCCTTTTCCTCCGAGGAGAAGACGTTCGAGAGATTGATGTCTGAAGGATAGATGCCACGGCCCTTCTTCTTGCGGATGTAGGAAAGGGCGTTCTTGACGATTTCGTCGCTCTTCTTGTAGCCGAGGATCGAGGCAATGGCCTTGACGAGCTTCTTTTGGTCGTCCTCGTCGTAGATCGTGAAGCCGGCCGGATAGCCGAAAGCCTCGTGCTCGGTCCGAAGGAAGCGGGCGCAGAAGCTATGGAAGGTCATGATCTTCAAGATCGGGGTGCGGCCGGTCAGCTCCTCGACGAGCTTGACAGCACGGCTGGCCATCTCGGTGGCGACCTTGTTGGTGAAGGCGATGGCCAGAATCCGATTCGGAGCCACTCCCTCGTTCACGATCAAGTGGGCAATCCGGTAAGTCAAAACGCGGGTTTTGCCCGAGCCGGCCCCGGCGACGATCCGGAGGTACTGGGCTTTGGAAGATACGGCCTCGAGCTGGGCCTTGTTAAGGAGGGAAGAAAAATCCATGTCAGCAATAGTCTAGGTAGCCGCGGCTCTCTTTTGAAGTCTTGACAAGAGGCAAAGCCTCTTTTTGCGGAAAATCGCCCGTTTAGGAATTTCCTTGGCCGCGAATGTTTTCTTTAGGACGTTCGAATGGGCGCGGCCGGATTTTGGAAAAGGCATTCGCTATCCCTCAGCTAACAATGGTTTT
>CASEWT010000011.1 GCA_949291655.1 uncultured Bacillota bacterium
GCTGAAAAGGCCTGCTTTCCCTAAAAGACAATCGATCCAAGTATTTGTCGTTTCATGGGGGTTTTGCAGTCAAAACCGTGAGTGACGGTCCTTTTACCAATCCAAGGAATCATGGTTGGAAAGGAAATCCAAAAGGCTCATCCGAAGGAAGCCTTCTTCGGTGTAGTATGGCTTCCCTTCGTTTTTCACGACGATGACTTTCTTGAACGAGTCATCGATGTTCCTGATCGATTGGTACTCCTGCTCCTTCTTTTCGGAAGTGGCTATCTCAAGGGCGGCCTGAACGTAGTAGGTCTTGCTGCCTTTGTTCGCGACGAAATCGACCTCCGTCCTCTTCTCCCCGTAAATAGCCTTGCCGTTCTTGTCGACCTTGTCAGTTTTTATCCTGGTCGGGACGATCCCGACATCCACCTGAAAGCCGCGGTAACGTAGCTCGTTGTATACCGCATTCTCGACGAGGTCGGTTTCATCGACCTCCCGAAAACCCAAGATCGCATTCCGAATGCCGAGGTCCTCGAAATAAATCTTATAGGGCGAGCCGATATATTGGCGCCCTTTGACGTCATACCTCAAGGCCTTGTTAAGCAAGTAGCTCTCCTCGAACCATGAAAGGTAATTCCCAATCGTATCGTTCGATAGTTTGAGGCGATAGATGCTTTTGAAGGTATTTTCGATCTTCGTGGGGTTGATGGGCGTAGAAACCATTGAAGCAGCCACGCGGAGAGTCTCCGCAAGCATTTGGCGGCTGGCCTCAGGATGCCGTCGTTCGATGTCCTTCAAGTAAGTCTCTTTGGCAATCGAGATGGCTTGCGCGGCCTTCTCTTCGCCATTCATCTGGAGTTGCACCAAGGGGATTCCGCCAAAACGGAGGTATTCGTCGAGCGCGGCCCGCGCTTCCCCTCCGACCGAGGAAGAGAATTCCTCGAAGGAAAGGGGCAGCAAATGGATTCGGTCGCCTCGGCCGCCAAACTCGGTATCGACTTCGCTCGAGAGGAAGCGGGAATCGCTTCCGGTGACATAAATGTCGAAATTGCCTTTATAGAGGAAGGAATTCAGCACGCGGACGAATTCTTCGAGGTTCTGCACTTCGTCTAAAAGAAGGTAATAATACGCGCCGTCTTTTGCTTCCTCGTTGATGAAGGCCAGGAATTTCCGGCTGTCGACATAGCGGCCTCTCTTCCTTCTTTGGGCCGCTTCATCTTTTCCGCCAAAGGCGTCGAGACGAAGAATGTCCTCTTGGTTATCGAAGGCAAAACGAATGACGTGCCGGGGGTCGACTTTTCGTTCTTGGACAAGGTAATCGTAGAAAAGGCGGTTGAGCAAGAAGGATTTGCCGCTCCGTCGAAGGCCGGTAATGACCTTGACCAGGCCGTTCCGCTCTTTCTCCTTTAGTTTTTCCAAATACCTGTTTCGATTGAACATCGACAATTTCCTCAGTTCTGTGCTTTTTGTCGATGGTTAATGTACCTGTTTAGGCCTCGCGGAATGAAAAAGAGCCGATGCTTTCGCACCGGCCTTAGTTTGCAATTGGTCGCGGGGGGCGGATTTGAACCACCGGCCTTCAGGTTATGGGCCTGACGAGCTACCAGGCTGCTCTACCCCGCAAGCACTTGCATATCATATTCGCCAATCGATATCTGTCAAGCCCTTTTGCCTACAAGATGGGGGCTTCGGCCCCCTTTTGGCCTTTCCCTTCCTCAAAAGGGCGGCTCGACGACGGTCGTCCCGACCTTCGAAAGGCGGGCCTTCACGGTAACGACGTGATTGGCCGGGATCCCTTCTTCCCCGTAAAGGATCGGGGACGAAAGCTCGATCGTCATCTCGATTTCCTCCCCGCCTTCGAGGATCATCGCCTCGATTGGGGAAACAAGGTCGGAGGAAGCGAAGGAATTTCCGTATAGGAGGGCGATCAAGGCATCGCTGGCCTCCCCGTAGGCCAAGCTATAAGCCCCTCCTTCGGAAGGAAGAAAACTCGACCCGTAATCGTAGGCGAAGTTCCAGATGGTCGCCGTCGCGTAAAGGAGGCTTCCGTCCAAGGTCCCCTCCTTCGAGAAGCCCTCGCTCCCCTTTTCGTAGACGTCGAGGCGCCCGAGGTTCGGAACGAGATAGCGCTCGAGGGTCGCCTCGCCGTCCTCGTAGGCGGTCAGGTGCTCGCTATCGTCGCTCCATTCGTAGACGAGGCGCTTCGCGCTTTCCATAAGGAGGGTCCCGCCTTCCTGCTCGAAATAGGAATCCGAGATGGCAATCTCGAGCGTCGAGTTCGGAGAGAAGGCCAACGGCTCGAAGAAGGCATCCATCGGGCTACCATAATCCATCCGGTAGATGTAGAGATTGATGAAGTCGACACTCGAGGTTTCCTCGAGGGTAAGGTGAAGGTAGCCGCTACCCCCGCCCCGCTCGATCCGGTAGTCGTAGCCGCCGGAAGGGTTTTCTTCCTTCTCCCACCCGGCCGCGGCAAGGAGGGCATCGTAGGAGGCGAAAGCCGCCTCGAGGTCATTTCCCTTCCCAAGGCGGAAGTAGAGGGCGAAGTAGCCAAACCCCTCGCTTCCCTCGACCCCTTCGAGGCCTTCGAAGGAGGGATAAGGGAGAAGGCTCAAGTCGCCCCCGAAATAGTCCTTCAGCACCTTGGCAAGTTCGGGATCGACCTCTTCGTAGCTCGCGGGCGGCTCGTAGGGCGCGAGGTCATCAAGAGAGAAGCGCCCCTCGGTCGTCCCGATGGAAGTCACTCTCATCTCAAGGGTTCCCTTGAGAAGGCGCCCAGTATAGAAGTCGGTCGCCTCGTAAGCGTAGGAAAAGAGAGCCCCGCCTTCCTCGATATAGAGGCGGAAGCTGCCTTCCACCATCACCTCGAGATAGGAATCGATAAGGTAGCCCGGGTCGATCCTCGAGACATAGCCCTCGCCCCAAGGGGAAAGGGCGTAGCCGTCTTCTTCGGGGAGGAAGAAGGCCGGGTCGAGGTCGAAAGGAGGAAGGGCCGAGGAAATGCTTCCCTCTTCCGTCGGGCCGATGCCCTGCATTGTCCCCTCGCTTACCTCGAAGGGGACGACCCCTTCCCCATCCTCGATGTAGCCGTAGCATGCAAAGGGAACCCCGCCCTCCCGGTCCTCGACGTAGATGAGGCCGGAACTCGCCTCGAAATAGCGCTCGATCTTCTCCTCCTCGCCCTCCGGGTGGGTCAAAAGGGAGACGGTGTAGTTTCCTCCCTTTAGGTCCGTAAGAAGGTCGGCGACGGCCTCCTGTTCGGGAAGGGAGGGGAGGCTATCGCAATAAAGGAAGCCGATTTCCTCGGCCGTTACCGGCTCGAAGGAAAGAACGGGAACGAGGGAATTCCCGCTCGGGTCGAGGATGGTCCGTCCGGTGAAATAGAGGGATTCAAGGTGCCCGCCGGCCCCGAGGCGGAGAAAGCCGGAGGCGATGGAAATATCCCCATAGCCGCTCAGGGCATAGGCGAAGGAAGAGCCTTCCTCCTCGCTCAGCTCGAAGGCATAGCCGCCGTCCTCCTCAGAGAGGTCGGAAGGGTCGAGTTTCCGAAAAGGGTTCTCGAAACGGGAGAAGGGAATCTTCGAAAAGCCGTTTTCCGAAAGCGGGGTCTCGACGACTTCGTTATCAAAGCCGAGCGAGCGCTTGACGGCATAGCCATCTGCCGCGCGGTAGGCGCTCATCGTCGGGAAGCCTTCTTCCCGGCTTTCCCAGACGTCCTCCCCGAAATGGACGGAAAGGCCGCTCGAAAGGTCTTTAAGGGGCGCCGCTTCGTAATCCCGGAGGAATTCCCCCTTGAGGGAGAGCTCGCCGCTCAACTTCGAAAGGAGGGAGGCCGGGGAAACGGGCTCGAGAGAAGAGGAAGGCGTTTCCGAAGACCCTTCGGAAGAGAGGGAAGAGAGACTCGAAAGGCCCTCACTCTGGCAAGATCCAAGAAGGAAGAGAAGAATGGCAAGAGGAATGATTTTCTTCATGTTGAATTGCTGAAAAGCCTGCAAAAGCCCGCTCGACTGTCAAAAGGAGAAGCCGGATGAAGACCCAACGGCTAGGCACATCGTCGGCTCGTCGGCAAATGCATCCTCGGAAACGGTGACCGTCTTCGCTTCCTCGCCGCTTCCGTAAGTGTAAGGAGTACCCTGCCAAGCGCTTCCTTCCCCGGCTACCCATCCGCTCGCGACGAGAGCCTCGCCATAAGAGGCCATCGCCTCGCCCAAGGCTCCGGCCGAGGGATAGACAAAATACAGGGTCAGGCTGAAGAAGTCGTCGTAGGTGAAGGAAGACATCGACGAAGTGTCGGGAACAGGGAGGATGTTAGGATCGCCAAGGTAGGCGGACAAGACCGAAACGAGGGCTTCCCCGCCGAGCTCGAGCCAAGTATCCGGGCTTTCGTAGGGAACGAAGGCCTCTTTCTCATAGGGATCTTCCGTCGTCCCGAAGCCGGAGACGGCGATCTCGACGGTCCCCTTGACCGTCTCGTAGGTGAAGTCGGGAGTCAGTTGCTCATATTCGTAGTCGAAGGAGAAGGAAAGGGTTCCCTCCCCGATAGCGACGGCAAAAGTTCCATCGAGAAGGCCGTCGAGGGTGTAGATGCCTTCCCGCTCGAGGGCCGCGGAGACGAAGTTGGCCGGATAGATCCGGGAAACGAAATCCTTGCCCTCGTCGCGGAGAAGGAAAGTCCCCTCTCCTTCCGGAACGAAGAATTCGCTGGCCAAGTCGAAGGAAGCCCCGGTAAGAGAGGCAAGGGTGCCCTCTTCAGGCGAGGAAGTCCCGGTCGGTATGCCGTCGAGGACTTCGTAAGGAGAGGCCATCCCTTCCTCGGGAAAATAGTAGCCGCCATGGCTTTCCCCGCTCTCCTTAGAAAGGCGGACATCGTAGAAGGAAGGGCTCGACACGATCTCGGCGCTCACTCCTTGGGCGGTATCCTCGTAAAGGAGGCGGTAGTTCCCCTTGGCGAGCTCCCCTAGGGCCGCCTCAAGCTCGGCTTGCCCTTCGAGGGAAGGAAGGGGAGCATCGGCCGGGAGAGCAATCTCGGAAGGCGAGACGAAGGAGGCTTCGAAGGTATATTCGTACTGGTATTCCAAGCCCCAGGCCGGGTCGATGACCACGATCGTCGGAATCGTCCAAGTCATTTCGGCCGGCTCATAGTCCTCGTCGAAGGAGACGGCGACGGCGGTCGGAGCGATGTTTTCGTTAGCTAGAAAGCTCCGCCCGAAGGATGGGGCAAGCCCCACCGGGACATTGACGGTCAGCACCTTGCTCTCTTCATCGAAAGCAAGGGCATCGGTAGAAAGGGCACCGAAGGGGCTTTCGTGGGCGAAGGGCGTCTTTCCCTCGAAATCCTCGACCGGCTCAAGGTCGAGAGTATTGTCGAAGTTGAGGCGCGGGGCGTAGGCAAAGCCGTCTTCCCCCTTTAGGTAATAGAGTTTGGAAGTCCCGATCTTGCTATACCATTTCCCTGACGAGACATAGCCCTCGACCGGCGAAACCGTCGGCTCGGCGCTCTCGGCGAAGGGATCGAGGTTCAGCTCGCTCATCGTTCCCTTGAAGGCCAGCTCGGAGCTAAGTTTCCCCAAGAGCTCATCCAAGGTCGGAGGCGCCTCCTCGGAAGAACTAGAAGACGAGGAGCTACCTTCGGAAATCGATGAATCCGGACCTTCTTCCGAGGAAGAGAAAGAAGCCCCGCTCTCGGAGGAAGAAACGACGCTTTCCGGAGACGAGAGGCCCGAGCCTCCCTCCGAGGCTTGCGGTCCGCCGCAAGCGGCAAGGCCGAAGACCGTCGCCAAAACAAAAAGGGGTGTTTTCTTCATTGAATGCGCAATCCTTTCCCAAAACGCGATGTAGGCAAAGCCTACCAAGCGTCAGTATAGCGCATTCCTTCCCTCATCGGGAGCCGCCTAGCCCTGCTTCCCTTCCTTTTTCCCTTCCCCGTAGCGGAAGCGAAGGAATAAGACCCCGGCAATCGAAAAGAGGAGGGCCAGCCCCCAAGCCAAAGCGGCCCACGGGAAGTTAGAAGAGGCCTCCTTGATGAGGGTAAGGCCGGAAATCATGAAAAGGAGGCCAATCGAACGCCCGACGAGATTGGCAAGGAAGAAAGAGGGGAAGTTCATCCGGAGGGAGCCGCAGACGAGGCAGAGGACGTCGTCAGGAAAGACCGGAAGGAGGACGGTAAGGAAATAAAACCACTTTCCCTTTCCGTCGAGGACGCCCTTCCATTTCTCGTACTCCTCTTCGCTCGAGGCGATCCACATGACGGCCTTGCTCCCGAAGAAATAGCCGAGGAGATAGGCAGTCGCGACCCCGAGGAGATAGGCGCTAAGGACGACGGCAAAGAGAATCCAGGTCGAACCCTGGCCCCAAATCCCGAAGATCCCAAGGGAAGTATCGACGAGGCCGATGCTAACCGCCGCGTTGAGGGGAATGTAGGCCGGGATGGGGAGGATGGTCCCCTGCAGGTACATGAGGAAGAAGACGATGAGGTAGACGATGACGTCGTTATGGCCGCTCGTCACGAAAGAAGAGAGGGCCTCGACGACCGGGGGAAGCTCGAAGAGTATCTCGAAAAGAAGCATGAGGGCGAGAATCGGGATGGCGCTTAAAAGTGCCCTGTAGACTTGCTTTCGCCTGAGGGCGTTCCGCGCTTGTTTATCGTCCATGGCTTCTCTCCGACCCCCATTTTGCTGTCAATTAGGGCAAAAGGCAAAAAGAAAAAGGGCTTTTGCGGCCCTTTATCGATAAGCGGTCCAATCAAAGCGGACTCGCGTACTCGCTGTCGTTGGCGACGAGGAGGAAGATCCCGGCAAGGATCCCGAGGAGACCGCCGAAGATGATCGAGAGGATGGCCGGGGCCATGACGCTCGATTTGGAAACGGCGTTCTTGTTGAGGACGGCGGCGACGATCTGGATGACGAAGCCGGCAAGGACGACGAGGAAGGAAACCCAATAGCTCGCCTGGAGAATCTGATAGACGAATTGGGCTTCCTCGGGATTCGGCGTCGTCCCGGGAGCCGCCGCTCCGGCAGCGCCCGCGCCGATGGCGAGGAAGAAGACGACGATGGCCGAAATGCCGGCGAACACCGCCCCGATGATGTTGAGGATGAAGGCAGCTTTTCTCATGGTTGTTCCCCTTTTGCTACCCGAAGTGTAGGAGCCGGAAAAGGTAAATGCAAGACGTCCACCCATTTGGGAAAGGCGCCGGGCTCAAATAAGCGGGGAGGCGAATTCCTCGTCCTTGGCGACGAGGAGGAAGATGCCGGCGATGATGCCGAGGAGGCCGCCGAAGACGATCGAGAGGACGGCCGGTGCGACGACCGCCGATTTGGAGACGGCTTTCTTGTTGAGCCCGGCGGCCACCCCTTCGAAGACGGCGCCGATGATCTCGAAAACCATGGCCACCCAGAGGAGAACGTAATAGAGATCGAACATTTGCCGGAAGGCGCTCACCTGTTCAATGGTCGATCCATTGTCGGCCAAAAACTGGAGCAGCATCTCCGAAATCGATGGCCACATGAGGCAGACGAAGAAGACGGAAACGGCTCCGACCCCGAGCAGGACGGCCCCGATGATGTTCAGAATGAAGGCGGTTTTTCGCATGGTGTTCTCCTATTTCCCCTTAAGCCTACCAAAGCGGTAGTTTAAAAGGAAGGCCGCTTCCAAGTGAAAGAAAAGGGGGCGTGCCCCTTTTTCCTTATCGAAGCGAGAAATGGAGGGTCGAGCCTTCGCGGTCGAACTCCTCGTTGCTGACCCAAGTCGCCGTCAGGTTGTCGAGGTCGTAGAGGACCGACCAGACGGTGACGTTGTCAGACTGGCCTTCGTGGTTATTGTTCCACTTCCGCCGCCCGAGGTCCTCGAGAAGGGTCATGCAGTCTTCCCGGGAAAGGATGCCCTCGTTATTGTCCCCGTCGCCGTTGATGAACTCGTGGATGTACTGATAACGGTCGAGGCCTTTCTTAGCAGAGTCGTCTTCGTAGTAATCCGGGGTGACGATGAAGTTGGTTATGTACTGGAAGCTCTCGGCCGCCTCGTTTTCCCCAAGGGAAGCATCGTCGTCATTGTAATAGACCTTGAGCTCCCGCTTGCTCCCATCGAGGTCGGTGAGGTCATTGGCCCCGGGGGTCACCCATTCGAGGATGGCGCTTTTGCCCGAGGCATCGGCCACCATGTAATGGAAGGAGGAGTTGGCCGAGTCGTGGAAGTCGTAACGCTTCACGAGCTCCACCGCTTCCTCGACGTCGTCGGCATAATCGAGGATCAGGCGAAGCATCGTCGTCGAGGTAAGGTCGGGGAGGTCGGTATTCTGGTCGGTAGCCAGCGTGCCGCCCTCGGGCCCTTGGTAGGACATGTAGATGCCGCAGCTGACGCCGGCGTCGTTCATCCCGTCGAACGGGGCGTAGGCCGCCGCGATGGCCGTGAGGCTATCGACGATCCCGTGGATTCCATCCCCGAGGTTGAGGAACTGGATGTCGACGCTGCTGATCGAGGCGTGCCTGCCTCCTCCCGGGTTGGTGTGGAGGATGAGGGAGGTCGTCGAGGTGAAGTCGTAGTTCCGCCCGAAGAGGTTGTTCCCGTCTTCGTCGGTGACAGCAAAGGAGGAGCAGGCAATCTCGGGGGTGCCGAGATCGACCTCGAAAAGCCCCTTCGTGAGCTTCCCGACGATGAAGTCGATGAGCTCGTCGTCGCTTTTGGCCCCGCCCTCGGCGAGGAACTCGTCGAAGTAGTAGCCCCCGTCCATCGTCATTTCGTAAACGGCCCCGGCCGCATTCTCTTCGTGGGCCGGGATGATCTCCCGAATGGAGAGGACGGAGTTGATTTCCTTGCTCCAGACGCCATAAACCGTCCCGACGGCCAGGGCGAGGACCCCGACGACGCCAACAGAAACCCCGATGGCAACCTTTGCACCTTTTTTCATTTTCGCGCTTCCTTTCATCAAGCCCACCTACCTTAATGAGGCAGGCGGGCGGGAAGCAAGGAAAAAGCGTTTTCAAGAAGGCGGGAAAGGCTTTTGCGGGGAAAATCAGTCGGAGGAGGCCTTACGGAGGGCGACCATCGCGTTGACCGCCTGCTCGGCCGTCGGATAGGCGGCGATCCCATGGTCGCGGAGGTAGCGGATGGCCTCCCGGCACTCGGCCCCGCCTTGGCAGATCATCAGGAACGGCTTATTAAGGCCTTTGGTCGCGGCGCGGACCTCGGCGGCTGCCCTAGCCACCCCGAGGACGTCGGTCACCGCCGTCGGGCAGATGGCCCCGAGGAGACCATCGACCTTCGGGTCGCGGAGGGCTTGCTGGAAGGCTCCGCGGTATTGGATGACGCTCGCCGTCCCGGAGATATCGACCGGGTTGAGGGGCGAGCCGAACATCGGCATGTAGGCCCTTATCTTCTGGGCGAGGAGCGGGGAGATGTCCTTGAGTTCACTTAGGGGCATCCCGAGGCGCTCGAAGTGGTCGCAGGATAGAAGCCCCGCCCCGCCGCCGTTGGTGATGAGGACGACGTTATCGCCCCTAAGCGGCGGCTCGAGGCCGAGGGCCAAGGAGACATCGAGGAACTCTTGCCATGTCCCAGCCCGGATGGCCCCGGCTTCCTTGATGATATCGTCGTAATAGGTGTCGGCTTCCGGGTTTTCGCTGGCCGTGTGGGCGAAGGCGGCCTTAGCGCCGATGGCGCTTCCCCCGACCTTGATGACGACGATCGGCTTGCTCGCCTTTCGGCAGGCCTTGACGAAAGCCTCGGGGGAATCAAGGCCCTCGATGTAGATGGCCAGGCACTTCGTATGGGGGTCTTTCTCGGCATATTCGACGAACTCCGAGAAGTCGACGTCGGCTTTGTTCCCGAGGCCGACGAAGAAGCTCATCCCGAGATGATCTTCTTGACTCGTCCCAAGGGCGGCCAATAGATTGGCCCCCGATTGGGAGATCATCGCGACGGGGCCGGGGACCGGGAGATAGGGAATGAAGCCGCAGTTGAAATGCTCGTAGGGGGAGCCGAGGCCGACGAGGTTAGGCCCGATCAAAGGGAGCTCGTGCTTCCGGCAATAGGAAGTGATTTCGTTTTGGAGGTCGCCGCGGCCGATTTCCTTGAAGGCGCTCGTCGCGACGACGAGGACCTTGGCCTTGATGTGGACGGCATCGCGGACGATGGAGAAGACGAGATGGGCAGGAACGGCGACGAAGACGAGGTCGACCTCCCCCTCGATGTCCCGAAGGGTGTGGTAGGCCTTGAGCCCCAAGACGGTTTCGGCCCGGGGGTTGACGGGGTAGATCGTGCCTTTATAGCCCCACTTCTGGAGCTCGTAGACGACTTTGTTCCCGACCTTGGCGGGATAGCGCGAGGCCCCGACGACGGCGATCGAGCGGGGATTGAGGGCGTATTTGAGTTTTTCGACCACGTAGCTCCGGGCTTCTTCGATTCTCATTTAACGGCCCTCCTGGCTCTTATCGAGCAAGACGTCGTCGGTGAAGATGCATTCCTCGTAGAGGCCGTTCTCGCTATCGAGGCGGGCCGTCCAACGCCGGAACTGCCGTTCCGAGAGGGCTTCCTTTACCTCCTTTACCTCCCCGTAGGCGAGGAGGCGTTCCCGAATCTCTACGGTATCAACAAGCTCGTCGTAGACGCTCAGCATGTAGTTATGATGGGCGTCCGAGAAGTCGAAGAAATTGACGAAGCGCCCGTCCTTGGCCAGCTCGTCCGCGATTTCCTCGCTCCGCCAGGTCGGGGTATTCTCGAAAAGGGAGACGAGGTAGAAACGTTGATGGAGGCCAAGGGCCCGGTAATTGAGGTAGATCATCGGAATGACGGCTTTGTCATGGTCGACGGCCTTCACGAGGTCCTCTTTCATCTCCTCGGAGTTCAGTCCGCTAAGCTCGGCAAGGACGTTATAGTCGAAAAACTCAGCTACCGTCGGGCTGTTGTTCAAGGCTTCGATGATCGCGAAGTCCTTCTCGTCCATCCCCCGCTTGAGGGCAACGGCTTTCTGGACTTCCTCGGTTCCGAAGAAGTAATGGCGGAAGCCTTCCCGGGCGTCGAATTGGTTGACCGAGGATTCCCGGATGAGGCGCCGGACGGGGCAAAGGTGGACATATTGGACGTAGGGCCTATTCCGGAAGTGGTCGAGGACCCCGTAGATGAGGTTATCGAGGTTCCGCATGTGGTTCCCGTTGAAGAAATCGAAATCGCCGCCTTCGATCATCGGGTAGCCGGTGCAAATCTGGTCGTTGTTCTGGAAGAAAGAGTGGATTTCCTTCCGCTCCTCCGCTGTCGCCTCCGGGGTAAGTTTGACCACCCAGTAATAAAGGCCGAAGCCCATGATCCCGACGCAGGAGTTCTTGACGAGCATCATCATCTTCTCGTCATAGAGCCGCTTCAGGCGCTTCTTGGCTTCCGCCGGTTTGATGCCGGTCGCCTTCTCGACGTATCCGAGGTTGAACACCTCGGGATAGACTTGGTAGAAACTCTTGGCGATGTTGAAGGCGACGAATTCCTTGGCGTCGCTCCCGATGATTCCGGGCTCGAGGAAAGCGAGTCCCTTGGGGACGAAGTTATAGGCGCGGAGGTACTCCTGCTGCTCGGGAGTGCCGATTTTGTAGAGCTTCGACATGGTTTCCTCCTCTCTGAAGGCTCTAAGGGCAACTCCATTGTAAGCCCGCTGAAGGAAAGCGGAGCAAAAAAGATGGAAGCGCTTTCAACTTTCCCTTCTGCCGTCGGTCAAAGAGCCTTCTGCCCCCCGCATTCGGAACTCAAAGAGGAAGGCCGGCCCATCTTTAAAGAAGGCAGGCGGAAGGCTCGTCGTTACGCCGCCTTTGCAAATCAAAGGGCAAAATCCTATACATTCGTATTGAAAATGCCGCATTTCCCTATATATAGAGGCTAAATCTGGGGCAGAACCAGAAACATCGGAGGATATCCATGGCAAAGAAAAAGCAGATGGCGCTTCTCGCCATCGCCGCGGTCGGCCTCGCCGGCTGCGGCCCGACGGGCGGTAGCTCGTCGCTCCCCTCGACTCCTTCTTCCTCGTCCGAAACCCCGTCCTCTTTGCCGGTCGAGGGTTCCTCGGAAAGCGAAACCTCTTCCCCCGCGAGCAGCGTGGTCGATACCGCGGCCATCGACGCCCTCATCGAAGACCTCGGGCATGCGGAGATCGCCGCCGTCGGAGAACTCGAGATCGCCTTCTACCAACCCGGGACGCCGCTTATCATCCAGCGCACGAACAGCAAGCAGACGGTCGCCATCGGGCCCGACTACTACTACAACGCCGTCGGGGAAGGCGCCTCGCTTCGGTCGAGCGAATACTACCGGAGCGAAGACGGATACGTCTCGACGCGGACGCTTCTGCCGACCAACCAGGTCCGGGAAAGCATCCTCGTCACGACCGAAGGGGTCCCCTTCGCCTATGACGAGACCTTCTACAATTTCTTCTCATTCATCGACAAGGGAGAATGCGAAATTGACGAGGAAGGGAACATTGCCGTCAACGGCCTAAGCGAAGAGGACAAGCACGAACTGACCTACGGACTTACCTTCTATACCGACATTCCCTTCTCCTCCCTTGCCTTCTCCTACCTCGAGGATGGGACGTTGACCGGCACCCTAATCGGAGAAGCTCCCTCCGACACCGACTTCTCCTACGACATGAAAGCCACGATGACCTTTACCGTCACGACGCCGGAAGAGGCCGGCTTCCAGCCGGTCGAACCCTTCGCGGCAAAGGAAGAAGACGAGGCCCTCGATGCCTATTTCCAGACCCTACAGGGTGGCAATTTCACCATCGACATCGTCAAGACCGGCGGCCTCAACGAGGGCGGCGATCCCCAGCGTTGGTATCTTTCCGACGATGGAGTCATCCGCCTCACCCTTGACCCGGAGACAAACGAACCGAAGAGCGGCTACGGCTACTACGACACCGGGGAAGGGCTGAACTACGTGACTTACCTAAACGGGAAGCTCGAAGGCTCGGAGGAAAACGTCAACGCCTCCACCACCCTCGCGAGCCTCAAGCCGACCTTCCTCTTCGCCGCGGCCTCCTTCGACTACCTCGGCGAAGCCACCTACCGCCTCAAGACCGGATACGGCTTCGAGGATTATGTCGCGGCCACCTTGCCCGATGCCGCGGCCAACTGGAACAACCAGTACTTCCTGAACATCGATGCGGGCTCGCTCACCATCAAGCTGAACGACGACGGGACGGCGGTCTTTGCCTATTCCTATTCCTACCTCGATTACGGCAGCACGGTGACCGGGACCGTCGAGGCGAAGGTCAGCGCCGTCGGGACGACGGAGCTCCCCTATCCCTACGAAGAGTATCAGGCCCCCGACTACACCGCGTGGTCGGGATACGGGGATGCCACCGTCGCCATCCTCGAGCAATACATCGGGGACGGCCTCAAGTACCTCCCGGTCCTCGACGCAAGCACGGCCAAGACGTCGAAGGCGACCGAGATCAACCGCTACGACGGCCACTACATCTCGATCACCAACACCTACGCCACGGCCGAAGAGGCCCTCGCCGTCTACGAAGCGTACCGGGCCCTCCTCCTCGAAAACGGCTGGGTCCCCGATCCGAGCTACGACGCGGCCCGGGGCTTCTACATCCACGAACGGGTCGGAGGCGGCTACTACCACATCAACTTCAACAACACCAACAAGAACATCTACTTCAGGGTGTACCAGCCGACCATCGAGCTCGGGGAATGGTTCCACGGCATCTTCGACGAGACGATCGGCTCCTGGTTCAACTACACGACGACCGTAGCCACCTACGATTACGACGAGGCGACCGGAACGCGCGGGGAAGAGGCTACCTCGACGAACACCCAAAAGGTCGTCGACAAGATGACCGAGGGCATCGTGAAGCGTTCGGTCAATAGCAAGGAGACGGTCACCTACTACGAAGACACGGAAACCGACCAGTTCCTCGTCATCGAGAAGGAGGCCGACAACAAATGGTACCTGACCGAATCCTATGACGGCCTTGCGACGACGGATCTCCATACCTACGAGAACCGCCCCTATGCGACGACCGAGGACCTCGCGCCCTATATCGACGCCTGCCTCCCCGGGGAAAACGACGGCCAGTACGAGCTTGCTAGCGGGGACGCTGAAGAGCTAGCGGCCCTCCTCTTCGGGGCAGAGCTATCCGAAAACGCGACGGCCAACGTCCAGCTGAACTTCTACGAGAACGAGCTGCAGATCACCTTCGTCGACGTAGCGATTGCCGACGGGGTGCTGACCGAGACGACCTACGACCTCATCGTCGACCACGCCGGCCTCCCCGGAACGGTGACGCCCCCGACCTACACCATCCCCGCGTAAGGAACAATCCAAGGAAGGCCGCCCGGCCTTCCTTTTTTGCGCAAATCGACGGCAAAACCCCAGTGTCCTTATCCCTTTTTGCCTTTGGTTAGCCGTTTATGGGAGGCCTATTATCGATTGCTCGAGGGTTCTTTTCGAAGGGCTGGCTCGAGGAATGAGGCTTCGCTCATCTTCCGGTATCCGTCCCAAGGCTCGCGTTCCTTTCCGTCGAGGGATAGATCGTAGAAGCGGAAGACGACGCGTTTGTCCTTGGGCATCCACCGCTCCACGTAGGAATAGCGATAATGCATGCCGATAGCTTCCATCACGCGTCCGCTTCGGGGGTTGTTTTCGTCGTGGGTAGCGCTCACGTAGGCAATGCCGTCTTCCTTGAGCTTCAGAAGGAAGGCGGCCACCGCTTCTTTCATGAAGCCGCGGTGCCAGTAGACGCTTTTGAGGGCGTAGCCGATGTCATGGGGTAGCTCATCATCCATCCCGACGTAACCGATAAGCTCTCCGCTTTCTCTAAGGCAAATGGCGTCAAAATAGCCGCCCTTTCGGTATTGGGCGAGGATGCGGTCGGAGTAGAAAGAGGCAGCATCCGAAAGCTCGCGGGCCGGGAACCACGGAAGGAAGATGTTGGTCTTTTCGTCGCGCAGGAGATCGAAAAGGGCGGGGATATCCTCTTCTTCGAAGTCCCTTAGGAGGAGGCGCGGGGTCAATAGCAAGCGATGAGCCATGGCTTATTGTGTCCTTTAAAAGGGAAGCCCCTCAAGGTCTTACCTGCCCTCTTTTCCGACGTAGGGCCAAAAAAGGGATCTTATCCGATGCATTGGACAATCAATGGCTGGCGGCTTCTTTGCCGAGCCCCAATTCCCTAGTGACTTCCTCGTCGTTCGGGAAGAAGTAATAAAGCGACGCGGCGACGACCAAGACGCCGGAGATGACCCAATGCTTCGTGATCTGCCTCTTCTTCAAGACGAAGGCGGTGTCCCGGGATAGGTTACGAACCATCACCTCGTCGCCTAGGAATTCATACTCGTATCGTACGACGTCCTTTCCTTTTCCCGGAATTTTCTTGAATACGTAAACGGCAAAGCAGACAAGGGAGGCCGCGAGCAATATCACGAAGAGGGAAAGCGAGGTATAGGCGATCCGGAAAGCCTCCTCGTCCACGAGGTTCCCGATGATCAGGCAATAGATAGAAAGAAGCAAAGAGAGAGCCATGACGACGAAGAGGGCGATGGTAGGCTTTCTCCTCATCAAAAGCCGAACGCTGATCCGCCTGATCCTCCCGATGCTGATGTCGAAAGTTCTTTTCATGCAACTGCCCAGGGCATTTTATAACGTTGCCTCTTTTTCTCCGTGGTCCCTAGCAAAATGACAATAATTAAAAAACGCCCGATTTCTCGGGCAAATATCGTCAATTTTGACACCGTTACTTTGCATCAAAATGTTAGTAACAAGATGGCGGAGGCAGAGAGATTCGAACTCTCGCCGGGGCAAGGCCCCGCTTCCGGTTTTCAAGACCGGTCCCTTCGGCCGCTTGGGTATGCCTCCAAGATGGTGGACCATGTAGGATTCGAACCTACGACCTAGCCCTTATAAGAGGCCCGCTCTAACCGCTGAGCCAATGGTCCACGGAGCGCTATTTTACTTCCTTTCGCGCCCATTAGGAAGAATGAAAGGAAGGGGGCTAAGCCCCCTCCCGCTCATAGACTTATTCCTGCCCGAGCAGCTTCTTGAGCTCCCCGACGAGGTAAGACATCCTCCGAACGACCGCAAGGAAGGGCTCTTCGCTCGTAAGGTCGACCCCGGCGGCTTTGACCTGCTCGATCGGGTAGTCGCTCCCGCCGCTCCGAAGAAGGCCCTTGTAGCGCTCGAAGGCGCCCTCGACCCCTTCGTTAACCCGGCGGTAAAGCTCGAGGGAAGTCGCAAAGCTCGTCGCGTATTGGTAAACGTAGAACGGAGTGTAGAAAAGATGGGGGATGTAGCACCAGACCAGGGGCTTGTAGACCTCCTCGGCGATGTCGATGCCGTAGTAATCGCGGTAGAGCCGGACCATGATCGAGGAGAGGACCTCGTAGTTGATGGGCTCGCCCTTTTCGGCGAGGCGCGAGGCTTCGAGCTCGTACTCGGCGAAGAGGGTCTGCCGGTAGAAGGTCGCGGCGATCTCGTCGAGTTCCTTTTGAAGGAGGGCGATCTTGTCCTCTTTAGAAAGGGTGCCGCTCTTCAAGAGGTAGTCGAGGAGGTTATGCTCGTTGAAAGTCGAAGCGATCTCGGCCACGAAGATGGTGTAGTTCTGCTTCAAAATCGGCTGGGCTTCCATCGAAAAGAGGGTATGGGTGCTATGCCCCGCCTCGTGGGCCAAGGTGAAGGCATCCTCAAGCGTCCCTTGGTAATTTAAGAGGATATGGGGAAGGATGCCGCCCCCGCCCGAGGAATAGGCCCCCGAGCGCTTGCCCTCGCCCGGATAGACGTCGACCTTCCCGTAGGCGGTCGCCTCGTGGGCTTTGCCCTGGAAGTCGCTATCGAAGCGCTCGATCGACTTGTAGAAGAGGTCGCGGGCGTCCTCGTAATCGAGCTTCCGTTCCGTTTTGGCAAGAGGCAAAAAGCGGTCGTAGCTCCGATGCTTATCGAGCCCAAGGGCCTTCCGGCGGACTTCGTAATATTCCTTGAGGGGAGAAGAGCCTTCGTGGGCGGCCTTGACGAGGGAGAGGTAGACGCTCGTCGGGATCTTGTTCCCGTCGAGGTGCGACTCGAGGATCGAGCCGTAGCCCCGGCTCCGCATGGAAGCCAGCTGGGCGTCGAGGCCGGCCTTGTAGATGGCCGCGTAGGAGTTCTTCCGCTCGTCGAAATAGCGATAAAGGGTCTCGAAGACGAGCCGGCGGTCCTCGGGCTTAGCAAGGGTCCGCATGAGGGTCGTCCAGTTCGAGACGGTGACGCTTTCCTCCCTCCCGTCGGAAAGAGTGCACTTAGCAGCCTTGTAGTCGCTTACCGAAAGGTTGCTGTAGAGGTCGCCCCCGACGCCGGAAAGGGGGCCGAAGTTGGCGAGAAGGCCTTCCTTATCGGCGCTCAGGACGTGGCTTTCCTGGTCGAAGAGCTTCCGGAAGGAAAAATCGAATTCCTGGAATTCCGGGTGGGTTTTGAGGAAGCTTTCGATCTTCTCCTTTCCGAGCTTCAGGTATTCGGGGTCGGCAAAGGAGGAGGAACGGATGAGGTCCTGAAGGGCGCTTTCGACCTTGGCCTCGCGGGCGCTAGACTCGACCTTCCGCCGGTCGAGGTCAGCGAGACCCGCGGCAAAGCTATAGAGGCGGTTAAGAAGGAGCTCGGCCTCCTTCTCGAGGCGAAGGAAGGAGGCGAGCTTCGTCTCGTCGGAAAGGAAGCCTTCGTAGGAAGGAAGCTCCCGGGCGATGGCCTTGACCCTTTCGAGGTCGGCATCGAAGGAGGACTCGTCTTCATAGATGAAGGAGAGGTCCCATTGGTATTTCTTGTCGATCATAAATGTCCTTTCAACGGCGATTCTACCACCGTTACCCAAGGCTATCCATTCCCCCGCTTGCTATAATGGAAGCGATGGTCAGCCGCCTCTTTTTCCGCTTTCAGGGCTTACCGGTCCTCCTCGAGGAGGAGGAAGGCTTCCTTTCCTTGCTCGGCTTTGCCGAAGCGGAAGGGAGGGAGGCGACGCCTCTTCTTTCAAGATGGAAGGCCGAGGTCGAGGAATACCTCTCCGGCCTCCGGAAAAGCTTCGACCTTCCCTACCGCCTCCCGGGGTCAGCCTTCGCCCAAAGGGTTTACGCGGCGACCCTTGATGTCCCTTATGGCCAAACGGCGAGCTATGCTAGCCTCCTCGGGCGGAATTTCGCCCGGCCCGTGGGAACGGCCCTCGCGAAAAACCCCCTCGCCCTCGTAATACCCTGCCACCGGATTGTCGGGGCAAACGATCCCTATCTTTACCGCTACGGCCCGGAAATCAAAAAGAGGCTCTTGGATCTCGAGCGAAATCACCGCTAATAAAAAAAAAGGAAGCCGCAAGAAGAGCAAGGCCGGGGCAGGTCGCTTTTTCTTTCGACTTCCGCTTGATTTTAGTAAGTATTGCTTGCTTTTGCTATTCATTTCTCAAGCCCCGCTTGATAAAAGTCCCATGAAGCTGAAGAAACTTCGAACCGAAAAGGGTTTGAGTCAGGCCGAGCTCGGACGCCTTCTCGGCGTAACGGGCCAAACGGTCCTCAATTGGGAAAACGGCATCTTCGAGCCGCGGATCAAAGACCTCATCGCCATCGCCGATTTCTTCGGGGTGAGCGTCGACGAGCTGATTGAGCGCGTCCCGACCAAAAGCGAACGGGAGAGGGGAATCGAGGCCCTTTCCGAGATCGACGGGGAAGAACTCATCGCTTGGATCAAGGCCAAGCTCTCCGAGATGGACGAATAATCCGCCTCAGGCGAAAAAAGTAGGGGACCGTTCCAATCGATACGTGGAGTTCGTAAGCGATCGCGCTTTAGACCCACCGCTTCTCGAAGCAGAGTCGCTCCATCTCCGCCTTCCGATTCTCCGGCGTGGGGTCGTGCTCTTTTGACATATGGAATTTTATAGTTCATCCAACAACAAGAAGTCTTCAAGTCTTATTTGGCATACGGGACCACGGATGAATCTTGTGTAAGAAAGAAAACCGGCCATCACCACCCCTAGGGGTGGGATGAGGCCGGGCTTTTCACTTACACAACATTTCTCCGTGGTCCCCCTTATATTCACGATATTTCTCATCGAAGCGTCTTCCGATAGAATTTTAATGTAGCTATGGATAGCGATTCCGGAAACAAAATCGCCTCGAGATTCAGCAACACCTTTTTGACGCTGGCCTTCATCGCTTTGACGATAACCGTCTTAATGATGGCCGCGCCGATCGCCCATACCGTGTTGGTCTTGGCGGTCGTATTGTTTTACCTATTGCTGATCGTATGCACTTTCTTCCTCATCTTGCTTAACGCGTCTTCAACCTGATTGGGGGCGAGCAGGCCGATTCGACGATCAACATGCTTCTATCCGGAATACCAATCGCCGGCGGCATCGCCATCGGGCTTTTTTTCCTGGCGTTCCTCATATCGATAATCAATCGCCGCCGCAAGGGATCAACCGCCAAGGCTATCGTCTCGATGGTATTCCTTATATTGCTGAGCCTTGCTTTAGGTATTTACTACCTTGTAAAAGGATAAACCGCACCCAACCGGCAAATGGAAACCTTCGGTTGCGTTATCTCGGCGCTCCATCGATTTAATATATAGGCCGAGGGGATGATGCCGATCGCGCTATACGAAAATTCGTCGGTGGTCTCGTCAAATGACATACAAATATTCAATTCCAAAGTTTAGTGATACCTTGGCATCACCTTAATCAGCGATCTTTTAGACTCATCGCATCCACTTTGCTAATCGTGCATTTATTTGCCAAATCAAAATACATCTAGCTTCTTTGTTCAATCTCTATTTGCCTCCGCTGCCATTTAATGGACTGCAGACTGGGTACGTTGGTTCGGATGACTTGGGCATTTTTCTAAATTTTATTGTTGCAAGGTAGAGACGAACGAGCCAAAACAGCATTAATAAAATTCAGACTTTTTTGGAAACTCACCGCCCACGATTGATATTTTTCTGAGCACCTAGGCCTAGTTTCATTTATAGCCATTTGGTATTTTATGACTCAAAACATGAATATTAATGCAAAAAATGGTTTGAACAGCCGTTTTGCTGTATCAAACCATTGCTTTCAATATGGTGGCTGAGGGGGGACTCGAACCCTCGACATACCGGGTATGAGCCGGTTGCTCTAACCAACTGGGCTACTCAGCCATCCTGCCAATCGATCAATGGTGGAGCATAGGGGGATCGAACCCCTGACCTCATGCTTGCAAAGCACGCGCTCTCCCATCTGAGCTAATGCCCCGAAACGGCAGCACCGAGATTATACGCATGGGGATGGTCCCCTTCAACATCGTTTTGCTCCAAATTGGGGGGTAAGGTTGGGATATAATCGCCCCATGGAAAACGAGCGTCTCCTTCGCTCCCGGCTCACCGAGCTCGCGGAGCGGGCCTATACCCGAGACATCCTTACCCATAGCCCTTTCTTGACCTTGGACGAGCAAAGCCTCCTCCTTGGCCTTGCCGGGCGGAAGGGGAACGTGCTTAGCGGGGCTTCCTTCTTCCTTTTCGGTGAGGAAGAGGGCTATGAACGGAAATGCGCGGTCTTCTCCTCCGAACCTTTGGGCCAAGAGGAACGATCGGCCTATTTAGAAGAAATCGTCGCCTGCCTCAAGATTGCCCCGCGCGCCCCGAGGTTTGCCGAAGAGCTCGGCCACCGCGACTTCCTCGGGGCAATCATGTCCCTCGGGCTCGAAAGGAAGGAATTCGGCGATCTCTTCCTCCAAGGCGGCACGGCTTATCTATTGGCCTTCCGCCAAATCGCGCCCCGGGTAATTGAAGAACTCAAGGAGGTACGGCATACCGCCGTGAAGGTCGAGGAAGTATCTCTTGCTGATGCTCCTTTCGAGATTGGCTATGAAGAAAAGGTCATATCCGTAAGCCAAAGCCGCCTCGACGCCGTCCTCAAAGAAGCGGCCGGACTATCCCGGGAGGGTGCAAGGAAAAAGATCGAAGAGGGACTCGTCTACGTCGACGGGCGTCTCATTGAAGAGCCTTCGCGCCTCCTTACCCCCGGGGAAAGGGTCTCCATCCGAGGCTGGGGAAAGTTCGTTTACGGAGAGGAAGAAGGGAGGAGCCGCAAAGGACGCCTCCTAATCAAAATCAAGGTCTATAAATAACGAAAGAAGCCCGATTTCTTCCGCAAAACGCTCATTAAAAGTAAAAAAGCCGTCGAAACGGCTTTTTCTTCAATTAGGCAGCAGACCCGCAAAGGAAGCCGAAGCCGACGACCAAGGGGCCGCCGTGGACGCTGTTGGTCGAATTGCACTGGGTGACGACCACTTTCTTAAAGCCAAGCCCGGTCAAAGTCTCCCGGGCAATCGTCTCGCCTTCGATGTCCCCGCTTGAGGTGAAGCCGACGACGGCGAGGGACTTATCGGCATCAGGGCAGTCGGCAACCTCACGCTCGATGTAGCTGCGGAGGCACTTGGCCCGCTTCCCGCGGTACTTGCTGCCGACGGCCAGCTTCCCGTCGACCACTTCGATGACGGGCTTCAGGCGAAGGAGATTGGCGCCGAGGAGGACGAGCTTGCTGCACCTGCCGCCCCGGTACATGTACTCGAGACGGTCGATGAGAAGGGAAGCCTTGACCCTGTTCACGAAGCCCTTGGCCTTCTCGTAAGCCTCGGAAAGGGTCTTAACCCCTCTCTTGATGGCCTCTTTGGCCTTGAGGGCAATGATCCCGATGCCGAGGGAAATGGTGCGGCTATCGAGGACCTCGACTTTCCCTTCGGGGAATTCCCGGCTCGCGGCCACGGCATTCTGGTATCCCGAGGAAAGGGAGCCGCTCATCGAGACGTGAAGGCAGGCGTCGTGCTTTTCTAGCGCCCGGGCGAAGAGGTTCTTGTATTCCTCGATCGAAGGGGCCCCGGACTGGGGAACCTTCCCGGTCCGATCGAAGTAGTCGAACATCTCCTCGTTCTTGAAGGTGCCGTCGAGATGGTCCTTCTCGTCGAAGGCAATGTGGAAGGGGATGACGTCGATGTCGTTTTCCGCGAGGATCTCCTTGCTTAGATCCATCGGGGATTCGCCGGTGACGGCGATGTCGAGGTATTCGCTCATGGTAGGCTCCTATATCATGCAAAACAACGCGCGCGCCGAAGCGCTCACGCAATATTAATGCATTGGAGCCTTCTTTTCATGGGCAATCGGCGGAAAGGGTGGGGACAGGCGGCAAAAGTTCTCAGCTAAATCAGTAATTTCTTATTGACAAATTTCGGTCCCCTATTGCTTTTGCTAAAGCAAAAAGATAAAGTAAGCCCGAACATAAGGAGAGAAACAACAGAAATGAAGAAATCAATGTTCCTCGTCCCTCTCGCGGCCCTTGGCCTTCTAGCCGGCTGCGCCGAAACCGGAACGAGCACCACCACCCCCGCGAATGAGCCGACCATCACCCCGGCGACCTTCGCCCAGCAGTGCGAAGCGGCTGGCGTCGAATTCACGTACGTTGATCCGAACGCCGGCATCACCGAAGCCGAGGCCAAACCGGCAGCCGGCGAAGAAGATTGCGTTGCCGCCACCGGAACGGTCGAGACCAGCTACACCGCTGAAAAGGGCGGCTCGTACTACACCTACGAATACATGGTCAAACGTTCGGGTCTCAAGTACGCCCACTACTACTGGGCCGAGCCGGCCGCCGACAGCGATGAAGCGACCGCTACCACCATTGCCGAAGCGGCTGCTCTCGACAACGCCGAATACGTGACCGAGCTTTTCCCGAACGACGGGAAGGAATACTACGTTGCTTCCTACAGCAACAGCCTCGCCACGAAGACCTTCGTCGCCGTCGGCAGCGAAGGCAACATCCAGACGGCCATCTACAACACCACGGCCAAATATGACGAGGCGACCAACGTCGCGACCTGGACTCCGGGCATCACCTCGATCAGCGGCATCGGAAACGCCATCCTCGAGAGCGGGAAGTGCAATATCGTCATGTACGAATACAACCCGACCTCCAACGACAAGGTTGGCCCGGGCGCCCGTAACTTCGGTGCCCGTATGGAGTGCGTCCTGAACCTCGAAAAGAGCACCCTTATGCTCAACGACAAGACTACCACTCTGACCGGCGCCGAAATCGGCGAAATCGGCGACAAGCTCCCGGAGGACGGCTATTACTTCCGTCCGTGCCTCGAAGTCGTCAAGATGTACTCGCTAGGTTAATCCCTGGCCCTCTTCGAAAACGAGCTCCGCTTCGGCGGAGCTTTTTTGTATCAAAAATCCATAAAAGAAAAGGCTAGCTATCGCTAGCTTCGGAATCGCGCTTCTTGAATTGGCGGAAGTACCTTTGCAAATAATCGTTCCGTTCCAAAAGGGTGACAAGACCCCCAACCAAAGCCGAGGAAAGACAGTTAAGCAAAAGAAGGACCGGCAAATAGGAGGCAATGGCCAACGTGCTCATATAGAGACAGCCGGCGGCGATTTGGCCAACGGCATGGAAAGTCGACCCAAGAAGCGAATGACCAAACGGGCTCAGCCACTTCCGTAGGAGATTCGTCGAAAGGGCCATGGCGGCAAAGGAAAGAACGGCCCCGGTAGCCGACATCGCGAAGCCCATCGAGAGGAACGTCCCCCTTAAAAGGGCGACGAGGAGGACCCGTCCGACGTCGATGAGGAAAACCTCGTAGAAAGGAAAATGGAGGAGGAGCAAAAGGAAGCAGGCATTGGCCAGGCCAAGATGGACGCCCGGGGGAAGGAAGGGCAAGGGGATGAGGCTTTCCACGTAACCCAAAAGGGTCGACAAAGCCAAAAAGAGGGCGTAGAGAGTTATCTTCCGAACGCTCATCCTCATAAGATCACGTCCACGTCTCCATTCGAGACAAACAAAAGCGCCACGTGGCTATAGGCGCAAACGATCGGACGCCCATCGTCCACCCAACCCATCCGGACGCAATATTGCTCAGGGCAAGGGGATGCCAAAATGGCCGCCGCATTCGTCTTGATCCCGATCGTCACCGGTCCATTACTCCCTTCGACCTCGAAATGCTCTTCCTTCTGCTGCCGGGCGAGATCCACCGTTTTGACGATCGTTCCATCGACGTTGACGTTCAAGACATGGGCCTCGCTACTCGAAAAGAAGACCGGCAACAGGCAAAGACCGGTGACCGCGAGAGCCACGACAGCCAAGTAAAGCGTCAGGTCGAGCCAATGCTTTCTAAGGAAGTTCGACCCCGGAAATTTCAAAGCCATCGCTCAAATATACATCCTCGCCGTCCTTCATTGCGAAAAGACCTACATCGTATCCTTTTTCATGGAGCGATGCGTCGAGTGCGGCCAGCTCTTCCCCCGGGGTAAGGCAGACGGCCGTCGAGAAAGCGTCGAGCATCGCATTGCTTTCGATGTCTCCGATGACGACCCCGATGTCGTTGGGGCAAACGGCCGAACCGGTATGGGGATTGATGATGTGGCTATGCCGATCGGGGCCGAACATCACCTGCTGCTCATAGGTAGCTGAGGTAGAAAGCCCGTTGAACCGCGCCGAGAGGATATGGTCGTTATCCCCGACATAGGTATTGATCCGGACTCTGAAGGCGCCGCCCTCGTCCATGCGCTCGGGGTTGTTCCCGAGTCCGAGGGACGAACCCGAAAGCTGGATGAGGAAGTCGCATACACCATGGGATTTAAGGATCTCAATCGTCTTGTCCAAGGCGAATCCCTTGGCAATTCCGCCGAGATCGATAAAGGCGCCGCCTTGAATCTGAACGGTATAGTTTTCGCCCAAAACAAGCGAGGACTGGCTGGCTTCTTCAATATAGGATTGCACTTCGTCCATATCGGGAAGATAAGGCTCGTGACCCTCGCCATAGAAAGCTTCCTTGTAAAGGGCAGTCACCTTGCCGATGAGGGGATTGAAAAGACCCCCGGTCGCCTCTTCGGCCTCCAAGGCGTCTTCAAGGGCCTCATATAGGAGCGGGTCAACCACCAAGGCCTCCCCTTCGGCGTTATTGAGGCTATATACGCTCGTCACGCCGGGAAGCGGGGCATCGTAGGGATCGAAAAGGGAATCGAGCTTCTGAAGGGTATCGATGATTTCGTCGTGGACCGCCGTCTCCCCGTGATAGGTGGTAATGTAAAGAAGGGTATCGAAAGCAAAGGTCGTCGATTGTTCGGGGTCGATATTCCCGCCCATTTCGCCGGGCCAGGGCTGGCTTAGGCTGGGGCCGGAAGAGGAAGAGCCGTTGGCCGTTCCCCCGCAAGAAAAGAGGCCGAGCACGGCCCCAAGGGATAATGTGAATAGGAGACTGGTTTTCTTCATATTTCGGGTATTTGATAGTTCCCGTCCTTGTCCGGATGCTCGCTCAGATAGGCGATGATCGGGTCGTAGTTCTTGTCCTTCTTGCCCGGGCGGCAAACCGAGAGTTTTTTGGCCTCGCCTTTCACGATGGCTTCGGCCATCTCGTGGCAGCCGGCATGGCCACAGCTTCCGCAGTTGTAGCCGGGAAGCATCTTCTCCACCGCCGCGACGCGCTCATCTTCCTTCACTTCGAGGAAGTGGCCGCAAAGGAAGAGGATGAGGCCGAGGATGAGGCCAAGCCCGACCCCGATGAGGGCACACCAGAGGATGCCCATCCAATTGGCCGTCGAGAAGTCGACGAGGAACTTGATCATTGCTTATCCTCCTTCTTCCGGTTGCAAGGATGGGGGCAGCCGGAGCAGATGTTGGTGAGTTGCTTGCCTTTCTCCTTCCTGGCGAGAAGATACCAAGTCAGGAAGAAGGCGGCAGCGAGCAGGACCATGAGCCCGATCGAGAGACCGAGGGCCAGGCCTTGGGAGAGAAGAAACATCAGATGATGCCCTGAAGTCCGTAGAAACCGAGGGCCAGAAGGGCAGCCGTGACAAGGGCGATAGGAACGCCCTTCATCGCCTTGGGCATGTTCGTCCCCTCGAACTTCTCCCGGATGCAGGCGAAGAGGAAGATGACGAGGAAGTAGCCTAGCGAGGTACCGACGCCGCCGGCAAGGCTCGAGAGGAAGTCGAGGCCGGTATCGGTGTTGCTTTGGACGACCCCGAGGACGGCGCAGTTGGTGGTGATGAGTGGGAGGTAGATCCCAAGGCTCCGATAGAGGCCCGGGAAGAAACGCCGGATGAAGAGGGCCACCGCCTGAACAAGGGAAGCGATGACGAGAATGTAGACGACGGTGTCGAAGTAGGCGATGCCGGCCGGGACGAGAAGGTAGGTATAAATCGGCCAGCAGACAATGGTCGCAAGGACAATGACGAAGGTGACCGCAAGCCCCATCGAAGTGGCGCTCTTGACGCGGTTACCGACCCCGACGAAGGAGCAGATGCCATAGAAACGGGAGAGGACGACGTTGTCCATGAGCATCGCGTTGAGGATGGCCAGAACAAAGGCAACGAAGACGTTCATGTTATTCCTCGACCTCCTCTTTCTTGATCTTGGCTTGCTTGGAGCGGAAATTGACGATGACGGCGATGATGCCGATCACGATGCCGAGGACCAAGAAGGCCCCGGTCGGCTGCTGGAGAAGCGGCAAGGAATAGTCCCAGCCCTCCCCTTTGAGCAAGGGAATCGTGACCTCGGGGATGAAGGTGAAGGTCTTCCCGAAGGAAAGGGTGCCGGCCCCGAGGATTTCCCGGAAGAGGGCGATGATGCAAATGGCAATCGTATACCCGAGCCCGTTCCCGAGCCCATCGAGGAGGGAAGGAAGAACGGGATTATCCTGAGCAAAGGCTTCGGCCCGGCCGAGAACGATGCAGTTGACCGTGATAAGGGAGAGGAAGACGCCGAGGGAACTGTAGAGTTCCGGGAGGAAAGCCTCGGCCAAGAGCTTCACCACCGTGACGAAGGTCGCGATGATGACGATGTAGCTCGGGATCCGCACGTACTCGGGAATGAACTTCCGAAGAGCCGAGATGATGACGTTGCTAAGGGCAAGGACAACCGTGAAGAGGATGCCCATCCCGATGGCCTGCTCGAGAGTCGTGGTGACCGCGAGGGCCGGGCAGGTGCCGAGGACGAGGACGAAAAGGGGGTTCGCTTTGAGAAGAGGCGCCAAGAAGACGTCCTTTTTGCTAGGTTTGGCAATGGCGTTGTCCATAATGGATACCCCTGCTTATTCAAGCCGCCTCGCCGGACGAACCGCCGAGCGAGAGAACGTCGGCCTCGGCCGCTTCGATCATCGCATTGATTACCTCTGCCGTAATGGTCGCTTGACCACCGATGCAATCATCGGGATCCCGGGTCCCGCTGTTGATTTCCGGAAGGTAGGTATCGGGAATCCAGCTTGGATTGTAGAGGCCATCGTGGTCATCAAGCGAAATGGTGACGGTGTGAATCCGAGAGAACGTCCCGTCTGCTTTGATGCCGACGACGAACGATCCCTGCTGGCTCATCGGATCGATGGACCCTTCGTAGGCATAACCGACCGTTGCTCCGCCCTGCCCGACTTCGTAACGCTTCGTCAATTCCCAATAATTGGCCTGATGCGTACCGCCGGATAGTTCAACAGTCGTGCCCTTATCGGACTCGGTAGCATCCGGGAAGACGTTGCGAACGAGCCGAAGTTCCGCGGAAACCTCGCCTCCGCCGGCATTGGCCTTGGCATGGTCGATGGCCGCTTGGACGATGGCCGAAATCGTTTCCTTGGTCTTCGTTCCCCCGGCCCCGACCGGGATGTCGTCATAGGAAGTCGTGCCGTCATTGACCCCGGTTAGCCAATCCCGGGCGGCGTCCATGTAGGTGGAATTGGTGGAAGAAGAGGTGATTTCCACCCGCTCGAGGGTAAAGTCGGTATTGATCCCGACCATCACGTCGACGATATCGGAAACCGAATTCCGGTTGCCCGAATAGGCCCAGCCGATGAGCTCGCCGCCGGCGCTTACCTCGTAACGCTCGACGAGGCCGTTGGAATTGATTTCCTCGGGCTCGCTCACGTCCTCGGCATTCGGGAAGACGCCATTGACCGCTTCGAGCCGAGCCGCGAGGCTATGGGCGTAAACGAAGGGCGAAGTAATGGCGCTGGTGACGCCGATGATGGCGCCCGCCCCGAGGACGATGGCCCCGAGGGTCAAGGTCGTGATAAGGCCTTTTTTGACATTTTCTTTCATTGCAGGATATCTCCATACGCTAACGCGAGCATGACGACGAGGAGGCTAAGGGCGAGGATGAGGGCGAGGGCGATGAAGTGCCAGAGCTTCCAGCCCTTCGAGAGCCACTTGTGGTAATCGAGGGCCGGGGCGATGGCATTGGCAAGGAGGATCGAGAAGCCGACGCCTTCGGGAAGGGCCCCGAGAAGGCGGATGATGACGACGAGGGCCCCGCCGAAGCAGGCGTAGATCCACCGGCTCGGGGAGGTAATCGGCCCGGTGACCGGGTCGGTGATCATGAAGGCCGCCCCGAAGAGGAGGCCGCCCGAGAAGAACTGATAGCCCATGAACTCGAGCCAGGAGAAGGCCCCTCCGTACTGGAGGGTGATGTAGATGCCGGCCGACCCCATAAGGAGGACGAAGGTCCCGAGGTAACCGACGACGACCCGCCAATCGGCCGCCCGCCGGATGAGAAGGTAGGCCAGCCCAACGAGGATGGCGAGCTTGCTCACCTCGCCGAGGGTGCCGGGCACCCAACCCATGAAGAGATCGAGGATCCCGTAATCGCCAAGGGCGCCGAAGTTCCCGCCGCTGATGTTGCCTAGCGGCGTTCCGCCGGCCACGACGTCTTCGACCATCCAGCTGTTCTGATTGAGGTTCCACTGGGCGCCGAAACAGAGTTTAGAGAAGAGCATCCCGACGAGGGCCGGGTTGAAGATGTTGTTGCCAGTCCCGCCGAAAACGAGTTTCCCGATGACGATGCCGACGATGGCGCCCACGAGAACGTGGTACCAGCTGGCCGAGGCCGGGAGGGTGAGGGCAAAGATCATCCCCGAGACGATCGGGGCCAGGATATTGTTGACGCTTCCTTTGCCCCAAGCGTACTTGACCCACTCTGGGAAGGGGAGAATCCGCCCGTCGTCCCCGCGCGGGACGTTCGTGAAGAAGACGAATAGCCATTCGCAAACCACCATCGCCGGGATGGCGATTAGGAAGGTCTTGAGGCTGTCGAGCGGGAAGGCGACGAAGGCCATCACCGTCGCCGGAAGGAGGGCGATGATGACGTCGGAGAGCATCGACCAGAGGGAGTCGCGCCGCTTGATATGGGGCGATGTTTCTAATGCGAATTCCATAACCTTAAGGGAGTTTTGCGACCCGTTTTGCCTTTCTGACGTAATCCGTCACGCGGATGTGGGAGGTACATGAGTAGGAGCAGAGGCCGCATTCGACGCAGCGCTCGGGATGAAGAGCCTTGACCTTTTCCTTGTCCATGGCCTTGTAGGCATTCATGATCTCGACAGGCACAAGGCCCGTCGGGCAGGAATAGACGCAAGAAGCGCAATGGATGCAAGGATGCTCGCGCTCGGCCTTCCCTTGCTCGTAGACGAGCACCGAGGAAAGGCACGGGGTCGAGATCAGGTCGTCACTAGCGACCGTCCCGCCCATCATCGGCCCGCCGAGGATGAGGGTCTTTTCTTCCCCGTCGTCCTTGTAGATGCATTTCTCGATGAGGGGCTTGATGGGGGTTCCGACCCGGACCCGGTAATTGGCCGGATTCTCGATGCCGTCGCCAAGGACGGCGAGGTAGCGCTCGGCCACAGGCCGGGAATGTTTCGCCGCCTGGTAAAGGGAGACGACGGTCGCCACGTTGATATCGAGGACCCCTTGCTTCCGGGGAAGAGCCCCGGAAGGAACCTTGATGCCGGTCACGTCTTTGATGAGGGCGATTTCCCAGCCTTGGGGGTAATAGTCCCGGCAGGGCCGGACTTCCATTCCCTCCTCCCCTTGGAGGAGCTCCTGGTACTTGGCGATGAGGCCAGCGTATTTCTTCTTGATGCAGAGGTAGATGTGCTCGGAGCCGAGGCACTTCTTCAAGAGGCGAAGCCCCTTGATGATCCCTTCGGGGTCGTTTTCCATGAGGAGCTTATCGACCGGGAGGGTCGGCTCGCACTCGATTCCGTTGACCACGAGATGGGTGACGTGGTCATCGCCCTTGAGCTTGACGTGCGTCGGGAAGGAGGAACCCCCAAGGCCGACGAGGGAATACTCCTCGCTGATGGCGATGATTTCCTCGGGGCTTAGGGCAAACATCTCCTCGTCGCTCCGCTCGTGGTAAGAGGGCTCGCGCTCGTCCTTGAAGTCGTTTTGGAACTTCAGGAAGTCGATGCTCTTCCCGTTCCGGTAGGTGTGCTTCTCGAGACCGAGGTAGATCCCCGAGCACGGGGCGAACATGTTCTGCTTGAAGTAGCCGCCGTTCCGCACCCCGATTTTCTGGTAGAGGTAGACGCGTTCCCCTTCCTTGATCGAAAGTTCGTAGGCACGGCAACGGGTGTTCTCGCCCGGAACGAACATGAATTCCGGCGCGGGCACCTTTTCGACCGGGTTTTCCTCGTAATGGACCGGATCGATGGCGATTCTGGTTGTCTTGCTGATCATAGGCGTTTGAATTTTACCGATTTATCGACTCGCTTTAAACCCCCTAAACGAAGCCCTTGTTGGATATCGGAGCCCCGATTGCTTCTCTAACGAGAAGGGAGAGGGGGATCCCCGGGCATCGAGAGGGGTTTCGGCCTCTTTATTTCATCCTTCCGAGATACTCCCCGAGGCGGGGGCTCGTGATGACGAGGGAAGCCGTCGAAGGGGTCGTCGCGAGCGGCACGTCGTAGACGCCGCAGATGCGGATGAGGGCCTTGACGTCGGGGTCGTGGGGCTGGGCCTCGAGGGGGTCGACGAAGAAGATGACAGCGTCGATTCCGCCCTTGGCCACCTCGGCCCCGATTTCCTGGTCCCCGCCAAGGGGGCCGGATAGATAGCCCTCGACCTTGAGGCCGGTCGCCTCCTCGACCACCGCCGCCGTGTGCCCGGTCCCGACGAGGCGGAAACCCGACAGGATGGTCAGGTGGTCGTTGGCCCAGCGGGCCATTTCGTCCTTTTTGTGGTCGTGGGCAATCAAAGCCAGGGTGTAGCGATCGGACATCTCAATATCCCTCCTTATTCATTGACGCATCGTAGATGAGGTCGATGCTCGAGGAAAGGGCCTTTTCGAAGGCCTCGTCGTCTTGGCTTGCCCTAAGCCCGTCGAGGAGGGCGCGGGAGAAGGAAGCAATCATTCCCGGGCACTTCCGGAGGAGGCGGCAGGCTTCCTCGCGGGAGTAGCCTCCCGAAAGGGCGAGGATCCGGACGACCCGCGGCTCGTCGAGAAGGTCTTCATAAAGCGTCGAATCGACGGGGATCGAGATCTTCAGCATGATGCGGGCGCTTTCCGGAAGGCGGAGGACGCGCTCGAAGATAAGATGGTGGAGCAGGTGCTCGGAAGCGGCCCGGTCAGGGCTTGAGATGGTCGTTTCCGGCTCGATGATCGGAACGAGCCCGTGAGCGAGGATCCTTTCGGCCAGTTCGAACTGCTGGTCGACGACCTGGACGATCCCTTCTTCGTCGAAGCGATCGATGACCGAGCGCATCTTCGTCCCGAAAATCCCCTTTTCGACCGCCCGGTCGAGGAGCTCGTTGAGGTCGGGGATATCCTTCATGAGGCGGACGCCGTGCTCGGGCGGAAGAAGGCCTTTGTCGATTTTCAGGAAGGGGAGGATGCCCTTCGCGGAAAGGTAGGCAGGGGTCTCTTTCCCTTCGACTTCCCGTTCCATCGTCTCCTCGAAAAGGATGGCCCCGAGGATCTTCTCGGAAGTGAAGGAAGGAGAGGTCAGCACCCGGGTCCGCATCTCGTGGACGAGATCGAACATCTTCCTAGCGTCGCGGACGCCATTAACGGTATAGGCGCTTTCGCCAATCCCATAGGCGGCGAGGGCCTTGGGGGTCGAGCCGCCCGACTGGTCGAGGGCGGCAACGAAGCCCCTTCCTTCCCCCGCCCGCTTGATGAGGGCGGGATCGAATTTGTAGGTTGCTTCCATGATGAAGGAACCTCCTTGTCGCCTAATAGTTAAATAAGAAGGGGGGCAAAGGTCAATGAAACGAGGGACAAGAACGTCCTTTTGTAAAGGCAACCTCAAAGTCTCGGGAACAAAAAGGGGCCCCTCTTTCAAGGGACCGCTCTAAGAACGTCCAGCCGAAGGAAAGGGCCGAGCGCTTTCTTATCGAGTGGCGCCCCGGGCAGGGCTCGAACCCGCAACCTTCAGATTCGAAGTCTGATGCTCTATCCAATTGCGCTACCGGGGCGGCGGATAAACTTTAGCACGAGGCTAGAGCTTATCGTATTTCGTGCTCCGTCCCTTGGCCTTGGCAACCGGGTACTTGGCCTCGTTCTTGGCCATCTTGGCGTTGACTATCTCGTCAAGGTCGAGCCCGAGGCGGTCGAGAAGGTCGATGCAATAGACGATGACGTCGGCGACCTCGTCCTTCACGGCCCCAAGGTCGTAGTTCTCCTCGTCCCATTGGAAGCATTCGAGAAGCTCCCCCGCTTCGATGGCTATCGACTTGGCGAGGTTGGCCGGGCTATGGAACCGTCCCCATTCGCGATCGGAAGTGAATCTCCTGATCCGCTCGAGCGTCTCTTTCTTCATCTACCGTCCTCCTTCATTCTTCGCTTCCGATATAGATGAGCGTCTCTTCCGACTTAGGCTTGGAGAGATACCGGGCCAAGGGCGGGGAAAGGCGGAAAGAAAGGACCTCGTTCGGGCAGGCCTTCACGCAGGCAAGGCAGCGGATGCAGCGCCGGTTTAGCCTACCGTCGACAATGGCCTCGAAGGGGCACGCCTCCTCGCAGAGGTGGCAATGGGTGCAACCCTCTCCAACGGAAATATGCACCGCAAAACGGGCCCGGAGTTTCGGAAAGAACCCTCTTCCGAAGGTATCTTGGCTTTCCGGGACGATGATGTAGCGGCCGCTTCCAAAGGCCTTAGCAAGAGGGGCAAGGCGCTCATAAGGTGGCTCGTAACGGTCATTGGCAAGATAGCTATGGCGGGTCGGGAAATAGGCCGCTCCGACGAGGGGCAGGCGGAACTTCCGCTGAACTTCGAGAAGGGCGTTCCCGTGGTTCATCCGCCCGTAGGTCGCAACGAGGATCATCTCCTCGGCTTGGGCTTCCTTCAGGAAGGAAATAGCCTCGTCCGGAAGACGCTCGGCATGGACCGGGGCCACGAAAAGAAGATGTTTGAAGGAACGTTCCTTGAGGATGTGGAGGTCAAGGCAGGGAAAGGAAAGAAGGCGGGAAAGATAGGCTGCGACTTTCTTGGAGTTCCCAGTATAGGAAAGATAAACGACGGCATTCATGTCCCGAGGTACTCCTTCATCAGGGCACATTCTTGCACCTCCTCGAGGGAAAAGCCGAGCTCTCCTTCGATTTCCTGGATGGCCGCTTCCCGGCTGAGGTTCCGCCCTGAGGAAGCAATGGCCATTTCAAGGGCCGAAAAGGGAATCATCCGCGAACGCATCTCGTAAAAGCGGATGAACTGGCTGTATTCCTTGCACCGCTCAATCTTGCAGGAGGTATGGAGCCCCTTCCCGGAGGAGGAAGGCGGGACGTATCCGGCTTCCTTTTCAAGGAGGCCCATGACCTTCCGCCAGTCGTAATGCCCGCCGCTCACCGCGTCGAAGTCGACTTGGACGAAGGAGGGAATGTGGCCGCTCCAAGACGAGGAACGGATGGCTCTTTTCAAAGGCTCCAGGAGGGAAGGAACCTCATGGATGGCGGTCACGACGTTTGCGACGAGGTCGTTCCGGTATCCGGCGAGGTTCTTGAGGGGATTGTCGCCATAAGCCAACTGCTTCATCGTCATGAGGCTTTGGAATTGCCCCGGGCGGAAAGGAGGATGAAGGGTAAGGATCCGGCCGAGGTTGATTAGGAAATTCAGCCCTCGGTTGGAAGCGAAGCGATAGGCCATCTTCGGAGCCATGTGATTGAAGTAGAGGCCAAGGATCTGGGCCGGCTCGTTCCCAGCCACGAAGTAGGGAACCCGGAGATTAACAAGCTCAGGATAGAAAAGAACGTAGGCTAACGAGGGGCAGGCACACGTATTTTCGGCTAGCTCATAGAGCTTTCGATAGATTTTCCGGAGATCCTCATCGGCCACCCGGCGGCTTAGGAACTCGACCTTCGGAAAGGAGCGCTTGGCCCCGGCGATGGAAAGGGTCGCGCTCTTCGACATGAAGGGGATTTCCCAGGTCAAGGCAAGGACGCGGAGGCCCTTGACCTTGCTAAGGTAATGAAGGAGGAAGGTCGAATCCTTCCCTCCCGTGTAGAAGACGGCAACGTCGAAGCGCGAGTCCTTGGCCCGCGGAAAGTCGTTCATGACGGGTACGAGGGAAGAAAGTTCTTTCGTCTCCTCGCGGCACTGGCAGACGGGGCAGCGGCCTTCACCGTCGAACTCGAGGCCGGGAATCATGAAATCGTTGGCCGCGCAGGAAACGCAGAAACGGGCTTCCTCAAGGCTCTTCGGAACGGGCCGGTAGTCTTTTTCCTCCACCGCCACGACCCCCAAAAGCCGGCGGCCCAAAACAGCCTTCTCCCGCTTTCCAAGCTCACTGGGAAGGCTAAGAAGCAGCTTCCTTTGCCGCTCGTTGATGCGTATTTCGTTATGGAAAAGGCGTTCTTTGTTCCGGAGGCCGTAATAGACGACGCGGTCCTTTTCGATCTTCCACCGCGACTGCAGCATGAACATGCTCTCACTCTACTTCAAACGGACGTAAAAAGGTATCGCCGGGCGCGTTTTTTGACAAAAAAGGCCGTTTTTGCTAGGATAATGAAGATCGCTAAGGCGTCGAAAGGAAGGGAGGTGCTTACTTTAACATGGGCTCCGTAACTTCCGGAAGCATGGCCAAGACCTTCTTCCGCCATCTTTTCATGGGCTTTGGTTCAGCCCTCGTCCTTTCTTTA
>CASEWT010000012.1:0-8202 GCA_949291655.1 uncultured Bacillota bacterium
CCCACATGGTTGTTCTTCATGGCCACGGTGATGCCGTAGTTCTCGTCCTCCACCATCTTGGCGGCATAGGAACCGAACTGGGTGGCCAGCACGCGGTCATAGGCAGAGGGGCTGCCGCCGCGCTGCATATGGCCCGGCACGCAGACACGGGTCTCGAAGCCGGTGTTTTCCTGAACGCGCTTGGCGAATTCGTGGATGTCGGGGAAAAGCTTCTCGGAGACGACGACGATGGCCCGCTTCTCGCTATCGCTTTCCTTCATCTTGCGGAGGGTATCGTATATCTCCTCCTCGGGGATCGGGTGGTCGGGGGTGAGGACCATTTCCACCCCTTCGGCAAGGCCGCTGAAGAGGGCAAGGTCGCCGCAGTGGTTGCCCATGACCTCGATGATCGAGCAGCGGCTGTGGCTCTCGGTCGTGTCGCGGATCTTGTCGATGCTCTCGACGATGGTGTTGAGGCAGGTATCGAAGCCGATGGTGTAGTCGGTCGAGGCGATGTCGTTGTCGATGGTGCCCGGAAGGCCGACGCAGTTGATGCCCATCTCGGTCAATTTCTTGGCCCCCATGTAGGAACCGTCGCCCCCGATGACGACGAGGGCTTCAATCCCGTGCTTCCGGAGCTGCTCGACGCCCCTTTGCCGGACTTCGGGCTCCTTGAATTCGGGGAGGCGGGCCGTCTTGAGGATGGTTCCGCCGCGGTTGACGATGTCGCTCACCGACTTGCGGTTCATCTTCTCGATGTTGCCCTCGACGAGGCCGCGATAGCCGTCGTGGATCCCGTAGACCTCGAGGCCGAAGGAAAGCCCCGCCCGGACGACGGCCCGGATGGCGCAGTTCATGCCCGGGGAATCGCCGCCCGAAGTCAGAATGCCGAGTCTTTTGATCATAGAGGAGTCCTTTCTCCCAAAAGGGAAGTTCCGCGTCAATTATAGTTGCCTCCTTATCCTTGTAAAAGGATAGTCGCGGGAGCGGACTCTCCTAAAAAGCCTTCGCTCCGGCTAGAATATGGGCGATGAAAGAACTCAATGCCAGCGACTTTTTCCTTGTGAGCCTCGAGAGCGGCCTCGAGCCGAACCTCGACCTCCTTTTCGACCTTTACCTCCCGATGGCCGGAAGCAAGGCCCTCGGCCTCTACGTTACCCTTCTCCGCCTCCGGGACGAGGGGGCCAAGAGCTTCGCCGACCTCACCGCCCTCTCCGGTCTCTCGATCGGGGAAATCGACGGTTCCCTTTCCCCTCTTGAGGCCATCGGCCTCCTTTCGAGCAGCCGGAAGAAGGAGGAAGGCTGTTATTCCTACCGCTTCCTCCTCCACCATCCAAGCGACCCCCGTTCCTTCTTCACGAGTCCCTTGCTGGCCGGGACCCTCAAGCGCTTTGCCCCGAAGGGCTACTTCGAGCGGATGAAGGAACGCTACGTCAAGGAATTCCCCCTCGAGAGCGGCTACCTCGACGTCGGGGAAAGCTACCTTTCCTATTTCCGCCCGGAGGGGAGCGAGCAGGAGTACCTCGCCTCGATCCGCCAGGACGACAAGCGAAGGAGCTCGATCAAGACCGGCTTCGACTGGAACCTCTTCCTTTCGACCCTCCAGGGGTTCGATCCCCGTTACGCCTCGGTCCGCTGGAGCGCTCAGGCCAAGCGGAAGATCGAGGGCTATGCCACTCTTTACGGATACAAGGAGGAAGCGATGGCCGGACTTTTCGACGCCCGTTACGACTTCGCTGCCCCCCTCGGGAAGCGAATTGACTGGAAGAGCCTTGCAAACGACCTCGAGAAGGCCATCAAGACGAAGGGCCTCCTCAAGGAAGCCCCGAAGGCCCGGGCCGTCCGGGAC
This sequence comes from uncultured Bacillota bacterium, assembly GCA_949291655.1. GTDB lineage: Bacteria > Bacillota_I > Bacilli_A > RFN20 > CAG-826 > UBA4951. The sequence continues at coordinate 1,829 of CASEWT010000012.1, forward strand.
CGGAGCGACCTCACCGAGCAGTTCTTCGAGCGGGCCAAGAGCCTCCCGCCCCGCGAGTTCCTCTCCTATCTCCAGAACGGGAACCGGGTGGCCGAGCCCGACCTCCGGCTCCTTGAGAAGATTACGGCCGAGATGGGCCTAAGCGGCGAGGTGGCCAACGGCCTCGTCCAATACGTCCTTTCGACCCACGACAACACCCTTCCCTCGAGCCTCGTCGAGAAGCTCGCCGGCTCCCTCGTCCGCTCGGGGATAACGACGGTCGAGGATGCCATGGATTACCTCTACCGGACCGGCGGGAGGAAAAAGAAAGCCGAAGGCGGCGGAGCTCCCGCCGCGGTCCCCTCTCCCGTCCTTCTTAGCGAGGGCGAAGTGGCGGAGGAAACGGCTCCCGAAACCCCCTCCGAAAAGCCCCTGAGCCCGGAAGAGGAGGAAAGAAAGAGGTATTTCGAGGACTTCATGAGGTCCACTTTTGATTGATTATGAAGAATTTATCGAAGGAAATCGAGACGCTCCGCTCGAGTAAAAACAGCCACGCCTTCCTCGACGAGATGTGGGCCTACAAGCCCTTTGCCCGCAAAATGCAGGAACTTGACGTCTCCTACGAGGAAAGCCGGGAACAGCTCCCGATGCTTTCGCGCTTCTACGAAAGCATGAAGTATTGCGACGCTTCCTGCCCCGGGCTCGAGGCCTGCGACTCCCCGATGCCCCATTACGTCTGCCTTCTTTCGCGGAACGACCTCGGCCAGCTCGAGCTCGCGACCGGGCCCTGCCTCCTCTTCGCCAAGGCCGAGGCGATAAGAAGCAACATGATCTTCCACGACGTCCCCGACGAGTGGCTGCAGTCCAATGAGCAGCCGAGCATCCGCTCGAAGGAACTCTTCCTTACCGCCGGCCGGATCATCAGCCCGGAAACAAAGAAGAAGTGGGTCTTGGTCAACGGCGATCCCGGAAGCGGGAAAAGCTACGTCTCCTTCCTCGTAGCCAAGTTCCTCGCGGCTCCGCCCTTCAACCAGACGGTGGCTTTCATTGACGTCCGTCGGCGCTTCGACGAACTGAAGGGGGAGGCCATCAAGGACCGCTTCAGCTTCGACCGCGACATGAAGAAGCTTACCGACGTCGACATCCTCTTCCTCGACTCCTTCGGCGACGAGTACAAAAACGACTACACCCGCGACCAGGTTCTCATGCCGCTTCTGGCCGCGCGGTCGAACCGGAAGGCCCCGACCTTCTTCCTTTCTTCTTTTGCCTTGGACGAAATCCGACAGCTATATTCGACTTCGATGAATGCCAAGATCTTAGCCAACAAGCTAGCCAAGCTCATTGAGAATAATCTCTTTAATCGCGTGGTGATTTCGGGGCGATTTGATATTTAATAACTATTTCATGGTATTGTAGTTAAGCAATTTATTGGACATTGTCTGATTAGTGGGCAGCCCCTGAAAAGGGCGGCTTTCTTTTTCATACCTCTTTCTGCCGTTTGCCATTGGAACCATATCATCAATATGAGTGGGGCGGCCGTTTGCCTCGGCGGTACCCAGCGGCTCGGGAAAACTAAATCCGGAGGGAACGAGGATAAGAAAAAGGCCGCCCTCTCAGGCGGCCGCTTACCTTTGACGTTAGTCCGTTCTTGCCTCTAATCAAGGTATTTGATTGACGATAAAGTCTTATGGAGTTCCTCGAGAGATCCGTCCCCATTTAGGACGAGGGTTGCCTTATTCTTGACCTCGGACCAAGGATAGCGTTCGTTCATTTTGATGGCGAGAGCCGGGTTCTTCCCCCGTTCCTCGATCCGCTTGGCCCGAAGGGAGGTGTCGGCTTCGACGTAAAGGAGGGCATCGGTCTTTTCCTCGATTGGGGAGCCGAGGTAGAAGGGAACCTCGAAGAGGACCTTGCGGTATCCTTGGGCCTTCTCGAGGGCCCGGGCATAGGCCAAGGGGTGGACGAATTCCTCGAGGGCCTTCTTCTTTTCGGCATCCTTGCTGATGAGGGTCAGGACATAGGAACGGTCGAGCATTCCTTTCTTCAGGGCTTTCTCACCGAGGATGGCGGCGAGCTTGGAGAGAACCTCCCTCTCTTCATAGAGTTCCGAAACGACCTCATCGAGGTCGATCCGATGGAAACCGCGGCCTTCTAGATACTTACCGACAGCGGATTTTCCGCTGGCAATCGGGCCGGTTAGGGCGACGACGAAAGGATGCGCCTCCTCGCCTTGGCAATGGGGGCAATAGGTCGTTCCCCGGCCCCCGACCCGGATTTTCTTGAGGAGGAGCGTGCAACGGGAGCAGGGCTCCCCCGCCCGCCCGTAGGCCTCGAGGGCGTTCTGCATCCTGCCGTCCATTCCCTCTTTCGGGTGGTAGGAACGGATGGTCGAGCCGCCGTTATCGATGGCTGTCTTCAAGATGCGCGTCGCTTCCCGGACGATCGAGACGGCCTCTTCCTTGGTGAGCGTTTGGCATCCCTTAAGGGGATGGAGGGAGGTCGCGAAAAGGACCTCGTCGGCATAGATGTTCCCGAGTCCGCACATGATCTTCTGGTCGAGAAGGGCTTCCTTGAGGGGGCCTTTCTTCCGGCGGTAGGCCTTGAGGAGGGCTTCCGGGTCGGTTTCCCACGGCTCGGTCCCGACTTCCGAAAGGGGCGGCTTCCCGAGATAGTCCTCCTCCCTTTCGAGGTAGAGGACCCCGAATTTCCGGGTATCGATGTAGCTTAGGCGGCTCCCGTCGTCGAAAAGGAAGCGGAGGATTTCATGCTTATCGACCGAGTCTTCCCTCTTCCCGGCATAGTATTTCCCCTCCATCCGGAGATGGGAAACGACGACGTAGCCTCCGCTCAGGCGGAAAGCGAGGAACTTCCCGACCCGGCTCATTCCCAAAATGGCCTTCCCTCTTAGGGTTTCCTTGAATTCCTCGGCCCCGGTCACGACGTTCTTCGCCCGGTAGACGAGGACCTCTTCGATCCTTTTCCCGACGACCTCTTGCTCGAGGATCCGGCGGACCGTCTCGACTTCTGGCAGTTCTGGCATCAGTCCTTGCACTCCTTCCATGTCTTTCCGTAGCCCCCGGCCACCTTGAGGGGCGCCTTGAGCTCGACGGCCTTTTCCATCGCCTCCCGAAGAAGGGGAAGGACGGCTTCCTTTTCCTCCGGCGGGACCTTGAAGATCAGCTCGTCGTGGATCTGGAGGACCATCTTCGTCTTGTAGTTGCCCTCCTTCAAGAGGGCCGCGCATTTGAGCATCGCCATCTTTATGATGTCGGCCGCCGTCCCTTGGACCGGGGCGTTCAGGGCTTGGCGCCTCGCCGCCTCGGCCTTCGGGCGGAGCTTGCTATTGAGGTCGGGGAGGTAGCGCCTCCGCCCGAAAAGGGTCGAACAGTAGCCGTGCTTCTTCGCGAACTCGACGGCTCCGTCGAGATAGTTCTTGACCTCGGGGTAATGCTCGTAGAAGCTTCCGACGAGTTCCTGGGCCTCGGCCATCGAGCAGCCGATCTGCTGGCTGAGGCCGTAGGCGGTGGAGCCGTAGATGACGGCGAAATTGACAGCCTTGGCCTTCTGCCGCTCGAGATGGGTCGGGGCCTCTACCCGGAAGATCTTCCTCGCCGTCTCCTCGTGGACGTCGATTCCCCGGAGGAAGGTATCGATGTAGGAGGGGCAAGAGGAAAGGGAGGCGAGGACCCTTAGCTCGATCTGGGAGTAGTCGAGGGAGAGGAACAAAGAGCCGTCATCGTAGAAGAAGGCATCCTTCACGAGGCTTCCTTCCTCGTCTTTGCTCGCGATGTTCTGGAGGTTCGGGTCGCTGCTGGAGAGGCGGCCCGTCGCGGTCAGGGCCTGGTTGAAGTAGGTGTGGATCCGCCCGTCGGGGCCGAGGTGGGGTAGGAGACCGTCGATGTAGGTCGAGCAGAGTTTGGCGTACTTCCGGTAAAGGAGGATGGCCGAGGGGAGCTCGTAGCTCTTGGCCAGCTCGGAGAGGACCTCGACCCCGGTTGAGCCTTTTTTGAGGTCGGGGAGCCCTTTCTCGAGGAAAAGGACTTCGGCGACTTGCTTCGGGGAGTTGACGTTGAACTCGTGCCCGGCGATTTCGTATACCTTCGCCATCGCCTCGTCGCGCTTCCTGGCGAAATGCTCGCCATGGCGGAGGAGGGTTTTCTCGTCGAGGGGGAGCCCTTCCTCTTCCATCTCGGCCAAAAGGCGGGCGAGGGGGCGCTCGGCTTGCGCGTAGAGGTCATAGAGCCCTTCTTCCTTGAGGCGCTTGGCGTTTTCCGGATAGGAGAAGTGCGCGGCGGCGAGGGCAAGGGAACTAGTTGCCCGCTCGCCCTTATCGAAGGCATAGGTCGCCCCGAGGGCCATGTAGGCCTTGTCCTTGGCCCCGGCGATGTCCGGGGAAAGGAGATAGGCGACGCTTAGGAGGTCCTCGTAGGCGGCAAGGAGGGGAAGCCCGAGGCGCTTGAAGACGTAGTGGAGCTCTTTGTAGCTATAGGCGAGAACTTCCTTTTCCGGGTTCCCGAAGAAGGCGGCTAGCTCTTCCTTCGAGGCTTCGATGTCCTCGTGCGTCAAGTAGATTCCCCGCTTCCCGTCGCTTAGGGCTAGTCCGAGGATGGCGGCTTCATGGTAAAGCTCGCTTTCGAGGTCGGGATAAACGCCGAGCGTCTTGGCCGAAAGGAGAGAGGATAGGTCGCTTTTGCCGAGGATTTCCGCCTTGCTCTCGGCTTTCCTTCCCCAGGTTGAAGGCAGGCTCCGCATGAGGGTCGACATCTCGTACTTCCGGGCGAAGGAAGCGGCCTTCTCGAGGTCGTAGCCCCGGTAAAGGAGGTCGTCGAGGCCGAAGGGGAGCTCGACGTCGCGCTTGATCTCGGCCAGGCGGTAGGAAAGGCGCCCGTCTTCGGCGTGTTCGCGGATGGCCTCCCCGGTCTTCCCGCCGATTTCCCCGGCATGGGCGACGATGTTCTCGAAGGTCCCGTATTTGGCGAGGAGCTTCACGGCCGTCTTTTCCCCGATCCCGGGAATGCCCGAGAGGTTGTCGCTCATGTCGCCCCGGAGTCCCTTGAAATCGACGGTCTGGGCGGCGGTATAGCCGAAGAGGGCGACGATGTTCTCGGGGGTCACCTTCTGGATCTGGCTCATCCCGACCTTGAGGAGATTGACTTCGACCTTGTCGCTTACGAGCTGGAGGTAGTCCTTGTCGGAGGTATACACCTCGACCGGGAGGCCGGCTTTCTCTCCCCACCGGGCGACGGTCCCGGCGAGGTCGTCGGCCTCGTAGCCGTGGAGCTCGTAGTAGAAAGCCCCGATCGAGGCGAGGAACTCGCGGGAAATCGGGAACTGGGGCTTCAGTTCCTCGGGGCAGGGAGCCCGGTTGGCCTTATAAGAACTCAGTTCCTCCTTCCGGAAGGTGTCCCCGTCGGCGTCGAAGGCGACGAAGAGGTAGTCCCCTTCCTTGAGGGAGGCGACAATCGTCGAAAGCATCCGGGAAAAGGCGAAGATGGCGTTGGTCGGGGTTCCGTCCTTGGTCGCCATCGGGCCGGCCCCGTGCATGGTCGCGTAGAAGGCCCGGAAGAGAAGGGAGTTTCCGTCGACGACGTAGAGAGTTGGCATGGTCATTCTCCTTTCGCGAGGGCAATGGCCTCGTCCATGATGAATTTCCCCTCGTCCCGCCGGTCGCGCTCGATCCTCAGGAGAAGCGCCTTCCCCGGCTTGAGAAGGGGGTAGTAGCGGTCGTAACACTCGGCAAAGACGATCCCCTCGGCGTGGAAGGTCTCGTCGTGGACCCCGAGGAAGGCCAGGCGCTTGCCGGCCTTCGTCATGATGGGCTTCACGCTTTCGACGAGGCAATAGACGAGGGCTCGGTCCTTGTAGACGCCTTCCGAAAGGGGGACGGCCCCGCTTTTGGCTATCTGCTCCTCGTAGGGAAGGAAGGGCGAGACGGAGACGATCATCCCGATGGCCTCCTCCTCGGCGTCCATGTCGATAAGCGGCTCGGCCACCCGCTTGTTGAGGGACGGGGGAGCGATGTTCAGCTCGAGGAGGCATTCCATTCCCGTCTCGCCCCCGAAGAGGCTTGCGTATTGGATGGCTTGATAAGATGAGGCCCGGAGCGTCGATCGGGTTTCCCCGAGGAGGTCGAGGGCGCCGCTATCGGCGAGGGCGACGAGGTGCTCTTGCTTGAGTCCGTAGGGGAGAAGGCGGCGGGCCAGGTCGAAATAGTCCTTGAAGGGGGCTTTCTTCCTTTCCTCCTCGATGGCCCGGACGATCGGGGAGGGCAGGTGGCGGACGTAAGATAGGGGCAAGGCGATCTTTTCTCTCTGCGGCTCGAAGCGGAAATAGGGGCCCTCGACCGAGGGGGAGGCAAGCCCGATGCCAAGCTCCCGCATCTCCGAAAGGGTGAG
>CASEWT010000012.1:8238-26392 GCA_949291655.1 uncultured Bacillota bacterium
AGAGATATCCCGCGTAAAAAGCCTTCGGATAATGGGCTTTCAGGTAAGCGAGGTACATCGTGATGTAGGCGTAGGAAACGGCGTGCGACTTATTGAAGCCGTAGCTCGCGAAGCGCTCGATGAGATCATAGACGCGCTCGGCCTCGGCGGGCGGATGCCCTTTCTTGACGCTCCGCTCGACGAAGGAGGAGCGCCCTTCCTTCATGGCGGCTTGGTTCTTCTTCGAGATGGCCCGGCGAAGGACGTCGGCTTCCCCGAAAGAGTAGCCGGCGTAGGCCTCGGCCAAGAGCATGATCTGCTCCTGATAGACGATGATCCCGTAGGTCTCGTCAAGGATGGGAGCTAGCTCCTTTGCCACGTAAGAGACCTTCTCGAGCCCTTTCTTCCGGCGGGCGAAGCGGGGAATCGATTCCATCGGTCCCGGCCGGTAGAGGGCCAAGACAGCCGCGACGTCGGTGAAGGAGGTCGGAGAGACTTCCCTGAGGGTTCGCCTCATCCCGGAGCTTTCAAGCTGGAAGAGGCCCATCGTCTTGCCCTCGGCAACGAGAGAGATGGCTTTCGGGTCTTCGATGTCGAGGTCTTCGTAAGAGAGTTTGCGGCCGGTTTCCCTTTCCACGAGGTTGAGGATGAGGTCGAGAATGGAGAGGTTTCGAAGGCCGAGGAGGTCGAATTTGAGGAAACCCTGTTCCTCGAGGTAGTCCTTTTCGAGGTTGACCACGAGGCCGTTTGCTTCTTCTTCCCGGCAAGGGGCGACCAAAGGCAGAGGGTTCTGGTCGATGATGACCCCGGCGGCGTGGATGCCGCGCTGGCGGGGGAGCCCCTCGATCTTCGAGCCCTTGGCGGCGAGGTTCAGGTAATAACGGTCGCCTTTCACGAGGTCGTGGAATTCCCGGCTCTTCCGGTAGTTGTCTGCTAAGGAGAGGAAGGGGTCGAGGGTCGAAGAAACGAGCTTTAGCTCGCGCTCGGTGTACTTGAGGGCTTTCCCGGCGTCCCGGACGGCCTCCCGAGCCCCGATCGTCTGGCTCGTGAGGACGCGGGCGACCCTTTGACCGGGGTAGCGGGCGAAGAGGTAGGCGACGACATCGTCCCGGCGGACGTCGGAAAAGTCGACGTCGATGTCCGGCATCGTCTTCCGTTCGGGGTTGAGGAAGCGCTCGAAAAGAAGATTGTACTTGATAGGGTCGGGAGTGACGATCCCAAGGGCATAGGCGACGAGCGACCCCCCGGCCGAGCCCCGGCCCGGGCCGACCGAGATGCCGTGCTCCTTGGCGAAGGAAACGTAGTCGCTCACGATGAGGAAGTAGGAGGAGTAGCCCATCTGGGCGATGATGCCGAGTTCGTAATCGAGCCGCTTTTGGTATTCCGGCGGGATGCTTCCTTTCCGCTTTAGGAGGCCATCAATGCTCTTCTTCCGGAGATAGCTTTCCTCGCTTTCTTCTTTCGGAACCGGGTATTGAAGAAGGGAACCGCGCCTTTCGATAAGGGAAAAAGAACCGCAAAGCCCGGCTATCTTTTCCGTTAAGGCGATTTCTTCCGGCCGGTAGTATGAAGCAATTTCCTCGGGGGTCGGCCAATGCTCATCCTCGATTTCCCCGACTTCCTCGAGGTCGATTTTCCGGTCGATGCTCGTAAGGATCGCGAGGGAGGTTTGATCGGATTGCTCGAAGTAGGTGATGAGCGGAAGGGCAACCAACCGGGGGCCGTAGCTCCTCCGAAGGGCTTCCCTTTTGGCCGCGTCGAGGCCATAGAGGAGGCCGACGTAGTCGACGCCGGGAAGGGGTTTCGCCCCACCCCGGTAGGGGAAAATGCTCACGAGCCCGTCGAAGGGAAGGCGGAGGTCATCAAGGGAAAGCTTGCGGGTGGACTCGAGGTAGGAGAGGCGGAGGAGTTCCCGGTATCCGGCTTCGCTTCGGGCATAAAGGAGAACGGACTGCCCTTCGCCAATCCGGGCTTCGTAGCCGAAAAGGGGAGCGATGCCGCCCTTTTTGGCGGCGTGGGCAAAAGGAGCGTAGCCTGCGAGATTGCTATCGGTTATGGCCGCGGCTTGGCAGCCCCTCTTCAGGGCATAGGCGGGAATCTTTTCGGCCGGGAGGGAAGAGGCTAGGTAGCTGAAGCCGCTTCGGATGTAGAGGGGTACGAAAGACATCCCCACCATTATAAGGCAAGGCGGTCCTCTTAAGAGGACGCAGGCTCAAAAGAGAAATTTCTCAAGGGTGTCGGTAGTGGCCTTCCGGGCAGGACCAAACCCCGTCGTCATCGAGGCGGAGTTCCTTTCCGCAGATGGGGCAGCTGCGGACGTAACCGCCCTTTTTGGAGTTGTCCTCGAAGGAAGAGCCGATCAAGCTATCGAGGAAATCGTCGTTCCAAGGATTCACACCGTTACTATAGGCAAGCTTCAAAGCCCTTGCCACGGGCCGAGATGAAGTTAAGATACTCTTATGTTTCCCAAGTCGATCCGTTCATCCAACCACGATACCTATCAATTCGCCCTCATGTTCGGCCGCGATGGCTGGTACTATGCTGCGATGGTTCTCATTACCGTCGCCGGTGCCGTAACGACCTTCTTCGAGGCCAACGGCCACTCGCTTATCCTCATCGGGCTCGCCATTGCCCTCGCCGGCCTGGTTCTCCCGATGCTTTTCCTTGCCTTTGCCTGCCCGGTCCTCCCTTGGGCTTCCGTGACCTCCTTGGAGATTTACGGGAACGGGACGATGGAGGTGAGCCTCCGTCTTTTCAAGCGGCCCCTCGCCAAGAAGAAGACCATCCGCCTCTCCTATGTCGAGAAGCGGAAAGACGGCTATTACCTCGGGACGAGTTACCGCCGGAGCGTCTATTTGCCGTTCGGCTCGATCGGGCACGTCGATTCCGAATTCCTGGAAAAACTCGAATCGATGGTCAAAAACGGAACCTATCCCGCCTCTTGACTATTGGAGGCGCATCCCGAGAAGGATGCCGACTTGCAGCGGAATCGGAACCAAGAGGACATACCATATTTCCTGCCCGAGGTAGAGGCGGAAGTGGAGCGGGAGGACGATGAAAGCTGTCCATATCGTCACCGAAAGGAAGATCCAGAAGGGCAGGGAAACTTTGTAGAAACGCCACGAAAGGAAGGTAGATACCAGCGACGTGAGCGGCACCGCCCAAAGGAAAACGATCCAGAGATTGGGATCGGGGGATTCGTTCGAAATCAGGTTGTAGGCGAAGATGGCAGCCGCCCCGAAGAAGATGAAGCACGCGACCATCGCGATAATGGTGATTTGGTTGGCTTTCCGCTTGGCCCCGTCGGGGGCCTTTTCCAAAACGGCATTGGCGCCGTTTTCCTTGAGCATCGTGTCGAGGCCGACCCCAAAGAACTCGGCGATCGTCTTGGCCACGTCGAGGGGCGGGAGCCCCTTTCCCATCTCCCACTTGGAGATCGATTTGTCGCTATAACCGAGTTTTTCGGCTAGCTCGAGCTGGGTGAGGTGACGGTCTTTCCTCAGGGCTTGGAGGTTGCTCGCAAAGACGCTTTCAAGGCTTTCCATATCGGCGTAATGGTAGTCGTTTTTATCTTCGAGGTGAATCCAATTTAATAGAAAATGATTAAGATAAATGGCAAAAACATAGGAGTTATCGATTAAAACCAAACTCTCCTTTCCGTAGAGCCATTTCTACGAGGCCGTTTTCGGCCATGAGGGAGACATTCGACATTTGCCCTCCATAATGGCAGGCGAAAGGAAGTGGACCCATGAAAACCGGATTGATCGTCGGTCTCAGCGTCGGAGCGGTCGCCATCGCAATCGGGATCCCGGCCGGAATCTACCTTGCCAGTGCCCTTAAGGAACCGAAGGTCGACTATAGCGGGATCGAAAGCGACGGCTATGCCTACGACATGGCCGCCGGCCGGGCCAAGTACGAGGCTTGCCGCGGCGAGTATTCGAGCCTCGCTCCCGAGGATGCCTTCAATATCTCCCTCGACCTTCTGAGCGGACTGGACCATTACCGGACCCAAGGAATCGGGGAGGCCAAGGCTCTCTTCATTACCCAGGAAATCCGCTCGACCATCGTCCGGGACGGGGACAGCTATTTCGAGGAAAGCCTCTCGGCGTCCAATAGTTCCCTTACCCCTTCCTGCGCCTGGCGGATGTATCAAACCGACGATGGGGTCACCCAGTACCAAGGGACCCTCAATTCCGGGACCTACGAGGCCGCCACGTTCGACGCCGACGAAGGAATGGAATTCGATTACGAGGCCTATCGGGAGCGGATGGGGCGCCTCATCAGCGACCGGACGATCTTCGTCGTCTCCAAAAGCACTGTCGTCGCTAATCAGAGCTCCTTTGCGAAGGAGGGCGACGGCTACCGCCTTTCCATCGTCCTCGACCCGGTGCTTTCGGTCGTGAACTACGTAAAGCAGATGGTGACCGTATCCAACCTGCCCTCGGCTCCGACCTTCAACAGCCTTTCCATCGAGATGACCTTCGACAAGGAACTCTACCCGGTAACCCTCACGACCGAGGAAAGCTACCAAGCCGATTCCGGAATGGGTATCTCGGCGACGGTCAACGGAAGCCTGACGACCTATTTCGACCTCGAAGGCCAGTTCGAAATCCCGTCCCTGAACGAGCCTGAAACCTACATAGAAAGATAAGAGAGGAACACCCATGCCAAACGAACAAACACGGAAAAAGATCCGCAAAACCATCCTTTATTCATCGCTATTCACGATTCTCTTCTCGGGATCGACGGCCATTTCCTACTACCTGTCGCCATCCCAGACGATTGCCTACGTCCCTCCTTCGACAAGCGAAGGGGGCGGGGGAAGTAGCGAAGGCGGTACCCCGGCCCCGACCGACCATCTTTCGAAGCTTCTCGCCCGGCTCGAGAGCCTTCCGGGCATCGGCGGAAGCCTCGAAGGAGCCCTCTCCTTCCCGAAAACGGCAGGCAGTACCGAGCTATCGACGGCCACCATCGACGCCTCCTTCGTCCTTTCGCTGGCCGACGCCAACGACTATGCCTTTTCCATCGACCTCGAGGCCGGGCTCAACGGCTCGACGAAGAAGGTGAGCGCCGCCTACATCGATAGCGAGCTTTCCTTCGATCTTCTCGGTGCCAAGTATTACAGCGACGAGACGAGCGCCGAAGCAGCGATGGATCACCTTTCCGCCATCTTCGGGGAAGAGATCTTCGAGCAGCCGGATATCCTCGGCCTCCTAGGCGGCTCTCTCGACCTGTCTTCTCTCATGGCCATGTTTGGGGGAATCGAGATCGAGGAGCTGCCCGATTCCTATCTCTTCGACATTTCCCTCCTCCTCGAAGAGGGAACGACCTCCCATGTTTACCTTACGACTGACCTCACCTATTTCCCGACCGACATCTATGCCGAGGATCTAAGTATCGGCGGCCTTGGCATCGATTTGAAAGCCCAGCTTTCCTCCGTCGGGGACGGCAAGCAAGCCATCCGGGCCACCCTTCCCTCCAATTACGAAGAGGCCGGATATCGGCCCATCGCCAATAGCCTTGGCCTCGTCGAGCGCCTTTACGGCCTCTACGAGACCCCGCGCTTCGGCCTCGAGCTCGAGGCCAGCCTCGTCAACGAGGAAGCCGCCGCCCTTTCGCCGGACACTTCTTCCTTGACCCTCGGGATGAAGGGCCAGGTCGATATTCCCGGCGGGGCCTTCGACGCCGGGCTATCGCTTGCCGGGAACGGGGCCAGCCAATCCCTTGAGCTCGGCTATCGGACCGAAGAAGCCTCGGAAGGCGGGAAAGCCTATCTTTCCTACGGGGACGCGATGAAGCTAAGGATGTCGACCCTGACCCTCGATAGCCTCATCGCTACCTTCCAAGACGACCTTCCGAGCGATCCCTCGAGCCTGCTCGACGTCCTCCTCTTCAACGATCAGCTCAAGGCCATCGCGGCCGGCGAATATGAAAAGATCATCGATGCCGTGAAGGGTTTCACCGTCCTTGACGACAATTTGCTCCGCCTCGACCTCGACCTTTCGGGGCTCGGGCTCGGAAGCGGGGCTGCCATCGCCGTGACCCTCGACGGCCGGACGGCCGAGGAAGGCTTCGCCGGGAGCGAGGCGACGATCGAGGCCAGCGGCCTCTCCCTCGGCGGCTTTGCCATCGATTTGACTCTCAAGACGACGCCTTATGCCTCGATCAAGGACGTCGACTTCGCCTCCTACGATTCCCTCGACGGCCTCCCGACTCTCTTCGAGCAGGCCCAAGGCCTCGTCAAGAGCAAACAAGCCGCCTTTGAGATCAACGGCTCCTTCGTCGACGAGAACGGCTACGGCCTGAGCACCTTGAGCGGGCGCCTCGACTTCGACTTGGCGGCGACCCGGGCCGGGGCCTCGTTGACCCTTGGCGAGAAGAGCGCCAGCGTCGACCGGAACCACACCCTCGTCCTCGACATCGAGGAACCGGGGACTGAGCCTTATCTCCGCTTCGCCTTCAACGAGACGATGAAGGGGAAGATGGCCTTCTCGACCTTCGGGGGCATCATTGACCTTGCGACCGGCCTCCTGAATAGCGAGGACGAACGCTACGACGCCTTCCTCGATCCCCTCCGCGAGATGATGGTCGATACCATCATAAACAAGCTGATGGCCGGGGAAATCGGCTATGTCGCGAGCCTCGATGTCGTCGATAGCCTCCGGGTTACGCCCTCGGAAATCTGCCTTGTCCTCGACCTCGCGACCCTTGGAGTCGATAGCAAACTCGAACTATCCATTGCCCTCAATTCGAACGGCGAGGCATCCTCGCTTTCCCTTGGCGGGCTTTCCCTCGGAGGAAGCACCCTCGACCTCACCTTGGCCCTCGTCCCATACGCCGAGAGCAACGTCGGCCTCCTCGACGGGATCGACGCCTCCTCCTTCATGGATTTCTCGAGCCTCGACCTCTTCCTCGGGACGGCTCTCGATACGGCCGCCCTATCGACCTACCACTTCGAAGACGGTCAGCTCGCCATCACGGCCCTCGGCGGCCTTATCGAAGCCGGGGACATCGACATGGACGCCGAGGTCCGGGTCGATGGAGCCAACGTCGAGGCCTATGTCCATCTCGGCGGCCTCCGGAGCGGCGCCCTCGTTCTGGTGACCGAAGGCCATAGCGGCTTCCTCGGGATCGGGGCCAGCACTCGCGACACCTATATCTACTACGACGGCCGCGACGGGCGGAGCGACCTCTACATCGAAAACGTCGAGCATTGGCGGGGCGAGGACATCGTGAACTCCTATAAGCACACCTCGGCCGACTTCCTCGCCAACCCGATGTACATCATCGTCAAGGAAATCTTCTCCTTCACCGACAGCATCTACAACCTCATCACCGGCTCGGTCGACACCGAACCGACCGGGGAGCCGATGGTCTACGAGGAAATCCTCAAGGGCTATGCCTACGATGGCTCGAGCGGCACCTATGACCTCACGATCGGCCTTCCGACCCTCCTCCAGTCCAACGCCCTGACCGACCTCGGCCTCACCATCGGGACGAGCGAAGTCGGCGGCCGCACCTACCTCTCGACCATCAATGCAGTCCTCGGCCTCGCGAGCATCAGCGGCGAGACCGGTAGCGGTATCGCCCGGATCGAGCTCAATGCTTCCCTCTCGAGCATTGGCGAGGACGTCTTCTGGAGCGCATCCGGAAACGCCTACGCGAACTATCTCTCCGCCCACGCCGGGGACGCCTATACCGTCCTTTGAGGACCTAACAACTGAAAGGCAGCCGTTTATTGCGGCTGCCTTTTCCTTTCCCGTCCGGCATGCTTGCTTCGTATCCTTGCTACGGGGCGAATCGTTAAGGCAGAAATCCGCTAGAATATGGGAAAGAGGAGGTCAGATATGCCCTTTTTGACGGATAGCCTCGGCCGGGTCAAAGGCCGGATCGACGATACGGGCGGCGAGGAGCAGGCCTTCGATGCCCTCGGCCGCTACAAAGGAACGTACCGGAACGGGCAGACGTTCGATGCCCTCGGCCGCTACGTCGGTAACGGGAACCTCCTTTCCTCCCTTTTCGACGACGATTGAGGATGGAATCTCTTTCCGGATTTCTTTCCGTTCCTTTGACGGTTAATGCTTGAAGTTTTCCTCGTCCGTTCATAATGGAAGGCAGCGAAAGGAACGCATTCAATGAAAAAACCTATCGTCTTGCCTATCTTGCTTCTTGCCCTTCCCCTCGTCGCCTGCACGGATGCCCAGCTCTCTTCCTCTCCCGAGGAAAGCGGGTCCTCTTTGATACAAGGGGACGGGAGCTCGTCGCTTCCTTCTTCTTCCGAGGATGGCAGCGAGTCTTCTTCGACAAGTGAATCTTCCTCTTCGATCCTCGATTCCGAAGATAGCGGCAGTACCTCGGAGCCCGTCGTTCCCCCGGAGCCGGAACTTCCGGAAACCCTCACCTTCGAGGAAGCCTATGCCCTCCTTGCTTCGGCGGCCGCGGAAGAAGGGACGGCCTCGCGGGAAACGCGGCGGCAAGCCGACACGACGACGACCGATAGTTCGATCACCTACGTCGAGGAAGAGACTCTCGACATCTACGAGGACGGGAGCGCGACTGCCGAAGGGACCGTCACCTCCTTTGCCGGCGAGGAAAAGACCGCCTCAACGACCCTTCTTCGCCGGAAGGCCCTCGCCAGCGACTTGATCTACGATTCGTTGACAGAGACGGCCCTGGCCTACGATCTCTACTACGAGGTGAGCGACTATGCCGACGACTCCTTCCGGGGAAGCGTTTACCAGGATGCGGCAACCCGGGTCTTTGTCCTCGATAGCCCCGACCCGGGCCTCGATAGCGGCGACTACATCCTGAAGTCCGACATCCCGCAAGCGGTGACCTATCAGCACGCCTCGCGTACAGCGGGGACCATCGCCGCCTGGGAGGCCGACCCCTACGTTACCCAGACCGGGGTCGACAGCTTCGAGTTGACGGAAGGCGAGGAAGCGGTGGGGACCTATGCCACCCGGATCGAGTACGAGATCGACGGCGACCTCGACGACACGATCACCTATGTCTACGAGATGGAGTTCACCCTCGACTTCGAGGCCGGGCGCCTCCTCGAATGCCTGACGAGGACCACCCAGACCGACGTGAGCAACAGCGACCCGACCGATGTCTACATGACGGTTGTCGAAGACGGCGGGAGCATCGAATACGGCACGCGTTCCGTCCTTCCGGGGACAGCTGTCGATCCCCACGACTATTTCCTTCAGGACGTAAGCGAAATCGCCGTCCTCGACGCCGGCCGGGAAGAGGTCGATCCTTCCTCCTTCCCCCGGGATTCCTCCTTCGTCTTTGCCCTTCCGAAGGTCTATGAGCCGAGCAAGGCCCTCGCTCTCGACGAATGGTCGTTGACCCCGGCGGCCACCAGCGACGGGGCCGTTGTCGCCCTCGACGGGGGCTACTTCGAGGTCGTCGGCTATGGCGACGTCACCTTGACTTGGAGTTACTTCGGATGCGACGCGGATGGGGTGTGGACCGAAAAAACGGTGCAAAAAGCCATCCATATCAACGAATTCGACGATCCAACTGGCATCGAAATCTTCGGCTGGAACATCCCGGAGACGATGGTTGTCGGGGACGAGGCCACAACTTACGTCTGGGTCAATCCCTCGACCGCCGAGCAGACCTTTGAGGCCACCTCGAGCGACGAAGAGGTATTGACCGTCACGGCCGACCTTGAGGCCGGGGAAATCACCGTCACGGCCGTCGGGGCAGGCGAAGCGACGATTACGGTCCGGGTGGCGGGAACTAACCTTACCGATGAGGTAAGCGTGCTTGTCGTCCCCGTCTCCGAAACGACGCCCGAGGAGTTCCTTACCGGGAACACCTTCGAATTGGTTTACCAGACGGAGACCATCTACATGACTTTCGAGGCCGACGGAACCGGGCATCAGCTTGAGCGGTCCCCGACCCGGGACTACGAATTCACCTTCGATTGGTCGGTCGAAGGCCGAAACCTTGCCATCGACAACTGGAGCGACGACCTCAATGGCGGGGGAGCCGTTTACTGGGACTTCTATGAAGGGGAAATCAGCCCGGCCTTCGATTCTCTGACCATTACGAAGACGAACGGCAATTACTACGACTTCACTCCGATTCCGCGAGGGTAAATATGAACAAAGCAACGTTTTGTTTCCTTGCCTTGCCCCTCCTTCTGTCCGGCTGCACGGGCGATCTGGGGGCTGGCTCTTCTTCCCTTGAAAGCGGAGCCAGCTCGCCTTCTATATCTCTCCCATCCTCAAGCGAAGAGGGTTCTTCCCCTTCCGAGCCGGAATCCTCTCCTTCGGAAGGTTCCTCTTCCTCAAGCGAAGAGGAGAGCGTCGAGGCCGAGGTAAACGCCTTTATCGCCTCCCTCGAGAGGTACCGGGGCCACCCTTATGAGGTTTCCGGGTCCGTTACGATGACGCTTGGCTATCTTACCGATGCCGATCCGATTACCATCACCTCGTCCGACGAGTTCACGACGACCCGTTACGAAGGCTATATCAGCGAGCGAACCGGGGAAGTTTCTTACGAGCTTTCCGATCCCGAACCTTACGTCACGACGACCTTCGTCGAGGGGGAAAGCGTCTACCGGGTCACCGTCTACGAGGATGGATCGCGGGTCGTGGAAGAAGTGGCTTTCGCCGAAGAGACGATTGAGGCGAACCTCGCCATCGATTTCGCGACTTCCCAAATCGCCAACCTCCTTTTCCTCCTTTCGGTCTACGATCTCCCGGACATTGGCTATACCCTTGACCTCCCGCAGGTGGAGGGGGACGGCACCTACGCCTTTTCCTACTCGTTGACCGAATACGAGGAAGGAACCGACATCCCCTCGGAGGTCATTACCCACGAAAACGAGATGACGATCGAAAACGGGATCATCGTCTCTTCGAAGAGCACCGTCGACGATTCCCTTTACGCCGGAGGTCTCCGGGCCAACTGGCAGGTCTCGACCTCCGAGGTCAGCTATACGGAGGGAGACTATCCGACCTTCGAGGGCGCGCTCCCGGAGATTGAAAAGTAGAGGAACGGGCCGCCAGGTGGTAACGTTACCGCATGAACGACCCGCTTCGAGCTTATTTTGAAACCGAGGAAGGACTCCGTGCCCGGTACTTGACCCTCCTTACCGACCTGCGCGCGGCTTCGCCTTCCTTTTTCGATGCCTATCTCGAGCTTGCGGAAGGCTTCTTCAAGAACCTCCTCCGGCAGCGCGGGAGCGAGGAAAAACTCGATTTCACCATCGGGACGGCCCTAAGGAAAGACGAGAACCGCTCCTACTTGGAAACGGAGTGGGGGATTGGGAAGAAGGAAATCGATTCCTTTCTCGACCGCTCGAAGAAGCTGAACCGCCACAAGCATCAGAAAGAGGCCTCCATCGGGGAAGTAAAGGTCGGCTCCTACATGGCGCTTCTTTATGCCATCGTCTTCCCGGTTGCCAAGAAGGAGAATAGGCCCCTTCCGCCCTATGACCCGGCTTACTATCCCTCCCTCATCGGGGCCGGCGGGAAGGAATATGCCCTCCTCCTCGAGGAAAAAGAGGCTCTCCAGGACGAACTGTCGAGGAGCCTATACCTCAGCAAGGAAAAGCAGGCGGAGATCGCCTCCCTCGGGGAAGCCATCAAGGAGCAGGGCGCGGACTTCGAGAAGAAGAGCAACGAGCTCCTCCTCGAGATCAACCGCCTGAAGGACATCAAGATCCTCGCGATCGAGGGAAAGCTCGACGAGGCGAACAAGAAGCTCGATGCCCTCTACGGCCTCGTCGTCGGGAAGGAGACGGAGACTCCCGCCAAGGAAAAGAGCGATCCCCGGCCCGATCTCGCCTCTTTCTTACGAGGAAGCGTCGTCCATTACCGGGTTTCGGAACGCCACTACGTTTGGAAGATTGTGGTCGTCATCGTCTACTTAGTCCTGCTCATCCTCTTTTCCTCAGCTCTCAAACTCAATAATCCGGCGAACCTCTGCTGGCTGATCCCTTGCTATATCCAGCCCCTGGCCCTCCTCGCCCTCGTTATTTTTTCGCCCAAGGCCGGGGACGACGTCCGCATCGATAGCCCTTTCCTTTTGCGGCGTCTCGTCCCGACGCTCATCGGCAACCGCATCAGCTACGAGGTGGAAAAGACCTGGCTCGGCCACCTCTACGGCTTCCTCCGGGCAATGGCGTGCGTCGTCCCCATCGTCGGTGGCGTCGCCATTTCGACGAATGGGATCAACTACGATGCCGGCCTCCTCGGCTTTGCCTTCTTCCTGAGCCTCCTCTTCCTCGTCGGGAACGGCTTCTCATACGATTATTTCCCATCCTTCAAGAGTTATTCGCCCGTCGTCTTCGGCCTCATCCGCTTCGTAAAGGGCCAAGAGGAAGTCTATTCCTCCCTCTACGTCGCGGCCGGCGCGGGAACTTCCTTCTTCTATCGGAAGTCCTCGTGACTGTTGCTGTATAATAATGGGCGCATCGTCCCTCCGGAGCCTTGGCCTTGCCTTGCAAAGGAGGACACCGCGATGCCTTTCCCGGAAAACGGGGAAAAAATCCGGCGCTTCATCAAGGCACGGGGCTTTACCCAAGCCCGCTTCGCGTCGCTTCTCGGAGTCGAGGAGAGATCGCTTCGGAAGATGCTCCACAACGGAGTCTACGACGTGCGGGTCTTGCTCAAGATGGCAGCCATTCTCTCTTGCCGGGCCACGGATCTCTTTCCGTAAGGAAGAGGTCCTTTTTCATATACATAGCCGGCTTTTGCCGAGGAAAAGAGGGGTTTTCCCCTCTTCTTAGGAATGAAGAGGACCTATTGAAGGGGTGGGGCATTCACGAAAATCATCTATATGGATGTCACCCCGCCTTACAATGGCCCTTTGATCAAGGAACTCATCAAGGAAAAAGGCTTTACCCAGGCCTCCTTCAGCGAGGCGCTTTCCATCTCGGAGCGGACCCTGCGGAAGATGCTCCACAACGGGGTTTACGACCTACGGACCCTCTACAAGATGGCCAAGGTCCTCGATGTCGACGTCCATCTCCTTGTACCCGATCCCGAATAGGAACCAAAAGGGCCTATTTTGCCTCCCCAAGTCTACCGAGAATGTAAGGCGAAAAGAGGTAAACCAAATGCGTTTTTGTCCAAAGTGCGGAGCCCCGACCGACGACGGGGCAGCTTATTGTGAGAAATGCGGGGCCAAGCTCGGCGGTGCTAGCGACGGCGAGGCCGCGAATCCCCCGGCGGTCACCTCGCCCGAATCCGCCGCCCCGATCGTCGTCGCCAAGCGGAGCTTCGTCGGCCATTACGGCCTGTTGTTCCCTTTCCTCCTCGTCATCACGTTCTGGCTCGTCATCCCTCTCATCGCCCTTATCTGCATGTTCCTATCCAACCGGACCTACCGGCATTACGTCTATAGGGACCGCTACGTCTACGAAGGGGGCCTCCTCTCCAAGAAGCGGCGGACCCAGACGATGACCCAAGTCCTGGCCGTCGACATCGAGCAGTCCTTCAAGGGCAAGATCTTCAATTTCGGCGATGTGCGGGTCAACCTCGTCGGCCGGGGTGGCCTCCGGATCGAAGGCTGCAAGCACCCGGAAGAAGTCGCTTCCGCCCTCCAGGGGCTTATCGCCAAGGGCAAGGACATCAAGCAATTCGTCGCCGAATAAGGTTAAGAAAGGAACAATCACCATGAAAAAACCGCTTTATCTACTGGCCTCCTTGGCCCTCCTCCTTGCCGCTTGCGGCGGGGAAACCTCTTCCTCGTCCCCCGAGTCTTCGGGCGAACAAACCTCGAGCTCCATCCCGACCGTAACTGTCTCCTCTTCGTCCAGCGAGGAGCTGACCCCACGGGAAACCTTCCTCAAGGCGCGGAGGGCAACTGTTGATCTCAAGGGCTATTCCTACAAGGAAGTCCTCGAGGCCACGACCGATACCTCGCTTCCGGAGGGCTACGACCCGACCGGCACCCGGGAAGGAAATGTCGTCTATTCCTCGACTTCCGCGGTGAAGCAGGTTGCCTCCTACGAGAACAGCGGGGCCCTCTTCTTCGACGGGAAGCGCTACGAGATCGTCGAAGGAGACGAGAAGCGGACCATCGACCTCAAGGAAGACGGCACCTTGGATAGCATCGAGACCTCAGCCGTCGAGGACGGGAAACTCTATTCCCTCTTTGCCAAGGCGGTCTTTGAATACGAGGACGAGCAGATCACGGCCGTAGAGGAAGAAGGAAACGGCTATGTCCTTACGACCTCCGTCTCGCCTTCTTCCCTCGTCGAAGACCTCGTCAAGGTCTTGGACAGCCCGATCGTCCGGAAGCTCATCGGGACCAATTACCCCGAACTGATGCCTTCCTATACCCTCAAGGCCACCCTCCGGAACGGCTATATCGGCACCTTCGACTATGCCCTCAGCCTCACGGTCGCCGGTCAGACGATCACCCTCCATTACGGGCTCGATTTCATTTCTTACGAGAACGTGGTCCCGACCCTTCCTAACGTCCCGGGCGCTTCGCTCGACGAGGAAGAACTTGAGGCCGAGGTGAACGGCTTGAACGGGACCCTCGATGCCTACCGGGTCCTCGAACGCTCGGGCTATTCCTACAAGGCCGTCATGGAAGTCGACTTCCCGGGCTTTAGTCTCCTCGGGGCCGAGGCTTCGACGACCGTCCAGGGCGAAGCCAAGCGCCTTATCGAGGACGGGACCGTCTACTTCCATAACCGGGTGAAGATGGATACCAATCTCCCGGAGTGGGGGAGCGAGGACTACGAGCTCTTTCGGGCCCGGATTGCCGACGGAAGCGTCTACGATGCCGAGGATACCTTCGGCTGGAACAACGAGTTCACCGAGGTAGCCACCCCGATTGCCGGCGATGATTTCTATTTCCTCCCATCCAATCTCGCGGTCAGCCAAATCGCCTACGCGGCTTCCTCGGTTAAAGACGGGGTTACAACCCACGCGATCGTCCTCAACGACGAAGGGGCCTCCAGCCTCGTGAAGGAAGCCGAGGCGGCGACCCGCCTTGACCAAACGCTGGAGAGCCAGCCATCACCCTATGGCAATTGGACGAACCTGACGATCGAGAGTTCGGACTTCGTCTTCGAGGTCGATGCCTTCGGGCTCAAGGCCATCCACGCTGCCCTCGAAGGGAACTTCGACACGACCATCCCGGGGATGGACGACCGCGGTGAGGCGGCCTGGAGTCTTAAACTCGACATCGAGGTCGACAACGACTTGGCCGCTGATTACGCGATTCCGCAGGAAGCGGAGGACATCGAACTCAAGTAAAAAACAAAGGCAGTTTTACTTGCTTTTAATGAAAAGAGAGGCCTTTTGCGGCCTCTTTTTTGTTAATAAATGGCATCTTCAGGGGGATTGGTCGATTGGAGAGACGACATCTTCCCGTCACTTTGATAGCGGAAGGAGACGCTTTCGCTGATTGAAGAAAGAGGTTCGCTGGCCCCAAGGAGATAGCCTTCGACAGTCGACCCATCCCCATCGGTATATGTTCCCATGAAGTCGATTGGGACCCCGTCCTTGCCAGTTATGACAAGACTATATGTCAGATCCCCGGTTCCCTTGAGATAGGCGGAAGCTACTTCATCGATAATCGGCAGGGTATCCGCGGCATAGCTAGCCCAGTCCCGGCCGTTCCCGTATATCTCTTCAAGGGTCGCTTCCTCCTGGTAGACGGTTTCCTTGCTAAGAACTGTGTGGTGGTATTGCTCGGGGCCGTCCATCGTGATGGTACGTTTGATGGAGAGGACGAGGGTCTGTTCGGGATGGCTGAAGGCTTCGCCCGAAGATAGGAAGGCGATGTCCGGCCGGTAGTCGATGACAATCTCGTGGCTCTCCTTTTCCTCGCTGGTCGAAGAAAGGCTTAAGCGCCAGCCGTCGTAGCGAAGGATCGGGCCTTGGAGGGCGACGTCGTTGTTGACTTCGATTTCTCGGATCGCTGCTCCGGGCTCCGGAATCAAAGCCACGGCCAGCGAAACGGCCGTAGCGACGAGGGCCGCGCCTGATCCCGCGATGACCAGTCCCTTCCAAAGGACCGGCCTTTTCCTTTGGGCGAGGATCCCTTCTTCGAAAACTAGAGGCGGGACGGCAATCGCCTCCCGGGCCTTCGCGAGGACACTATCGAGTTCGATGTCGTTCATAGTTTCTCCTTCAATGCTTTCCTGGCCCTTTCGAGCCGCTTTTTCGTAGCGTTCAGGCTAAGGCCGGTTGCCCTAGCGATTTCTTGGAGGCTTAGTCCCGCGAAGTAGTGGAGGCGGATGATGGACCGCTCCTTCTTTCCTAGCTCGTCGATCGCCTCGTAGAGGAAGCGGTAGTCCCTTCCGGGCGTAGGCTCTTTTCCTTCCTCCGGCGGGGCGGCTATCTTCTTGCGGGAACGCAGGACATCAAGAGAGAGACGGACGACGACGGAAAAGAAGTAAGGCCTCGCCTTTGCCGCGTCTTTTGGCTCATGGCGGTAGAAGCGGAGGAGGGCCTCCTGGACGAGGTCCTCGGCCTCACTTCCGCTCCGAAGGTAGGAGTAAGCAAGGCGGTAGGCGTCAGCCTTGTTGGCTTCGTAGAAGTTCCTGAATTCCCGTTCGTCCATTTCTTGCCTCTCACTTATTAGACGAATGCGGTGCGATCAAGGTGACGAAATTTTTGAAAGAAGGGCGCATGGCGGTAAAAAACAGTTTACTTTAAAAATACGTAAAATCATATTAAGACTTGACAGAAAAGTAAAATGAATAAAAATATCGGGGTGTGAGGTGCTTATGGATATCAAAGAACAGCTAAATCATATCGGAATTAAAATTAAGACATTCGCGGAAATATTAGGAATAAGCAGGCAAACGCTCGATACTTATATCAAGCTATACGAAGCTAATAAGAAAATTCCTAATGAGAGATTTCAAAGAATCTTTGATATTGTCTTTGTCCCGCCTCTCGATTCCATAAAGACGTTCTCAGAGCGCTTATTGAAAATCAAAAATTCCGATTTCGGCAATATGGCCAATCAACTTTCTCATTCCTCTTCGAATTCAACGAATGGTTTTGGCTTCATTGCTTACGAAAACAAAAAAGACAAGGATGACAATGAGAGTAAATATTTAGAAAAAACTATTCCCGAGCTTACCATTGGAGAAATCGCAGAAGGAAAAGCAGAACCAAATTACGCTTATTCGAATAGAGCAAAGGATCTTCTTGAATTCTTAGAAGACTCCATGATGTCATATGCTAATAAAGTAGAGAAATTTGAAGATTATGTTAAGAAGACGCCCTACTATTTTGTCGAAAGGTTTTATAACGAAAACCATATCGGAGACTATTTAAGTGGGTATGAATTTAAAAATGGCCTTTTGCTGAATAACGATACTAAAAAGTTGTTAAAGTGTTCTGAATTACTCAAAGATGAAAACATAGTAATTCAAGAAGGCATCGAAATAATAGAGGATGAAGCTTTTGCTAATAATGCCTTTGTTAGCGTCGTGATTCTTCCAGCAACGATCGGAAGGATCGGGGACCACGCGTTCTATAACTGCGACAAATTGGAATTTGTAGGGGGTGTATGATTTGAAAAAATTGGGAATTTTTTTACTCATCCTATTACTGTTTATATCCTTATCTGGTTGTTCTGAAGTAGTTGAATTAGTAAATGATAAAAATAGTGCAGGTAATCCTTTAAGTGGGAAAAACACAGATGAACGCATTATAATGTGTCTCGAAGAAGAATATCCAGAACATGATTTTGTGGTTGTGGAATCGTTTAATAAAGAAAATGATTTCGGAAAATTTGAAGACGAAAATGGAATAGAGTTCACGGTACACGGTCTGGTCTATGATAATACATATCATTTTGGATGCAGAAACGACTATTTAAAAGTTCTGCTGGAAAGTCAAGATTACCTAAATAAAGTAAGTGATATTGCTGAAGAATATGGGTTCAATGTTGATTATTCAGAGGAAACTATAGGAATTGAGGGCGATGAAAACAAGGACAGTTCTGACTCGATAGTTAGAATTTCTAAAATGATACAAAAAATTCTAAACAGCGTTGATACTCCGCAAATTATGTACCCTAAAGAAGCAGGAAGTTTTTCTACTGGTGAAATTAACTATTATAGTATCCCATGTTGGGGGCAATTAACTTGTCTATATCATATACAAGGTCATGCAGCGGTAATGACATTTCGTTTTGGAGATGAAAACATAAATGAAGAAACAATTAGAAAAAA
>CASEWT010000013.1 GCA_949291655.1 uncultured Bacillota bacterium
TTCCATGGAAAGCAGTCTCTGGCTGAGCTGTTCCTTGGCCATTTCCAAGCTGAATATAAGGACTTTTGCATCCGCCTTAAGGGCCGCATTTAAAGCGACATTAAGGGCAAAGGCCGTTTTACCCATGGAAGGTCTTGCCGCCAGTACCACCATATCCGATTTCTGAAATCCGCTGAGCTTACGGTCCAAATCTATCAAGCCGCTAGGAACACCTGTTATACCTCCCTGGCTCTGGCTTCTTACTGAAATCTCCTCAAAGTTTGTCAGGATGATTTCGCTGATTTTTGCCATCTCGCTGTGTTGCTTGCTCTTGGCAATTTCAAATATTCCCTTTTCTGCATATTCCAGAATATCTAAAGTGTTTTCGCTTTCTTCATAGCCTTTTTTTGCTATTTCATCGGCAGTTCCGATAAGCCTTCTAAGCACCGCCTTTTCAGCAACTATTTTGGCGTATTCCACAGCATTGGAAACAGAAGGCACATCAGCAGAAAGCTGTGCCACATAAACTCTGCCGCCTACCGCTTCCAGCATTTTTCTCTTTTTCAGCTCATCTGTTACCGTAAGCACATCCACAGGAGTACTGCTTCTCTGCAAATCAGTTATTACTGTGAATATTTCTCTGTTTGCCTTGCTGTAAAAGTCTTCGGCTCTTACCACCTCAAGGACATCAAATACAACTTCCTTGTCCAGCATTGCCGCACCGATAACTCCCGGTTCATCAAGCTGGGCCTTACTGATTGGAATATCTGCCATTAAATCATGAACCATTGTCTTATAGTAATCGGCAATAAGCGGAAAATAAAGATCCGAAGCATTGGCACAACCGCCGCCGATGACAAAAATATGCGGATCGCACACATGAGCGATTGCCGCCATCGCCTTGGCTGCCTTCTTCATCGCCGCGAGCTTCGACCTCGAACGCTATTACATATCCTATCCCTTGAGCCAAGACGAGCTGAACTCGATGTGGGACACGAACATTTACACGCGCCTTTTCGATGCCTTCCGCAAGGGACAGGTCTACCTCGACGTCTACGTCGACCCCAAGCTTTTGCAGGTCGACAACCCATGGTCGAGCAGCGTCTGGAACGAGTATGGCATCGAGTACCGATGGGACCATGCTTATTGGGATGGGAAGTACTATTGCTACTACGGGGCGGCCCCGGTCCTCCTCGTCTCCTTCCCGATCTATTTCCTCTCGGGGATGACTTTGATTCCGAGCCTTTTGACCCTTCAGGCTGTCGGGATGATCCTAGCCCTCGCCTCCTTCGCCCTCCTCGTTTACGAAATCGCCCGCTTCCTCTCCCACGACATCCATTGGCCGAGCCTGATTTTCCTTTTCGTCATGGGGCTTTTCGCCTCCGTCTTCTTCTCG
Source organism: uncultured Bacillota bacterium (assembly GCA_949291655.1). Classification (GTDB taxonomy): domain Bacteria; phylum Bacillota_I; class Bacilli_A; order RFN20; family CAG-826; genus UBA4951. The sequence goes on from CASEWT010000013.1 coordinate 1,376, forward strand.
ATGATGACCTTCAAGGAAGGCTATTACCACGAAGGCGTCTACCACACCCCGATCATTTACGGGCAGATGTTCGCCGATATTTTCCTCGCCCTTTCGCTCATGGCCTACCGCGACCGGAAGCATTCGCTCTACTATCTCGCCGGGGCCGGGATCGCCATCGTCGGGGTCGTCTCCTCCCGGCCGAACCTCGCCCTTTACGCCGCCTTTGCCCTCCCCCTTTATATCGGCATCCTGGCCGACAAGGACGAAAAGCCTTCCCGGAAGGCCCTTTCCTTCCTCCCGGCCGGCCTCATCGTCCTCCTCGGGGCCGTGGGGGTTTGTTATTACAACTACATCCGCTTCGGGGACATCCTCGAATTCGGGCAGTCCTACCAGATGAACTACGACCAGCGCTTTTTGACCTATTCGGCCAACAAGCTGCTCCCGAGCTTCATCCACTTTTTCCTCCAGTCGCCGGCTTTCTATGACCAGTTCCCCTTCATCTCCTGCGGGGTCTGGCGCCTCAGCTTCGACGACGGGCTCTATTTCAACGGTTACTACGGCCTTTTGCTCAGCCCCTTCTTTTACTTCATGGTCATCGGCCCCTTCATCGGGAAGAAAGGGGACTCCTCGGTTGCCCGCTGGTTCGTCGCTCTCTTCCTCCCGGTTGCCTTTCTCTGGGCTTTCACGACCTATTCGAAGGCCGGCATTTGCTTCCGTTACGTACCCGAGCTTTTCCATATCGCGACCCTCGGGTCGATTGCGAGCTACTACCTCATGATGGAGCACGCCGAGACTCCCCGGTCGCGGACGAACATCTCCAAAGCCGCCCTCGCGACCTCCGTCCTTTCGGCCTTCATCGGCCTTTGCCTCGCCTTCGACGGCTTCGACGGCTGGCTTCCGGGGGACCTCTTCGGGATTCCCGAAGCCATCAAGGAAGCCTGGTGGGTCTTCAACGTCTGAGGGCAAAAGGAAAGCCGCGGGGGCGAACCCGCGGCTCTTTTCATGCCCCTAGACGAGGCTCGTGATGACCCCTTGGGCTATCGCGAAGAAGATGAGGAGGCTCGAGACGTCGACGATCGTCGTCAGTAGTGGCTGGCTCACGATGGCCGGGTCTTTCTTGAGGGCGGCCGTCCCGAGGGGAAGGATGACGGCGATGAGCTTGCTCACGATCGTCGTGATGAAGAGGGTCCCGGAAACGACGCCCGAGACCTTGGCCACCTCGATGAAGAAGGGCCAGCTCCAGCACTGCCCGTTCCAGATCGTCGCCCAGCCGTCGGGATTGCCGATGGCGATGTCGGCCTCGGTGTTGTGGACGATGCCGGTGTACTGTTCGAGGGTGAACCAGAAGAAGGCAAAGACGGCAATCGCGGCCGAGATGAGGAGGGCGCTCCTTAGCTCGAGGAGGATGATCTTCCAGAACTGCTTCGGCTCGAACTCCTTGAGGGCCAGCCCCCGGATCATGAGGGCGATGGTCTGCCCGCCGGCATTGCCGCCGGTATCCATGAGGACGGGGATGAAGGCCGCCAGGACCGGGACGACCGAGAGGGAATCCTGGAAGACGGAGAGGACCATCGAGGAGAAGGTCCCGAGGATGAGGAGGATGATTATCCAGGGGACGCACTTCTTGGCCATCTTGACCGGATGGGTCTCGAGATAGGCGTCGTCGAGGTTCGAGACGGCGTTCATGTTGGCGATGTCTTCGTTGGCTTCCTCGGCCAAGACGTCCATCGCGTCGTCGAAGGTGACGATGCCGGTCAGGCAATCGTCGTCGTTGAGGACGGCCATGGCGTTCACGTCGTAGCGCCGGAACATGTTGGCGACTTCCTCCTGGTCGGTGGAAGCGTGGCAATAGGGGGCATCGCGGTTGAGGATGTCGGCGATTTTCGCCTCTCCGGCGGCAAAGATGAGGTCGTCGAGGTCGAGGGTGCCGACGAACTTGTTTTTCCCGTCACGGACGAAGATGGTGTAGATGGTCTCGGCTTCCCGGCCCCGGGCCCGGACGTAAGCGGCCGTCTCCTGGACGGTCAATGAATCGCGGACCTCGAGGTATTCGGTCGTCATGATGGCCCCGGCCGTCCCTTCCTTGAACTTGAGGAGGCGGTTGACGTCCTTCCGCATTTCCTTCGGGGCGGCGTCGAGGACTTTCTTGGCCAGGTTGGCCGGCATTCCCCCGACGGTGTCGGCGAGGTCGTCGGGTTCCTGGGCGGCAATGAGGCTTACCAGGTCCTTGTCCTTAAGGGCGTTGACGAGCTCTTCCTTCTTGTCTTGGCTCAGTTCGTCGAAGATCTGGGCCGTCTTGCTCGACTCGACTTCCCGGAAGAAAGAGAGGAGTTCGGCGATGGAAAGACTTTCGGCCGCCTCGGCGATGTCGACGTCGGGGACGAGCTCGAAAATCTTGTTCAGGGCCTCCCGGTCGTGGCTGTCGATGGCTCTTTTCAGGGCGGACGGGTCGAACTTGGCCTCGAGGGCGTCCTCGGACGTTTCCTCGCTTTCGTGGAATTCGATTTCGCTATTTTCTTCCATGGGTCTACCTCCTTCCCGGCTAGTCTAGGCTCGGCATTTGCCCCGGTAAACCCCAAAGCGCTTTCGCCTAGGCGAAACGGGAAGCAAAAGGGGTATATAATCCGTTCGGAGGAAAACACATGGACCTGAAATTCATCGTTGAAACGAGCGCTCGCCACATCCACCTTACCCAAGAGTCCTTCGACTATCTCATGGGGACCGAAGGCGGCAAGCTCGAGGTCCGGGCCCCGCTTTCCCAGCCCGGGCAGTTCGTCTCGACGACCCGCCTCGACCTCGTCGGGCCCGTCAATCCGAAGACCGGCAAGGAGCGGGTCATCAAGAACGTCTCGATCCTCGGGCCCTTCCGGAAGGCCGACCAGATCGAGATTTCCCTGACCGACAGCCGGACCCTCGGGGTCAAGGCTCCGATCCGCGAGAGCGGGGATACCGCGGGAAGCGCCCCGATTGCCGTCGTGAACCCCCTCAATGGGAAGCGGCTCGACCTCAAGGAAGGGCTCATCGTCGCCAAGCGCCACATCCACATGACCCCGAAGGATGCCGAGGCTTTCGGCGTCAAGAACGGGGACATCGTGCAGGTGAAGATCGAAGGGACCGGCCGCGAGACCATCTTCGGGGACACCGTCATCCGGGTGAGCGAGAGCTATGCCCTCGCCATGCACATCGATACCGACGAGAGCAATGCCGCCAATGCCGGCGGGACCCTCTACGGGACCATCGTCAAGTAAGGTGAGCGAGACCTTCGTCTACCGTCCCGCGAACGTCTGCTCGCGGGAATTCCGCTTCGAGATCGAGGACGGAATCATCAAGAAGATGGCCGTCGTCGGGGGATGCGCGGGGAATACCCAAGGGGTTTCCCGGCTATCCGAGGGGCGGAAGATCGAGGAAGTGATTTCCCTTTTGGAGGGGATTCGCTGTCCGGGCAGCCGAACGGGGACCGATTCCTGCCCCAATCAGGTGGCCCTTGCCCTCAAAAGCTATCTCGCCTCGAAGGAGGATGGGCGTTGAGCCCATCCTCTTTTTCCTTTACTTAAGGCCAGAGCCTGCTACACTTACCCCCGAAAAAAGGCCATCAAGAAGCGTCCCTGGAGGGCCAAAGGACGCTAGCAACTCCGGCGATAGCCGGTAAGTGCTGCCCTCAGCCGGCTCCCACGACCGGAACGATGGACTTAGGAAGCCTCTTCCTGCCCCCGTGGGCGGGTTTTTCTTGCCAAAGGGAAAGGAAAAGAAAATGGAAAAAACGCTCTTCACTTCGGAATCGGTATCCGAAGGCCATCCCGACAAGGTGGCCGACCTCATCGCCGACAGCATCCTCGATCGCTCGCTCGAGCTCGACCCGCATGCCCATTCGGCTTGCGAGGTGTTCGTGAGCGACGAATTCGTCCTCATCGGCGGCGAGGTTACCAACTATCGGGACATCGACGCCGAGGGAATCGCCCGCTCGGTCCTTCGGAAAATCGGCTACCTTAAGCATGAAGACGGCATCGGCTGCGACAGCTGCAAGGTCGTCAATTTGCTCCGCGGCCAGTCCGCGGACATTGCCCAAGGGGTCGACCGGGGGACGCTGCTCGAGACCGGGGCCGGGGACCAAGGCTTCATGTTCGGATATGCGACGAAGGAATCCGAGGGCTACATGCCCCTTCCCATCTCGATCGCCCATAAGCTCGTCCGGGTGGCCTCGAGCCTCCGCCACGAAGGGAAATTCCCTCACGCCCGGCCCGACATGAAAAGCCAGGTGACCGTCGACTACGGCCATCCGGGAGGACCATCCGTCCACACCATCCTCATGTCGGTCCAGACCGACGAAGGCATCTCGATCCCGGAACTCCAGGACTTCCTTTACGAGAACGTCATGCTCCCGGTCGTCGATAGCTTCCATCTCAACCGCGATTTCCGCTGCCTCGTCAACCCGACCGGCCGCTTCGTCATCGGGGGCCCGGCCGGCGACACTGGCCTCACCGGGCGGAAGCTCGTCGTCGATACCTATGGGGGAAGCTGCCGCCATGGCGGCGGCGCCTTCTCGGGCAAGGATCCGACGAAGGTCGACCGGAGTGCCTCCTACTATGCCCGCTACATCGCCAAGAACCTTGTTGCCGCCGGGGCGGCCGAACGCCTTGAGATCCAGCTTTCCTATGCCATCGGGGTAGCTAAGCCGCTCTCCGTCGGCCTTACGACCTTCCATACCCGCCATTACGAAGACGAGGTCATCCTTGAAGCCATCGAGAGATTCTTCGATGCCCGCCCGGGGGCGATCATCGAGCAGTTCAGCCTCCAACGGCCGAGCTTCAAATACGCCGACACGACCAATTACGGATGCTTCGGCCGGCCGGACATCGACCTTCCCTGGGAGAAGCTCGACAAGGTCGCGGAACTGAAGGAATTCTTCAAGGGACAGAAAAGAATTTGAGTTCCAATTTGCTTAGATTCCATCGAAGGAAAAACCCTGTTGTTATTCCAAAGGTCCCCAATAAACACTAGAATAATGGCATAGATAGGGTGAAAGCCCTTACGGAGGACATAGACAATGAAGTATCAGATCCAAGGAAAGAACATCGAAGTCACCGATGCCATTAAATCCGCGATCGAGAAAAAGCTTGCCCGGATGGACAAGTATTTCGTGATCAACGACGACGTGCTCTGCCGGGCGGTGGTCCAAAGCTACGATGTCGGAGCCAAGGTCGAGATCACGATCTTCACGAAGGAAATGGATTTCCGGACCGAGGTCAGAAACAACGACCTCTATGCCGCGGTCGACCTCGCGATCGATAAGCTCGAGGATCAGATGCGCCGCCTCAAGACGCGGATGGAACGCGTCAAGAACCAAGACCAGGGCCTTGGCCGCTCGATCGCCTTTGAGAACTTCAAGGAAGAGCAGGTCGAGGAAGATGCCGAGGAAGTCGTCCGCACCAAGTCAATTTACCTCGAGCCGATGACCCTTGACGAGGCCATTACCCGGATGGAAGCCCTGGGCCACACCTTCTTCATGTATCTCGATAGCGACGACGAGGAAATCTCGGTCGTCTATCGCCGGTTCGACCACGGCTTCGGCGTCATTCAGGCCGAGAACCACGTTTCGTTCAAATAAGGCCCGTTTCCTTCGAGGCTCCCGGAATCGGGAGCCTTTTTTTGTTTCAAGACTTGCTATGACGGTTGATGTCGGTTGAAGCATCTGTTGTTATTAGTGCCCACTTTCAACAATTCTGGCTATGAAATTATAAAACAGTAATTTGCAAGGAACCGTCGAAAGAAAGTTGATATAATAACAACAAAACAAAAAGAAGTTAGCCAGATATGTGCTATAGTTTCGCCGATGAAGAAAACCCTTAGTCGCAAAGTGATCGGAGGCCGCGAATATTTCTATTTGATGTACCGGACGAAGGGAAAGCTCGTGACCAAGTATCTTGGCACCTCGAATTCCCCGGCCTATCGAAAGTACCTTCTCAAGCTGATCGAGGAAGGCGGGGAGGAGTCCTTTGAGAAGTGCAAGCGCGAGTCCTTTGCCGCCGGGGTTCCCGTCGCCTATCTCGAAAACGGAGAGCTGCTCCTCGAATACCGAAACGGCACGAAGGAAATCCTCGACGGGAAACTCTCCGTGAAGGAGGTGAGGCGCGGTGGATAGGAAAGCCGAGAAGGTTCTCGTCTTGGTCCTCGGGGCCATGGGAAGCGGGAAAAGCACCTTCGCCTCCTTTTTCAAGAACGCCTTCCTCCAAGGTTATCCCACCAAGGACCTCCAGGACGGCATCCTCGAAGACCGTTCCTTCGCCTACGAATCCTCGCTTCTCCTTCCCAAGGAAATCGAGCTCGTCAAAAGAGCCAAGCGGAAGGGCTTCAAGATCAACGCCTATTTCCTTGTCGGGAGCCGCTTGCTCAACATCGTAAGGTGCCGTTATCGGTCGGTTGTTTCCGGGGAAAAGTTCGATGAAGCCGCGATGAAGAAAAGCTATGAGGCGACGCATCGGAACCTCGCTTCGATTTTCGCGGAAATCGATCTCCTCTTCCTCGTAAAGAACCTCAAGGCCTTCGAATTCGTCGCCGCTTATGAGCCGGGTTTAAGCGACCTTTCCTCCTTCTTGAGCGACCTTCGGGCCCTAAGGAGCGAGGCTGACCGCCTCTCCTAGGAAGTATCTCTAAGAGATACACCTTTTGCTTTTGACGCTTTTAGAGTCTATATTTACGGCCATGGGCATGGACAAGGTCATTTGCGTTGATCTCGACGGGACCCTCTTTTACCCCCCGCGGAGGGTAAAGATGATTTCCGATGGCAACAAAAAGTTCATCGACCGCTTCCTCGACGACGGCGGGCGCCTCGTCCTCGTCTCGGGAAGGAACCTTTACACGCCCATGAAGGTCGGGGAGGTCCTCGGCCGCGACATCGATGTCATCGGCTGCAACGGGTCCTTCGTCCTGAGCGGCGGCCACTACGTCAAAGAGGCTTTCTTCGAGAAGGAATTCGCCAAGAGCCTCATCAAGGAAGTGGGGCGGGAATTCCCGGTCCGCCTGACGATGCTTTTCACGAAGCATCGGAACATCGTGATGCCCCTTTCGGGCGTCGGGAGCTGGACCGGCTTCTGCTACTCCGTTTACCAATTGTCCCAAATGGCCTATCGGGATCCAGTCATCCGGAGCGACAAGGCCTACTACGAAGAGCTCGAGAAAGGCGAGATCTACAAGATCATGTTCTTCTTCGGGATCGCCGGTGCGGCCATCGAAACGGCCAAGAACTGCAACAAGGAACTCCGGGAACGCTACCCCGGTGCCGAATGGAGCTGGTGCCGCCAAGCCATCGAGATCACGCCGGCGGGCTGCAGCAAGGACTCCGGCATCGCCTCCTATCTTGAATACAACAAGATAGACAAGGATAATGTGCTCGTTGTCGGCGATTCGGGGAACGACATCTCGATGTTCGAGGCTTACCAAAAGAACAGCTTCTGCATGGAGCACTCGCCCGATGCCGTCAAAAAGCACGCCGCGCACGTCGTGAAGCGCTTCTACGACCTCGAAAAGTACCTCTACCCATCGGAGGAGAGCAACAAACCTCTAGAGAAAGGAAGCACCGCCAAACAATGAACCAAGTTTCAGAAGTCATCGCCACCCTCGTCAACTACAAAGCGATCATCCGGGATACCCTCGAGTACACCCTCGACAAGGACGAATACAGCAAGAAAGCCTTCGAGCTCCGCCAGAAGGCCATTCTCGTCGAGCTCGACCAGAACACGCCGCTCCACCAGATCATCAAGAACAGCAAGGAGAACGGCGAGAAGCTCGAGAAAGCCATCCGCGACATGCACGAGCTCATCTACGGCGCCAATAGCACCATCGTGAAGGACGCCGACGACGGCCTCCGGGTCGACCACGCCCAGAAGATCGAGATTTTCAAGGCCGTCCTCCCGATCCACGAGAACCTCGAAGCCATGGTCCGCGGCCTCGTCGTCGATGCCCAGAAGAAAGGGGCCGACGTCGCGGAAGCCAACAAAGTCGATTTGGCCGAGGAGCGCCTCTACCGCGGGGTTTCCTACATGACCCTCGTCAACTGCCTCGTCAAGCTCTTCGCCGACTACAACCAAGCCCGCCGCGAGAGCAAGGGCGAGGAAAGCGCCGCTTCGCGCTTCATCTCGAGCGACATCCAGGAAGTCATCAAGGGCCTGAACACCATCCGGGTCAACAATCGCTCCTTGACCGACGAAACCTACAAGGGCACCGAAGACCAGGTGTTCCGCCTCGTCGAATTCGTCACCGGTCGCCGGGACCTCCCGGCCGGGAAGAACTTCGGGGAGGAAATCAAGCTGACCCAAGAGAAGGTCGGGGCCTACGTCCGGGCCGTCGAGCCGGCCTTCCGCGATGCCTTCATCCCCTTCATGAAGGCCCTTGCCGAGCAAGCCCAGAAAGACGGCAACGTCATTAGGGGCGAAGGCCCGGCGGCTAGCCAAGAGCCGCAAGAGGTCGAGATCGAGGGCGAAATCGATCCGAAAACCGGCCGCAAGGCCTAATTGGCGCTAGGAGAAGAAGATGAGCAAGAATTCGACGCGCAAAATCGGGAACTGGGAGATCTTCTGGATCGTCCTTTCCGGAATCCTCGGCCTCGGCGGGCTCTTCATGCTCGTCCTGGGGCTGGTCGGAAGCTTCTTGCCGGTCCTCAACGACGACAACTGGATTCTCCTCAGCCAAGCGACCCTCGAGGCGGCCACTGGCCTAACCTACGTCTGGTTCGGGGCCATCGTCCTCGTCCTCGACGCCATCCTCGCCTGCATCTACCTCAACTACTTTGCCAAGCGGAGCGATATCGATACCGAACGCGCCATCCGCCGGGCCCAACGCCTCAAGATCATCGCCGAAAGCGAGAAGGTCGAGGCCGAAGCCAAGAAGGAAGCCGAAGTTTCTTCCGAGCTCCCTCCGCCCGCCGAGGCCAAGTAAGTTCCCTTGCATCCCAAGGACCGGTTTACCGGTCCTTTTTCTTTGCCCTGACAGCATAATTCGATAAATTGCATCCTTTTGTTACAATTCATTCGGTTACGGACTAAAATATGGGCATGAAGAGAGCCCAGCCGGATTTCCTGTCGATCGAGGAAGGTCTTCGCCTCGTGAAGAAAGAAGGCGACCATGCTTTCGCCTTGCGGTGGTATCAGGATCCGGCGATGGTCAAGATGCTCGACAAGTACGAGGACAACGAATACGACCTCGCCCGGCTGGAATGGATGTACGGATTTCTTTCCCGGATCGGGGAGCTGTATTTCATCGAAAGCGGGGGCCGCCTCATCGGGGACGTTGCTTTGAGCCCCGACGACTTCAACATCGTCATCGGCCTTCCGGCCTATCGGCGGAAGGGAATCGCGACGAAGGTCATCGAACGGATGAAAGCCCGGGCCAAGGAACTCGGGTATCGGAAAATTGCCGTCAAGGAAATCTACGATTTCAACCTTCCCTCGATCGCTTGCTTCAAGCAGTGCGGCTTCAAGCGGGGAGCAAAGACCTTGGACGGCTATTCCTACTCGTTCAAATTGGATGCTTGAACAATCTGCCGTTTCCGCCTTTTGATGGCAAGGAAAATGGCCACGGCGAGGATGAGCGAGGAATAGGCGGTGCTCAGGAAAGAGGCATAGTCGGGGTGGATGGCGACGACAACTATCGAGGCCACAAGCGATAAAGCGGCATCGAGGAAATGCCATTTTCCTATAACGATGGTGGCCACCCCGGCCCCGGCCGGGAGAAGGGCCATGACGGCGGCGACGGTCGCTATAACCCAGTCGTTGGAGGCCTCGAGGGCCGAGACGATGAGGAGGGCGGCGACGACGAGGGCGGAAAGGGAAGAAAAGATGCCCAAGCATTTCTCGATGTCTTCTTTGGCGATGCCGATGGCCAAGGGGATGGACGGGACGATGGCTAGGACGGATAGGAAAGCCATCCCAAGGCCGGTCAGGTGGACGCTTGAAAGGGGAAAGGGAAATTGGCTGCCTACGAGGATCGCGGCATAAACAACGAAGAAATTGGCAAAGGAAGCCACGGCGGCCGATATCGATGCCGCCTTTTCCAGGGGCGTCGAACCTTTCGAGGGAAAAAGGAAACGGAGAAGGATCAAAAGGACGACCGCCAAAAGGAGGGGAATGAGGCCGCCCCAAAGGGCCGCGGCCAGATTGTCGAGAAAGGCCAAAAGATAGGCCAGGAGGACGGAAAGGATGGCGCCGAAGAGGGCCACGGCCGCGAGGACGACGACGGCCGCTTCCGGACCTTTGCCTTTCGAAGGCGGGGGCGGCTCCTTCAGAGACTCCTTCTTATCCTCGTTAAGAAGGATCTCGTCGATGCTCACTCCATAAAGGCGGGACAAGGCGACGAGCATGTCGACGGAGGGGAGGGCTTCCCCGCACTCCCATTTGGAGACGGCTTTGTTGCTGACCCCGAGCATCTCGGCGACTTGGATCTGGGTAAGGCCCCGTTGGGTCCTTAGCTTCAATAGGCGATTGCCAATCGCGATGTTATCCATGGCTGTATTTTATTCTTCTCGTTTCAGTCCCATAAAGGAGAACTGATTGAACCGTTGGTAGAATCGCCTTCATATCCTCTTTCCTAGGGTTTGCCAAATCGAAAAACGGATAGAAGAAACGGCTTTTTGCGGGGATTTCCTAAAATTGATTGCCGCTTAATGCAAAAAAGCGCAGGCTTCTTGTTTGCCTGCGCGCCGTCTGCCTTCTGGCGGAGGAAAAGGGATTCGAACCCTTGCGCCCGGTTAAGAGCCTACGAGCTTTCCAAGCCCGCCCCTTCGGCCTCTTGGGTATTCCTCCGTAGCAAGCGCGATTATAGAGACAAATCCCTCCTCTTTCAAGAACGAGGCGCGAGGAGGGAAGGTGAGGAAAGTTCCCGACTCGTATATAATTTCCCGTAGTTATGAAAGAAATCATCGTCAATCGCGAAAGCGATGGGCAAAAGGCCGAAAAGTTCGTTCGGAAATGGTTGAGCGAAGCGCCCCTTTCCATCGTCTTCAAGGCTTTTCGGAAGAAAGACGTCAAGGTCAACGGCCATTGGGTGAGGCGCGAGGATATCGTCCACGAGGGCGATGCCGTCCGCGTCTATCTTACCGACGAGCAATTGGCCGACTTCGCCCGCCCACGGCCGGCTCAGAAGCGCGACCTCGGCCTCCCGATCGCCTACGAAGACGACAACGTCCTCATCGTCGATAAGCCGGCCGGCCTACTCACGATGGGCGACAACAAGGGCAGCACGAACACTCTTGCCCAAAGAGTGCTCGACTATCTTTATTTCAAGGGGGAGTTCGATCCTGAGCATCCGACCTTCGTTCCTTCCCCGGCCCACCGGCTCGACCGGAACACAGCTGGCCTCGTTTGCTTCGGCAAGACCGATTCCGGCCTCAAGGCCCTCGAGGAAGTCTTCAAGGAACGGAAGGAAATCACGAAGCGTTACCTCGCCCTCGTGAAAGGATCCTTCGAACGTTCCCTCGAAATCAGCGTCCCCCTTAAGAAAGACAGCCGGAAGGGCCTCGTCGAAGCCTGCTCGATCGTCAACGGCGGCAAGCCGGCCCTGACCATCGTCCGGCCGGTCGAGAACTTCATCGGCTTCTCCCTTGTCGAATGCGAGCTCCTGACCGGTCGCACCCACCAGATTCGGGTCCATCTCGCCCATGTCGAGCATCCGATCGTCGGGGACGGGAAGTACGGGGACTTCGAGACGAACCGCCTTTTCGAGAAGCGATACGGCTGGAAAGGACAGTTCTTGCGGGCCTATAAGTTGACTTTCGGCGCATTAAAGGGCATTTTATCGCCCTTGAGCGGCCAAAGCTTCGCTTCTCCTTTGAGCAAGAAAGAGGAGGAGCTGCTGGCCGAACTAAGGAACAAAGGAGAATAGGCTATGGAAACGTTGGTCGAGAAAAACAAAGAGCGGTGGCTTGCCTCGGAAAAAGTCTCCGCCGAAGACAAGGCCGTCATCGCCAAAATGGGCGCTAAGGAAGCCGACGATGCCTTCTATTGCGACATCGCCTTCGGGACGGCCGGGATGCGCGGGGTTCTCGGGCCCGGCACCAACCGGATGAACCTCTTCACCGTCAAGAAGGCTTCCATCGCCTTTGCCCTTTTCCTTTTGAGGGATCCCTCGAGCAAGGGGAAGGGCGTCGTCATCTCCCACGACAACCGCTACATGAGCCGGGAGTTTACCCTCGAGGCGGCCCGGATTTTCAACGAAATGGGCCTCAAGAGCTACGTCTTCGACGGCCTTCGCCCGACCCCCGAGCTCTCCTTTGCCGTCCGCTACCTCGGGGCGGCCGGCGGGGTCATGGTCACGGCCAGCCACAACCCCAAGGAATACAACGGCTACAAGGTCTACGACGAGAAGGGGTGCCAACTGACCCCGGTCAAGATCGCTCCCCTTTTGGAAATCCTCGCCGGGATGGAAGACGAGCTCGCCGTCGAGCCGAACAAAGACGCGAACCCCGGGGAGACGGTCGTCCTCGGCCCCGAGGTCGACGATGCCTACGTGAGGGAAGTCGAGGCCATCGCCCTCCGGAAGGACCTCGACAAGAAAGGGTTCAAGATCGTCTATACCCCCCAGCACGGAGCCTCGCTTGAAAACGCCGTCCGGGTCTTTGACGACCTCGGCTACGAAATGATCAAGGTCGAAAGGCAGTGCACCCACGACCCCTCCTTCGGCGGAACCCTCTCTCCCAACCCGGAAAACGCCAACGCCTACATCGAGCCCTTGAAGCTCGCTAAGGCGACCGGCGCCTCCCTCGTCGTCATGACCGATCCCGACGGCGACCGCTGCGGCCTCGCCTATCTATCGAGCCGCGGCACCTATGAACGCTTTACCGGCAATCAAAGCGCCGCCCTTCTCCTCGATTACATCCTGATGACCCGGAAGGAGCAGGGGACCCTCCCTCCTAACGGCGTCGTCTACGACACCGTCGTCACCAGCGACCTCGGGCGGAAGGTCGCCCGCGGCTATGGGCTGAGGGTCGAGAGCTTCCTGACCGGCTTCAAGTACATCGGGGACCGCATCGCCCATTACGAGGAAATCGGGCGGGGTCCCACGTTCGTCTTCGGCTACGAGGAGAGTTACGGTTGCCTCATCGCCCCCTTCGTCCGGGACAAAGACGGCCTCCAAGCCATCCTCATGTACAGCGAGATGGCCCTTTACTACTATCGGAAGGGCATTCCTCTCGACGTAGCCTACGAGAACCTTGAGAAGCGCTTCGGCTTCCACTACACGGGCGCCGAAAGCATCTACTTCGAAGGCTCCTCGGGAAAGGAAGACATGGACAGGATGATGGAGGCTGCCCACGAAGCTGCCTTCCATGATCTCGGCGGCCTTCGCGTCGTCCGGAAAGACGATTACATGTCCCTTGTCTCGACCGATTGCCGGACCGGGGAAAAGACCCCGCTCGAGCTCGACCGGACGCCTCTTATCAAGCTTCACCTCGAAGACACCTCGTGGATTGCCCTCCGTCCCTCGGGGACCGAACCGAAGAGCAAGTTCTACGTCGAGGCCGTCGGGAAAAGCGGTGAAGGGCTGAAGGAAAAGGCCAAAGCCATCGTTGAGGACTTCAAGAAAGCCATCGGCCTTTAAGCAAGGAAAAAGCCCCTTTCGAGCAATCGAGGGGCTTTTTGCATGCGTTTTTCGCTTACCTCAAGAAAGGCAGCGATTCCAGGAGCTTGGCGGCTCCTTCCTTTTTGGCCGTGTCGGGAGCGGCCTTGAAACCGCTCAGGGCTTCCTGACGGGTTTCCGGCATCCGGTAGGGATGTCCGGCCACCTGAAGCATCGGGAGGTCGTTATCGGAATCCCCGATGGCGACGACGCGCGAGGAATCGATGCCTAGATAGGCCATGACGGCCTTCAGGGCGCTTCCCTTGTCGCTTCCTTCTTGATAGGCCTCGGCATAAAGAGAATCGCGCCAAGGGCGGTAACGGAGGCCGGGGTGGGCTTCGATGATCGAGCGGTAAGGCTCGTCGTCGGCCTTTTGGCGCTTGAAGACGATGACGTATGGTCGGTTTTCGAACCGCGGGGTCTTTTCGTCGACCACATAAGGCATGTCCTTGTAGGGAAAGAACTGATTGAGATAAAGGTCTTCCCTTTTCAGATAGACCCGCCTGGAGTCGTCGATGAGGAGAGAATCGACCTCGGGCAGGAGCTTCCGGGCTATTTCGGAGGCGGCCTCGAGATCGAAGGTCTTGTCGTAATTGAACGATGGATCGTCTTTGGAAAAGGCATGGGCCCCGTTATAGGTGACGATTGGCATCTTCTCGAGGCCGATTTCCCTTACGTAAGGCTCGAGGGAGCGGTAGGGGCGGCCGCTGGCCAGGACGACGTAGTGGCCCCTGTCGAGAAGGGAACGCAAAACGAAAACGGTCCGTTCGCGAAGGACGAGATCGTCCCCGACGAGCGTTCCGTCGCAGTCGATGGCAATTAGATACGGCTTCTTCATCAAAGGGTAAGGAGACCGACGGCTTCCTGGACCTTGTGAAGGGTCTTATTGGCCACGGCCCGAGCTTTTCTGGCCCCATCGCGGAGGACGTCGAGGTAGGAACCGCTATCGACGATTTCCTGGTAACGGGCCTTGAAGGGGATCATGACCTCGTCAAGCTTGTCGGCGACGGCTTTCTTGAAGTCGCCATAGCGGTAGCCGTCGAAGCGGTGGGCCGCCTCCTCGAGGGGAATCCGGTCGAGGGCTGCATAGATGGTAAGGAGGTTCGCAATGCCGGGCTTTTCCTGCGGATCGAGGGTGACGGTCGGGCCCATGTCGGTCTTCGCCCCCATGATCTTCTTCCGCATGGCCCGGGGGTCGTCGTGGAGGAAAATGTCGCCTTTGGGGTCGGATTTGCTCATTTTTTTGGTCGGATCGGTGAGAGACATGATCCGGGCCCCGACCGTCGGGACGACGGCCTTCGGGAGCTTGAGGATCTCGCCATAGCGGTGGTTGAAGCGGCGGACGAGGTCACGGCAAAGCTCGACGTGCTGAGCCTGGTCTTCGCCAACCGGGACTTCGGTGGCTTCATAAAGAAGGATATCGGCGGCCATGAGGACCGGGTAGGCGAAGATGCCCATTCCGATAGCCGTATCGGCCATCTTCGAGCACTTGTCCTTGAATTGGGTCATCCGCTTCAGTTCGCCCATGTAGAGGTAATTCTGGACGATGGCGTTGAGCTCGGCGTGGGCCGAGACGCTCGACTGGAGGAACATCGTTGTCTTCTTCGGGTCAAGGCCCGAAGCGATGTAGAATGCCGCGATGTCGCGCGAGTTGTTCCTGAGGTCTTCCGGCTCGATCGGAAGGGTCAAGGCATGGAGGTCGGCGATGAAGATGAAACTTTCGCCTTGGTCCTGGAAATCCTTGAAGTGGGAGAGAGCCCCGATATAGTTCCCGAGGGTCAACTTGCCCGTCGGCTTGATTGCAGAAAGAATGCGTTCCATATCCTTTTCCTTTGCCGCGCAATTTTAGCACACCTCGGGGCGGTGGACGAAAGAGCCTCCCCTTGAAGGGGAGAGAAGGCTACAATATTGGTAAGTATGATTAAGATTTACTATTCTCCATCCTGTTCTTCGTGCCGCAAGGTGAAAAAATGGTTCGAGGAACAAAACATTCCTTATGAGGGAAAAGACATCTTTGCCTCGCCCCTCAGCCGGGAAGAACTCAAGGATATCATCACCAAGTGCATCGACGGGACCGACGACATCATCTCCCCGCGGAGCAAGATCGTGAGCGAGCAGAACATCGACTTCGATTCGATGAAGATAAGTGAACTCATTTCCTTCATTCAGGAACATCCCTCCATTCTCCGCCGGCCCATCATCGTCGACGATCGGCGGGTCCAGGTCGGCTATAACGAAGAGGAAATCCGGACCTTCATTCCCCGGGCCAGACGCTTGGCCGAAATGTATTGCAGTTCCGGCGAGTGCCCGACCTTCGGAACCTGCGACGCGAGTTGCGACC
>CASEWT010000014.1 GCA_949291655.1 uncultured Bacillota bacterium
CGGTTCCCTCCTTCATCATTGCGAACGTCATTCCGACTTTCAGCGACTGAATCCCCTTTCCTAGGCCCGGGACGAAGAAGGCCCCTTTCAACGATACCATTCAAATCCTTCGGCTTTCTCCCGAAGGACCGGCGCACTTTAAGGGACCAAGGAGTGGACATCGCGGCCTTTCTTGAGAATTCCATGGCCCTTTTGTGGGCCTTTTTGGCCTAAGATGCCTCCGGAGAACGCCTCGCCTTCTCGCCGGTAAAGGAAAAAGCCAGCCCCCCGGAGGGACCGGCTTGGCGGAAGAAGGAATTCCTTAGGCGACCCGCGTGAGGTCGAGGTTGTAGGTCGTCTCGTAGTCTTCGGCGCTCAAGGAGGCGGTCCCGTCATTCTCGAGGGTGATGGTCCCGGTCATCTCGTTGAAGGAAGGAACCGCGAAGGAAATCGTCCCTTCGAGATCCCCGGTCCAGGTCCCTTCGAAGGTGCTTCCGGCGACGGTGAGGATGAGGGTTCCGTCCTCTTCAATGGCGATCACCCATTCGACGCCGCTATAGAGGGTGCCGCTCCAGGTGCCCGCTAGGGACGAGGAAGAAGGTTCATCGCCTCCCTCCTCGAAGGGGCCGACGTACTCCATCGTGACGTCGAAGACATAGTCCCCGTCGTCATAGGTCCCGGCGAAGGTCCCGTTATCGTAGGTCAGCTCGTAGGTTATGTAGCTGGAGTTCCAAGAGAGGGTCGACCCCTCGAGGGCGAAGGTTACCTCGACCCCGTCGCAGGTCCCCGTCCCGTCGGCGCGGATGACGACCTCGAGGTCGTTGGCCGGAAGATGGAGGGCATAGACCCCGGCGAGGCGTTCGAAGGTGAGGGTCTCGACGTGGGGGAGTACGGTGACCGGGTATTCCCAGTCCATCGTTCCTTCGAAGGTCCCTTCCTCAGCGTTGTAGGTAAGCTCGAAATAAAGGTCGGTCGAAGTGGTGAAGATAAGGGTTTCCCCATCCCAGGCGAAGGTGACCGCGAGGCCGTCGTAGGTTCCTTCTCCTTCGGCCCCGATGACGAGGGCGATGGCCGGATTTCCGTTGACCGAGAGGTCGTAGGTCCCGGCAATAAGCGAGGTATCGACGGTTTCGTGGATGGCCATCGTTACGTCGTATTGGTATTCTCCGTCATCCATCGTCCCGGCGAAGGTTCCTTCTTCCTGATCGTAGGCGAGGACGTAGGTGAGGTAATCGTAGGCGAAGCTCAGGGTCGTCCCGTCCCAATCGAATTCGATCGGGGTCCCGTCGTAGGTCCCGGTCCCGTCTTCGGCGATGACGACTTCGATCGAACCGGCCGGAAGGGTCAGCTCATAAGTCCCGGCAATGTCCGAGGTATCGGTCGGGACATCGGAAGAGGAGGTTAGGGTCGTCCCGTCGAGGAGGTAGGAGGTACCGTCGATGAGGACGGTCTCTCCGTCTTCGAGCTTCCCTTCGACCGCGAGGTCGGCAAGGTGCCCGTTACGTAGGACGTAGGTCTTCTCGGTCCCGTTCTCGAGGGCGAAGAGGAAGACGGCAAGGGAGGAATCGCTCGTCGCGAAGCGCGCCTCGTAGTTCCCTTCCTTGGCCATCATCGTCGAAGCGTCGGTCGCGTAGATGATCCCTTCCCCGTCGTCGTAGCGGAAGGAGGAGGCGGAAAGGCCCCAAGCCTCGATCTCGAGGTCGTTTCCGAAGGCCCGATAGCCGCCGTAGCTATAGAGGCTCGTCGCGCCGTTACGGTAGATGTCGAGGTTCCCGTTGGCGTAGAAGCGGTAGTCGTAGGTTTCCCCGTGGAAGAGGCCGAGATAGCCGCCGTCGTAGGTCGGGATGCCGTCGAAGGCAGTGAGGGTATAGGAATAGTCATAGTCGTAGTCGGTCAAGGTGAAGCTGATGGTATCCCCCTCGACGGTGACAAGAGCCTCCTCGTAGTAGGCAACGGTGATGTAGAGGGAAGTCCCGGCCATCCGCCAGGTGACGTCGAGTTTGCTCATCCCGTCGTTGACGTAGCCTTGCCCGTCCTGACCGAGGTAGAGGGTGTAGTCCTCACCGTCGGTGTAATAGCCGTAGTAGAGGGGAGCGTTCGAATACTCGTAGACATAGTATTCGTCGTTGATGTCGGGGAAGGTGAAGGTTCCGTCCCCGAGGGTCGCGATGACCCCGTCGTAGTTATTGTCGCCCTGGAAGATGAGATACTCCCCGTCGGTCCAGTAGGTCCCGGTTTCCGAGTAGCCTTCGTAGTTGACCATCGCGTAGGTCCCGTCCCGGTCGAAGTAGATCTCCGGGTTGTAGTCGGCGCTCCCGAGATGCCAGCCGAGGATGGGCGAGGGATCGTACCAGGACTCGTAGAGGTCGATGCTCGCGTTGAGCGGGGCGTACCAGCGGTAGGCGAGGTAGGAATCCTCATCGTAGCTAGCCCCGACGAGGAGGCCGGCTTCCGAGGTGAATTCCGGGAGTTCCGCGTCATTGAAGATCCCGAGGTCGAAGGTCGCTTCGGCCGTGCGGGACGTCCCGTCGTTGGAATGGACGGTGATGGTGCCTTCTCCGGTGAGCGAGAAATCCTCCTTCAGGGTCGGGAGGTCGCTTCCGTGGAGGTCGTAGGAGGCCCCAAAGCCGATGGCGAGGAGGTCTTCCTCCGTGTAGGCGTCGGAGGGGCCGAGGTTACCGTAGGAAAGGGCCCCGAGGAGATCGGCCCCGGAGGCGTAGCCGGCCTCCATGAGCTCGCCGGCGACCGTACCGGTGGTCGAGCCTTCGATCCCGCTTATTTCGGACGTCTTGATGAGGTTGAAGAGGAAGGCGTTCTCGTAGTAGTTCGAGCCGACGATCCCGCCGGCCGCCGAGCTTCCGTAATATTCCCCGTCGACTTTAATCGAGGCGGCATCGGAGATCGAGTTGACGACCGAGGCGTAGTAGAGGGTCGAGCCGACGATTCCGCCGGCCGCCGTCGAGGCGAGGACCGAGCCGTCGCTATAGACGCAGGAATTGATGGCCGAGAGACCGATCGCGTAGGAAGAGGTCGAAAGGGCCCCGGCGATCCCGCCGGCATAGCCGACGTATTCGCTTCTTGCGCTCACCGAAGCGGTGGAGGAAGAGCCGATGATATCGACGTAATAGCTATTGAGGGCCCCGGCAAAGCCGACGATGCCCCCGGCGTAGAGGGCCTGGCTCGAGCCGAGGGTCCTTAGGGAAATCGTGCCCGAACTATGGACGTTTTCGAGGTAGAGGTTCGAGCCATAGCCGGCGACGAGGCCGGCATAGGTCGATTCGGCCAAGGGGTTGAGGGCGATCTCGCCTTCGACAACGAGGTTCCGGACGGTCCCGGTCGCCGCCCCGAAGAAGCCGAGGGGGAGGTCTTCGACCTCGCTTTCCGAGGAGGTGATGGCGAGCCCTTCGACCGTGTGGCCGTTTCCGTCGAAGGCGACGTTGGCCGCCGCCTCGAAGCTCCCGAGCGGGGTCCATTCCTTGCCGCTCAGGTCGAGGTCGGCCCGAAGCTCGACGTAGGTGACCGTCTCGACGTCCACGATGTCTTCGCGGATGGCCTCGAGCCCCTCGGGGGTATAGACGAGGTAGGGGTCCTCCTCCGTCCCGGTGCCGGTGACGTCAGCGACCGGCTCCGAGCTGCTGCTCGATTCGGAAGAGGACGAGCTTCCGCTCGAGGACGAGCTGTCACTCGAGGACGAGGGGTGGGATGAGGAGGCTTCCTCGGAAGAAGTTCCGCTCGACGACGAGCCGGATGGGTCTCCGCAGGAAGCCAGGAGCACGGCTGCCGCGAGGACGAAGGCCGCGCCAAGGTTCTTTTTCATGGTATGGATTAAGCTCCTTTCCCGAACACTAAAGGCCCTTTGGGGGACATTTTCAATTTCTATTTTCTTTTTCGGTACGAAAAAAGGGAGATACTCCCGGAAAAAGGAAACAAATGGCGCTTCAAGAAAAGGCTTCCCAAAGGGAAGCCCCCTTCAGTCGAGAAGACCCTTGAGGTAGGGACCGGTCAGGCTTTCCGGGCAGTCCATGAGCCCGGCGGTCGGCCCTTGGTAGACGAGGCGGCCGCCCTTCGCCCCGCCGCCGGGGCCGAGGTCGATGACGTAGTCGCAATTGGCGATGAAGTCGAGGTCGTGCTCGATGACGAGGATCGAGGCCCCTTGCTCGAGGAGGGCATCGAAGACCGAAAGGAGAAGGCGGACGTCGAGGGGATGGAGGCCGATCGTCGGCTCGTCGAAGACGAAGAGGGCGTCGCCTTGGGCCCTTCCCATCTCGAAAGCCAGCTTCAGGCGCTGGGCCTCCCCGCCGGAAAGGGAGGGAGTAGCCTCCCCGAGGGTGAGATAGCCAAGCCCGAGCCGGGAAAGGACCTCGAGCTTGGCGTGGGCGTTCTTGAGGCCTTTCGTCTTCCCAAGGGCCTCGTCGACGGTGAGAACCATCATCTCGACGATCGAAAGGCCTTCTTCGTCCGGCCACTTGATGGCCGAGGCCTCTTCCTTGTAGCGGCGCCCGTGGCAGCGGGGGCAGGCGATTTCCATGTCGGGTAGGAACTGGACGTCGAGGGTGATGCTCCCCGTCCCGTCGCATTCCTCGCAGCGGAGGGAGCCGCTGTTGTAGGAGAAATCCCCGGCCTTCAATCCCTTCGCCTTGGCCGCCGGGGTCCGAGCGTAGGCGCTCCGGAGGTCGTCGAGGACCCCGCTATAGGTGGCGACCGTCGAGCGGACGTTGGCCCCGATCGGGGTGGCGTCGATGAGATTGACCCGCCTGATCCCCTCGGCCTCGAGCTCTTTGACGTGACTTGGCAGGGGCTCACCGGCGATTTTCGCTTGCAAACCCGGCACCAATGATTCGAGAACCATCGTCGTCTTCCCCGAGCCCGAGACCCCGGTCACGGCCACCAGCCGCCCCCGGGGAATGCTCACGTCCAAGGGATGGACGGTATGGATTTCAGACGTTTTAAGATGGATGGAACCGTGCTCGAAGAGCCGCGAAGGATCGACTTTAGGCCGGACGCGGACCTTTTCCTGACCGCTCAGGAAGGGGCCGATGAGGGAATTGGGGTCCTTGCTTACTTCCTCGACCGTTCCTTGGCTGATGATCCTGCCGCCCTTCGCCCCGGCCTGCGGGCCGAGTTCAATCAGGTGGTCGGAATGGGAAAGGATCCTTTCGTCGTGGTCGACCATGACGATCGAATTGCCCTGAGCCAAAAGATCGTCGAAGACGCTGAGGAGTCCGTCGACGTTGTGGGGGTGGAGGCCGATTGAAGGCTCGTCGAGGACGTAGAGGACACCGGTCGTCTCGCTTCTGACGGCCCTCGCCAGCTCGACCCGCTGGCGTTCCCCGGTCGAGAGGGTGCTCCCAGAACGGGACAGGGAAAGATAGTCGAGTCCGAGATCGACGAGGCGCTTGGCCATCCGGGTGAATTCCTTGACCAGCCCATTCGCCATCTCGAGCATGTCGCCTGGCATGGTCGCGGGGATGCCCTCGACCCAAGGGACGAGCTCGCTTAGGGGCATCTCGCCCGCTTGGTCGAGGGAAAGCCCCCGGACCAGGGAGGAACGGGCCTTCGCCGAGAGTCTCGTCCCATGGCAATTGGGGCAGGGTTCTTCCTTAAGGAACCTGCTGACCCTCTTCATTCCCTTCTCGTCCTTGGCTTTCGAGAGGGCATTAAGAACGGTATTGACGGCCGAATAGTAGGTGAAGTCGAGCTCGGCGAACTCCTCGGTCTTCTTGCTCCGGTAGAGGATGTGTTTCTTTTCCATCGGCCCGTCGTAGACGATGGCCTTTTCCTCGGGGGTCAGGTCCTTGAAGGGGACGTTGGTCCTTACGCCCATGGCCCTGGCCACGTCGACCATGAGGGTCCACATGAGGGAGTTCCAGGGGGCGACCGCGCCTTCTTCCAAAGTTAGGTTCTCGTCGGGGACGAGGCTCGCGCGGTCGACCGTCAGCTTGAAGCCGGTCCCGCCGCAAGAGGGGCAGGCGCCGGAGGAGTTGAAGGAAAGTTCCTCGGCCCCGGGGCCGTAGAAGGAAACCCCGCAGGTCGGGCAGACACTCGCCTTCATGAGAGCGACGTCCCGCGACGGCGGGCAAAGGTGCCCGTTGGGGCAGCGGTGGCTCCCGAGGCGGGAATAGATGAGGCGGAGGATGTTATTGAGCTCCGACATCGTCCCGAAGGTCGAGCGGATGCCGGGGACATTGGGCCGCTGATGGAGGGCGATGGCCGAGGGGACGTTCCTCACGAGATCGACGTCGCTTCGCCCTTCCTGGCCGATCCGCCGCCGCGTGTAGGTCGAAAGGGCCTCGAGGTAGCGCCTTGATCCTTCGCTATAGAGGACCCCGAGGGCCAAGGAGGACTTCCCGGAGCCGGAGACCCCGGCGATGCCGACTAGCTTATGGAGGGGAATATCGACGTCCACTCCTTTGAGGTTATGGACATGGGCGCCCCGGACCTCGATGTGGTCGGGCGGAAGGATGGGCTTTTTCATGGCCATAGTTTGCGCTTTTCCCCTTCCTCCGGAAAGGGGAGGAAGAAGGCTGAAAACCATGAAGGCAACCCCGTTAGCAAGCTTCAGACTAATTATGGTATGAGGACCTCATATTGAGAGAAATCGCCGCGGCCGAAAAACCCGATAGTGCCTTAATAAACGGCCAACCATGATTTTTGAGTATACAAATGTGATTGTTTTGTCTACGTAAAGAATGTTAATGTGAGGAAAACAATAGACGGAGGAACTCCATGAAACGTACAACCATCCTTTTGCTCGGCGGCTTCGCTTTGCTTTTGGGCGGGTGCACCGGCCTCATCGGCGGGAGCGGGGCCGCTTGTAGTGGCGGCACCGTCGAAGACGCCTTCCTGAGCGGCGTCGGCGCCCCGGCAGCCACTCTCGGGGAAGACGGCGACGTCTACCTCGACACCGCGACCAACACCGTCTACGTAAAAGAAGACGGGGCTTGGTCGGACAAGGGAAGCTACGTTCCCAACGCTAGCACGCCCTCCGAGCCGGGCCTCTACGTCATCGACTACCCGGAAGAGCCCCTCTACCGGAACCAGCTCATCCGCATCGAATTCAAGCGGGTCGGGGTCGAAGGTGACATCGTCTGCACTGACGGCCAGTACGTCGAAATCGACCGCCAGGGCGACGTCTACTATTACTATCCCCTCGACTACAACAACAAGGCAGGAACGGGGCGTTTCGTTTGCGATGGCCACTACGTTGAAGTCCCCATCAATTACCGCCTCGACATGGCCCCGACGCCATATAACTTCTTCAGGGCCGCCCGGCTCGACTTGACCACCAGGGACGACCCGAAGCCCATTCCCCTCAGCGTCGATCCGACGAGCGTCCACCTGGCCGAAATCTTCATCGACGAGAACGTTCCCTTCGAAATCCTCGAGGACTTCACGGTCAAACCTCTCAAAGCCGGCGAAGGATCGATCGCGGCCTATGTCGACGAAGGCTATTTCTCTTCTCTCTACGTCAAAGTGAGCGATCAAGATGGCGAAGTCAGAATCTGGGTGCCTACTGAAAGCGCCGATTTCGTCTCCGGCATGTCCGAGCGGTTCAAGGAAGCCTATCCCGAGTACGAGAACTGGTCCTTCTCGGTCGATATGGTCGGCGATACTTTCGAAATCATGGACCGCATGCGGGCCGATCCTTATTCGGCCGCGGACATCTGCCTCGTGGCCGATACCGCCATCGAGGACGGCGTCGAGTTCCTCGACCCGGTGCCGGCGGAAGAGCGGGAAGCCATCGTCGAAAGCGACGTCGACCAAGCCGTCGATGCCTTCTCGGTGGGCGGTGAGCTTTACGCCTATCCAAACCGGCTCGACAGCACCTTCATGCTTTTCTACGACACCCGTTACGTGAGCGAAGAGCAGGCGGGGAGCATCGAGGGCATTCTCGAGGCCTGCCGGGCGGCCGGGGTCAACTTCCAGTGGTCGCTCACGAACAACGGCTGGTACGGCGCGGCCCCCTTCCTCGGCCACGGCCTCGCCCTTCAAAGGGGCGTCGACAATGAGGGCCGCGATATCCAGCGGAGCGACTTCTACTCGACCAAAGGAGTTCAGATCGCCGAGTGGGTCGACGAGCTCTACCGAGAATACTCGGACCTTTGGATGATCTATTCAGATGACTTCGCCGTCGGCGTCGAGTTCGGGAACGGCGAGCTCGGGGCAGCCATCCTCTGGAACAACTATTACGCCATTTCGGAAGTCAATCCCCACGTGGCGGTGGCCGAGCTCCCGACCCTCACCGTCGGGACGACGGCCGGGCAGCTGACGCCCTTCGTCTCTTACGGCGGGGCTATCGTCAACCGGTACGCCGAAGAGCGGCTCGGCGGGAGTAAGCGCCTCGAAGCCGCCCATGCCTTCGCCCGCTACCTCGGGAGCGAGGAAGCCCAGCGAGCCGCCTATGAGGAAATCGGATGCAGCCCGACCAACGAGGCCCTCCTCCGGGACATCGACTTCTCGGATAGTCCCTTTATGGAGGCGGTGGCCGATCAATACCCGAACTATGCCGTCCAGCGGACGTCGGTCACCAGCGAGTACTGGAACGGGATGACTAACTTCTGGTACGGGATGCAAGACGAGTGGCAAAACACCGGGGGCATTGCCCCGGCCCTCGAGCAGCTCGTGAATACCCCCGGGTGGGAAGCGACCGAGCTACTCGACAACGGCACAATCGCCTAGGAAACATCAAGGCAAGAGGCTCGTTTTCTCGGTAAAACGGGCCTCTTTTGGATAAAAGGATCCTAAAAGGTTACAATCAAGGAAAGGTAGGAAATAGTTATGGACAAACGCCTCGAGCCGCTCTTCACCCCTTGGCACATCGGTAAGTGCGAAATCAAGAATCGCATCGTCATGACCTCGATGGGCGGGACTTCCATCTTCGGCTGGATGGAACGCCCCCATTTCGATAGGGAAGCCGCCAACTTCCTCCTCGGGAAGGCCAAGAACAACGTCGGCCTCATCCTCCCGGGGATCGCCCCGCTTTACAACCCCCTCGGCGGGCAATGGCTCTATTCGAACAAGGGAATGTACAAGACCCTGAAGAAATTCATGGCCGAGATCCATCGCTACGGAGCGAAGATGTTCATCCAGCTCACGGCCGGCTTCGGCCGCTCGATGGCCGTCAACCACCTGATGGAGATCATTTACCAAAACAAGGTCCTCCGCGTTCTGGCCAAGCCGTTCATGGATGTCAGCTTCCTCACGGCCTCGGCCAGCGCCAACCCCAACCGCTGGAGCGACAAGACCCCGGCCCGCCCCCTCACCAAGAAGGAAATCCAGCACTTCGTCGATTCCTTTGCCTTGGTGTCCAAGCTTTGCAAGGAAGCCGACGTCGACGGGATCGAGGTCCACGCCGTCCATGAGGGCTACCTCCTCGACCAGTTCGCGATGAAATACACCAACCAGCGGACCGACGAGTACGGCGGTAGCCTCGAGAACCGCCTCCGCTTCCCGATCGAGATCGTGAAGGCCATCAAGGCCAGCTGCGGGGAGGACTTCCCCGTTTCCCTCCGCTACTCGGTGGTCAGCAAGACCAAGGGGTTCCGGGAGGGGGCCCTTCCGGGCGAGGACTACGTCGAGGTCGGGCGCGACCTCGTCGAAGGCATCGCGGCCGCCAAGCTCCTCGAGGAGGCCGGCTACGACATGCTCAACTGCGACAACGGCACCTACGACGCCTGGTATTGGTCGCACCCGCCCATCTACATGCCCGAGAACACCAACCTCAAGGAAGTCGAGGAGCTGAAGCCCCACGTCCACGTCCCCCTCGTCGCCGCCGGGCGGATGGATCCCTACGTCTCGGCCGAAGCCATCGCCGCCGGGAAACTCGACGCGATGGGCGTCGCCCGCCAGTTCCTCGCCGACGAGGAATGGGTCACCAAGCTCCTCGAAGGCCATCCCGAGGAGATCCGGCCCTGCATCTGCTGCCACGCCGGATGCTTCAACTTCGCCCACTACAAGGGAGTGGCCAACGACCAAGACCTCTCCGATACCCTCCATATGTCGCGATGCGCGGTCAACGCCGAGACGATGCAGACGAAAGTCCATTACATCGAGCCGACGAAGCACCCGAAGCGCGTGGCCGTCATCGGCGGCGGCATCGGGGGGATGGAAGCCGCCCGCGTCCTCAAGAAGCGCGGCCACACCCCGGTCATCTACGAGAAGAGCGACCACCTCGGCGGGGTCTTCGTCGCTGCCTCCTCCTGCTCGTACAAAGGCAAGCTCCGGGAACTCGAGAAATGGTACGAGCTCCAGATGAAGGACCTCGGGATCGAAATCCATCTCAACACGGAGGTCAAGGACATTTCGACCATCAAGGAGAAAGACGTCGTCGTGGCCACCGGCTCGAAGGCCCGGCACCTCCGCTGCGAAGGGGCCGAGAAGGCCGTCGAGGCCATCGAGTTCCTGACCGGAGCCAAGAAAGTCGGGAAAAAAGTCGCCGTCATCGGCGGCGGCCTCACCGGCTGCGAGATCGCCTACGAGCTTGCCCTCGAGGGGAAAGAAACGATCATCGTCGAGATGACCGACGACCTCATCAAGCAAAAGGGCGTCTGCCTCGCCAACTCCTCCTACCTCCGGGAGTACTTCGCCCTCCACAAGACCCCGGTCTACCTCGAGAGCACCCTCGAGAAGATCGGCGACGGGGAGATCGTCATCGCCCATAAGGACGGGAGCAGGGAAACCGTCGCGGCCGATTCGGTCATCGCCTGCATCGGCTACGTCCCGACCCCGCTCGCGAAGGGCGGACACAAGATCCATCTCGTCGGGGACTGCAAGGAGGTCGGGAACCTCCGGACGGTCATCTGGGGCGCCTACGACGCCGCGATGAGCATCTGATCGGGCAACAGGACCCAAATGGGGGCCGGATCCTTCGGGAATCCGGCCCTTTTTGATGCCAACGCGAAATTCCTTATGGCTGGAAGGGGACATTCCCTCCCGATTGGGCTTATCATTCTTCCATGCGGTTCCTCCATCTCTCCGACCTCCATCTCGGGAAGAAGCTTAGGGATTTCGATTTGGCTAGCGACCACGCGCACGCCCTCGAGGAAGCTTTGTCCTTGGCTCTCGAAGAAGGGCTCGACGCCATCGCGATCGCCGGAGACGTCTACGACAGTGCCGCCCCTTCGTCCGCCTCGATGGTTCTCCTCGACTCCTTCCTCTCGAAGGCTGAAGCCCATGGCCTTCCCGTCCTTTTGATAAGCGGGAACCACGATTCACCTGAAAAGCTCTCTTACCTTTCCGGTCTGGCAAAAAGGCACGGCATCTACATCGGTACCGACCTTTCCGCCTCTTTCTCGCCGGTAACGGTCGCCGGAGTCGACTTCTTCCTCCTTCCTTACGTGAGCCTGCGCTCGGCCAACGACGCCCTCGGGCTGGATGCCGGTTCCTTGGAAGAAGCGGTGGGGAGCATCATCGGGAAGATGGACCTTTCCTCCCCGCGGAAGAAAGTCCTCCTCGCCCATCAAAGCGTCCTCCCGGAAAGCGGGAAGCTGACCGGCTCGGGAACCGAGACCCAGCCTTCGATGAGCGGGGAAGACCACGCGATTGGGGGAAGCGACGTCCTCCCGCCCTCCCTTTTCGCCCCCTTCGACTACGTGGCCCTCGGGCACATCCACAAGGCGATGAACGTCAGCTCGAAGATCCGTTATCCGGGAGCCATTTTGAAGTTCGACCGCCAGGAGGCGAATTACCGGAAAACCTTCACGATCGTTGACGTAAGCGAAAACGGCGTTTCCATTGAAGAGATACCCTTTGTCCCCCTCCATGACGTCGTCGTTCTCCAAGGGAAGCTCGAGGCGCTTCTTGAAGGAAACGACCACCGCGAGGACTACGCTTTCTTCGTCCTCGAGGATACCGTTTACCAAAACGAGCCGATGGCCCGCCTTCGGGCCCGTTACCCCTTGGCCGCCGGCCTCGAATACCCCTACATCCAGTCGTCGGGCGGGGCAAGGAAATACGAAGACGTGACGCGTCTTGACCGCTCCGAGCTTTTCGCTTCCTTCTACAAGGACATCACGAGCAATGCCCTCACCCCGTTCCAGAAGGAACTCGTCAAGGAAGCCCTCGCGAAAGCGCAGGGGGAGGAATGAGGATGCGGCCCCTGAAGCTCACGATGCAAGCCTTCCTCTCCTACAAGGGGAGGGAAACGATCGACTTCTCGGCCTTCGAAGGTTCCCTTTTCCTCATCGACGGGGAAACCGGGGCCGGGAAAACCTCGATCTTCGATGCCATCATGTATGCCCTATATGGGGTTTCCTCCGGGGGATTAAGGACCGTCGAGGAACTCCGGAGCCATTACGCCTCCAAGGAAGACGAGACCTTCGTTTCCCTTTCCTTCCGCGTCCATGGAAAGGAATACCTCATCGAGCGAAAACCCCAGCAAATGGTCCCCGGAAAGCGCAAAAAAGACCTCGTCAGGCAAAATTCGTCCGTCGCTTTGTCCGGAGAGGGGCTCCCCTTCGCCTTGACCAAGTCCGCGGAAGTCGAAAGGAAGATCAAGGAACTCATCGGCCTCGACGAGAGCCAGTTCCTCATGACGACGATGATCCCCCAAGGGAAGTTCATGGAACTCGTCGCCGCCGACACGAAGGCCCGGCAGTCCCTCCTCCGCGACATCCTCGGGACTTCCTTCCTCGTCCGCTTTGCCGAGAACCTCCGCCTCGCCGCCAAGGAACTGAGCGACAAAGTGAAGGCCACCGAGGAACGGATCGACATCCTCTGCGGCCAATACGAGACCGATGATCAAGAGCACCTCCGGGCCATTCGGGCCGAGGAAGGCCCAGGGGGAAGCGTCCGCCCCCACGACAAGCTGAAGGAAGTGGGGCCGATCCTCAGCCGCGACGTCGCCGACCGCCAGATCAAGCGCGACGAGCTTTTGAAGGCCAGGGCGGCCGCCGAGGCGACGGCCAAGAAGGCCCGCGCCGACCTCGCCTCCCATCGGCTCGAGGAAGCTCAGCGCATGGCTTATCTCGAGAACAAGTCCAAGCTCGACGCCCTTTTGCCATCCGAGGCGACGATGAAGGCGCGGAAAGAGGCCAACGAACGCTATGACAAAGCCGGGCTTGTCCTCCTTTCCTACGGCCAGGAAGCCAAGGCGAGGAAGGACCTCGAGGCGGCCGAACGTTCCCTCAAGGAAAGCAAGGCCAAGGTGGGAGACACGGAAAAACGCCTGCAAATAGCCCTCGAAAAGTCCAAAAAGACCGTCGATCTCTCCGCGGAGAACGACCGCCTCGTCGCCGAAGAAGAGAAGACGGTAGCCGTTATCTCCAAGCTCGCCTCCCTTCCGGCGAAGGAAGAAGAGGCGGCCCGGGCCGCTTCCCGTCTCCATGAAGCAAGCGAACGCCTTTCTTCCCGCGAAGGGGAAATCGGGCAACTAAGGAAGAAAGCCCAAGCCCTCCGCGAGCAAAACGCCGATTCGAAGGTCGCTTCTCTTTTAGCTGCTTCCGAGAAAGAACTCGAGGGGATCGCGGCGCGGGAAAAGCAGTTGCTGGCCCTCCGCTCCGCCTATGGCCAATACCGCGAGGCCCTCCGCGCCGAGGAAAGGGCCAAATTATCATACGAGAAAACCCGGGCCGCCTATCTTTCCGCCGACGAGGAATATCGGGCCCTCTTCCTTGCCTATCTCGACGGGCAGGCTGGCCTCCTGGCAAGCCGCCTCGAGGAGGGGAAGCCTTGCCCCGTCTGCGGCTCCTCGTCCCATCCTCAGCCGGCCCTTGCCTCCTCGGGAACTGACGAGGCCGCCTTGAAAGCGGCAGAGGAACGGAAGGAAATCGGCCGCATCGCTTTGGGCGAGGTTTCCTCCGAAGCCAAGGCCTTGGCGGCCCGGCGGGAAGATCTCGGAACGGCTCTCCTTTCGAAGGCGAAGGAGGAGCTCGGCGGGGCGCCCGAGCTCGCGAGCCTCGAGTCGACCTTCAACGAGGAAGAGGCTCTTCTCCTTCAAAGGAAGGGCGCAGCGGAGAAAGCCCTCGCCCACCATCGGGAAATGGCAGGTAAGGAAGAAACGGAACTCAAAGCCGCGGCCGCCGCGGAAAAGGAAGCCGCCCGACTCGAAGAATCCCTCCCTGCCCTCCGCTCGGCCCTATCCAAAGCCCAGGAAGGAAAGGCTTCGGCCGAATCGCTCCTTTCCTCCCTCCGCGAGGAAACGTCGGGGCTCGACCTCAAGGAACTCGAACGACGCAAGGCGAAGATCGCCGAGCGGCGGAAGGAAATCGAAAGGGAAACTTCGGCCCTCCGGAACGAGCTCTCCCTCGCCGAGCGGGGGAAGGCCGCCCTGGCCGCCGAAATCAGGCAAGGGGAAGCGAACCTCAAGAAGGCTATCGCCGACCTCGAAGCGGCGGAACAGGCTTATCGCCAGAGCCTGACTGACAACGGTTTCGTTGACGTCGAGGAAGCGAAGGCTTTGCACACCCGCTCGGCCGGGGAAGTCACTGCCTCGAAGGAAGAGGTCGATGCTTTCTATGCCGCGCTCAATGCCGCCCGTTCGCTCGAGGAGGACCAACGGAAAAAAGGTTACCACCAGCTTCCGGTCCATGACCTTGCCGCCGAGGAAGAGGTTTGCAAGGACCTCGAGCACGATGCCCTCACCAAAGCCGATGCCGCTTTGGCCTTCAAGGCCAAGCTCGAGCAAGCCGTCCGCTTGAAGGACGAGATCAAGGAGCTGATCGACCGCTCGAGCGAGGACATCCGGAAAGCCTCCGAGGCTCTCGCCCTTTCCGAGGCGGCCCGCGGGACGATGGCCGGGACGTTGCGGATCGACTTCGAGACCTTCTACCAGTCCCAGATCTTCTCAGGAATCGTCGACCGGGCCTCCCTTCGCTTCTCCGCGATGAGCGGAGGCTCCTTCCGCCTCGTAGCCCATAACTTCTGGGAGGAGGCCGGGAAAGCCCTCGACATCGATGTCGTCGACGAAAACACCGGCCGGGTCCGCCCGGTGTCCACCCTCTCCGGCGGGGAGGCCTTCCAAGCCGCCCTCGCCTTGGCCCTTTCCCTCTCCGACGTCATCGCCTCGGAAGCCGGCGGAAGCGAGATCGACTGCCTTTTCATCGACGAAGGCTTCGGGAACCTCGATGCCCGGAACCTCGATTCGGTCGTAAGGACGATCCGGGAAATCGCCGAAGGCGGGCATCGGACGGTCGGGATCATCTCCCACGTCGAATCCCTCGCTTCCGCCATCGAGAGGAAGATCGAAGTGAAGAAAGGCCCGGGCGGAAGCCGCCTCAAGGTCATTGCCTAGCCATGCTCTACTATTCCCGGGTCCTTTTCCCGAACGAAGAGGAAATCGATTCCTATCCCCTCCGGGACGTCTATCCCTTTCCCCTTTTCTGGTACAAGCGCCTCTTTTCGTTGCCCCTTTCCGACATCACCGTCCTTTACGGGAACAACGGAAGCGGGAAATCGACGGTCCTCAACGTCGTCGGGGAAGCCCTGAAGGCCCGGCGGGATGCCCCTCTTTACGACGATACGACCTACAAGCTCGAACACGAGAAGGCCTATCACCCTTTTGCCTCCTTCGCCAAGATGACCCGCCTCGAGGAGGCCCGGGATGCCTATGGCGAGCTTGCCGGGGTCCCTTCCGAGGTTTCTTTCTTCACTTCCGACGGCCTCTTCCGGGAAATCGAGGCCCGGCGGAAGGAAAACCGCCTCCTCCGGGAAAGGAAGGAGGCCGCCTACCGCGAGCGGCGGGAAAAGGCCGGGGAGCGCTTCCGCTTCGACTCGCTCGAGGACCTCGACGGCCTCATCGAAAGGAATGCCGCCCTCCGTTCGACCGAGCGGAAATGGGCCGAGCGGCTCGGATCGAAGGAAGAGGAACGCTCGAACGGGGAGAGCTCGCTCGACGTCTTCGCCGCCCTCCTCGGGCGGCCCGGCCTCTATTTCATCGACGAGCCGGAAAACTGCCTCTCTCCCCTCAACCAAAGCCGCCTGGCGAGCCTCCTTTTCGATGCCGCCTTCCATAACCGGAGCCAGCTTCTCGTTGCCTCCCATTCCCCGTTCATCCTCGCCATCCCGGGGGCGAAGGTCATCGACCTCGATGCAGACCCACCGCGGGAAAGGAAGTGGACAGAGGTGGAAAACATCCGCCTGTATCGCGATTTCTTCCTGGCCCATCGGAAGGATTTCGATTGAGCCCGAAAAGAGGTCCTGCTGCCCTTGATGGGGTTTTCCTTCGAAGTGCTTCCACCGGGCCCCTGAATCCTCTTCCGGGGAAACCCGCGCCCCGTCGATTCATCCAAGGGCCTCCGCCGTATAAGGGCGAG
>CASEWT010000015.1 GCA_949291655.1 uncultured Bacillota bacterium
ATCTCGGGCGCGAAGACCAAGCCGGTCGCGAATTCTTCGAAAAGACGATGGAACCGACCGTCGAGTATCTATTTCCGGCTTCCTCCATCGTCTTCTGGACCCTCTTCAACGAAGGCTGGGGGCAGTTCGACAGCGACCGTTTGTCCAGCAAGCTGAAAAGCCTCGATCCGACGCGCCTCGTCGACGCGACCTCCGGTTGGTACGACAAGGGGTCCGGGGATTTCTCGTCCCACCATGTCTATTTCCGGAAAGTCCGGCTCCATAACGACGGGAAGCGGATTCTCTCGCTCTCCGAATTCGGCGGTTATTCCCTAGCGTGCAAGGGACACCTCTACGCCAAGAAGAAATTCGGCTATCGCCTCTTCAAGGATTCGGAATCCCTTTTCGAAGGATTGAGAAAACTTTACAAAAACGAAATCGAGCCTCTTGTTTCGAAAGAAGGGCTCTCGGTTCTCGTCCTGACGCAGCTGAGCGATGTCGAAGAGGAAATCAACGGCCTTCTTTCCTACGACCGAAAAGTGTGTAAAATCAACCCGGCTTTGCTGAAGGAAACGATGGACGAAGTCCAACGTTCCTTCCACGAGGCCCTGCGCGAGGAGAGATGACAAATGAGCTATAAAGCCGCCTTCTTCGATATCGATTGGACCCTTTATGATCACCGGAATCACCGGTGGGACCTCAAATCGATCGAAGCCGTCAGCCGGCTGAAGGAGCGGGGAATTGCCTGTTTCCTTTGCTCGGCCCGGCCCCTCGATTCGATGACCGACCTTGGCGTCTTCGGGCTAGGCATCGACTGGCGGGGATACGTTGCCTCGGCGGGAGCCGTTACCGTCCTCGACGGAGAAACCATTCAGGCCTTCATGATGAAGGAAGCCGACGTCGGGACATTCGTCCGCCTCGTCCATTACCTGCACGTTTCCTCCGAGATCGTCTATCCCGATGGCTGCTTTTTCTTCGGGGACGATACCCCGTTCTCGGAAGCTTACTACAAAGAATTCAACGAGAAGCAGAAGCGCCTCGGGAGCGTCGGGCGGATGCGGACAAGCGACGCGGTCGGGTTCAACCTCTTCGTCTCTTCCGATTACGATCCCCTCTTTGCCAAGGAATTCCCGGGTCTCGTGTTCAAGCGCTATGCCCCCTTCGGCGTCGACGTGATGCCGTGCCTCCGCGAAAAGTCGAGCGGCATCCAAGCCGTCATCGAACGCCTTGGCATCGCTAAGGATGAGGTCATCTCCTTCGGGGACGGCATCCAGGACATCCCGATGGCCAAAGTGTCCCATTTCGTGGCCCTCGGCAATGCCGGGGATGAAGTCAAGGCCCTGGCCGCCGAGATTACCGCGCCCGTCTGGGAAAGCGGTGTCTTCGAAGCCTTGAGGAAACACGGGCTGGCCGAGTAGCGAGAGAAACATGAAAAACGATACCAATCAGGCAAAAACGCCCTTCCTCGATGCCGTCGAGAAAGCCTCGAAGGAAATCAAGTCGCCTTTTGACGTTCCTGGTCATCACCTCGGGAACATCGACACTCCGGCCGTCGATGTCCTGGGCCGCCGCGTTTTCGAATGCGATCTCAACGCCCCGCTCGGCCTCGATAACCTCGCCCAGCCCCGGGGGATCATCCTCGAAAGCGAGCGACTCCTGGCTGCCGCCTGCGGGGCCGACGACGCCTTCTTCCTCGTCAACGGTACGACCGGGGGCATCATCGCGATGTTCCTGACCGCCCTCAAAGCCGGCGACAAGGTCCTTCTTCCGCGAAACGTCCATAAGTCGATCATCAATTCGCTCATTCTCTGCGGGGCCGTCCCCGTTTACGTGATGCCGGAAATCGACGACGAGCTCAACATTGCCAACCAACCTTCTATCAAGGATTGGGAAAGAGCCATCCGCCAGCATCCTTCATCGAAGGCCGTCTTCGTCATCAACCCGACTTACTTCGGGGCGGTCGGGCCGCTTCGGGACATCGTCAAATTGGCCCATGCCCACGGAATGGCCGTCCTCGTCGACGAGGCCCATGGCGCCCATTACTATTTCAACGGCTCCCGCGGGCTTTGCTCGGCCATGGATGCCGGGGCCGATCTGGCGAGCGCTTCCTTTCACAAGACCGCTGGAAGCTTGACCCAAAGCTCGGTCCTGCTCATGCATTACGGCTTCTTCACCCGCGAGGACGTCCAGAAGTCTCTTAACGTCCTGACGACGACTTCCCCCTCTTCCATCCTCATGGGGTCGCTCGACGGGGCCCGGAGCTATTTGGCTTCCGCCAAGGGCAAGGAAGACATCGAACGGGTTTACCTCCTAAGCGATTATGCCCGGTCCGAAATCGCGAAGATCGACGGCTTCTATGACGTTTCCCGCGAGCACTTCATCCGCCATGGAGCCTTCGATTACGACATCACGAAGCTCGTCATCGGGCTCGACCGCCTCGACATTTCCGGCTTCGATCTTTACCGAATTCTTCGCGAGAAATACGAAATCCAAATGGAGCTCGCCGAGAGCCATGCCGTTCTCGGCATCTTGTCTATCGGGACGAAAAAAGAGCACGTCGATAGCCTCATCGCGGCCCTAAGGGAAATCGGAAACGAGCATTTCCATCCTGAATTTGCGAGGAAAAAGCGTGTTTTCGATACGTCGTTCCCTTACATGCTCATCCGTCCGCGGACCGCCTTCCATGCCCCTGGCCGCGTCATGCCGCTCGAGAATCTCGACGGGGAAATCAGCAAAGAGCAAGTGATGATCTACCCGCCGGGCATCCCCCTTATCTGCCCCGGTGAGGTCTGGACCAAGGAACTGGTCCGGCGGGTCGAATCCTATCTCAAATCGGGCGTGAAGACGATGTCGAGCTACACGGACGGCTTCGAAGTGGTGGACATCCGGAACTGGAAACGCTTCCGCCTCTACGAGCGGCGCCTCGTCGACTACCTCGAAAGCAAGATCACCAATCCTCGGGAGGACGGCTACCGCCTTCCCTTCGAAGGCGGGAAGCACGATTGCGTTTTCCTTTTGGTCCCTTATCGCCGCGACACTTGGCGCGAGGGGGCCGAGCCGGCCGTCAATGAGATCCTTCGCCTCGTCGAGGAACTTTGCAAGTACGAGCAAGTCGTCGTCGGAATCCACCCTTCCTACTACAAGAAGGTCGCCCCCCGTTTCCAGGATTTCCCGAACGTTCGGACGATTTCCATCCGCTACAACGACAGCTGGGCCCGGGACACCCTTCCTTTCTTCCTCAACAATGGCAAGAAGATGCGGACCCTCGATTTCCGCTTCAATGCCTGGGGCGGGGAGGTCGATGGCCTTTACAAGAACTACCGGGACGACGACCGGATT
Organism: uncultured Bacillota bacterium; assembly: GCA_949291655.1. Classification (GTDB taxonomy): domain Bacteria; phylum Bacillota_I; class Bacilli_A; order RFN20; family CAG-826; genus UBA4951. Next base: position 3,319 of record CASEWT010000015.1, read on the forward strand.
TCCGGCCTTCTTTCCAAACGTCTCAAACTTCGTTCCTATTATCAAAGCGACTTTGTCCTCGAAGGCGGTTCGGTCGCCATGGACGGAGAGGGAACCCTCATCGCGACCGAAGCTTGCCTCCTTTCGAAAGGAAGGAACCCAACGCTTTCCAAGAAGGAAATCGAAGACCGTCTGATGGAGTGCTTCAGCGTCGACAAGGTCATTTGGATTCCCCATGGCATTTACATGGATGAGACCAACGAGCACGTCGACAACATGGTGGCTTTTGCCCGCCCCGGGGAGATTTTCCTCGCTTGGAGCGATGATCCAGACGATCCGCAGTACGAATATTCCCGCGAGGCCCTCGCTATCCTCAAGGAGGCGACTGATGCCAAAGGGCGGCCCTTCAAAATCCGCTTCCTGAGAGTCCCCTCCCCGGCCCTCAAGATGAGCGAGGCCGAAGCCCGCGGACTTAAGAAGGAAAGTTCGACCCTCGACGTCCGGGAAGGCGGAAGGCGCCTGGCCGCCTCCTACGTGAATTTCATTCAAGGGCCCGAATACGCCATCATCCCCGGCTTCGGGGTCAAGGAAGACCTCTTGGCCCTCGAGGAATTCCAGAAGGCCTTCCCGAATAAGCGGGTCATCCAAATCCCGACTCGGGAAATCCTCCTGGGCGGGGGAAACATCCATTGCCTGACGATGCAGATGGGAAGCATCGAGGAGAACGAAAAATGAAAGTAGCGATTGTCCAGTACCGGGTTCCTTTGACCTACGAGGAAGCGGTGGCCAAGGCCATTTCCTTTGTCGAGGAAGCGGCCCGGAGGGGAGCCGACGTCGTTTTGCTCCCCGAGCTTTTCGAAGGACCGTATTTTTGCCAGGTCGAAGACTACGCCAACTTCAAGAAGGCCGAGGCAAGGAAATACTCGAAGACCCTTTCGACCTTCCAAGCCGTGGCCAAGAACAACCGGGTCGTCCTCCCGGTTTCCTTTTTCGAAAAAGACGGAAACTGCTATTTCAACTCCCTTGAGATGTTCGACAAGGACGGGCGCGACCTCGGCCTCTATCGGAAGAGCCACATTCCGACCGGGGCATGCTACGAGGAGAAATTCTACTTTGCCCCCGGCCATACCGGCTTCAAGGTTTTCTCGACGGCCGCCGGGCGCATCGGCTGCGGCGTCTGCTGGGATCAATGGTTCCCCGAAACGCATCGGGTCTTGGCTCTAAAGGGAGCCGAATTGCTCCTTTTCCCGACGGCCATCGGAAGCGAACCGGTTCTCGTTCGCGACTCGATGCCCCATTGGCGGAATGCGATGGCCGGGCAAGCAGCTGCCAATTTGATTCCGCTCGCCGCTTCCAACCGGGTCGGCGTCGAAAAGGCGGGCAATTCCGAAATGACCTTCCTTGGTTCCTCCTTCATTGCCGATCAGCATGGGGAAATCGTCGTTTCCATGGACCGGGCCGAAGAAGGAATCCGCCTTGCGGAATTCGATCTTCTCTCCATTGCCGAAGAACGATACTCGTGGGGCGTTTTCCGCGACCGCCGGGTCGATCTCTACCGTTCTCTACTTTCGCAAGGCTCAAGCGAAATGGGCGGAGACGATGAGGGCGACGAGGACCGCGACGGCGACTAGGCCGATGACGATCGGGAAGATGTAACGGGGATCGATTTTTCGCTTCATGACGATGACCATGATATCGGAGATCGAGGGATTATGAACTGGTTGGTGCTATCCTTCGTGTTTGCCTTGGCACTTTCCCTGGACTGCTTTGCCCTAAGCGTGACGGATGGCCTCGTCTATCCGGACATGGGGCGGAAGAAGAGTTTCTTCGCGGCCGGCACCTTCGGCCTTTTCCAAGGCCTTTTCCCGCTCGTCGGCTTTCTTCTCGGCTTGGCCTTCTCCCAGTGGATCGACGCCTACGATCACTGGGTCGGCTTTGTTCTTTTGTCCGTCATTGGTCTCAAAATGATCGTCGAATCGAGCATCGAGCTCGCAAAGAAGAAAGGCGATGACGAGAATTCTAAGCGCAAAACCCTTACCTATCCGATGATTTTGGTTCAAGGGGTCGCCGATAGCATCGATGCCTTGGCCATCGGCATCACCGTTCGCACCAACATCCAGGCGACGGCCGATTACCAAATCTACGTTTGCTTCATCGTCATCGCGGTCGTTTCCTTTCTCGTTTCCCTTCTCGGCCTTTACGGCGGGAAGTTCTTCAACAAAATCTTCCGAGGCAAAGTGGAGATCACCGAAATCCTCGGCGGCACGGTCCTCGTCCTCCTTGGCCTTTTCATTCTTTTGGAAGGACTTGGCTACATGGGTTAACATTTACCCATGAAGAAAACGTTCCTTTGTTCCTTCCTTGTCGCTGCCCTTCTTTTCTCCTGTTCCAATCCTTCGACCTCGAGCGGTTCTTCTTCCGATTCTTTCAGTTCCTCCGGGTCTTCTACCTCCTATGTGCCCTATTCCTCGAGCTCCGAAGGAGCCCTGCAGGAGGAAATTTCCGAAGTTGTCGTCTATGACTCCGAAGCCGTCGTCGACGGGAATCTCCTAATCGGCGACGACGAGCGCTTCCCTCTTCGCTACGAAGGGTCTTTGACGCGCGGCGAGGACGGGTCGCTCATCCTTGAGAAGGGTCTCCTTCTTACGAATGACCTTGCCTACTCTTCCCTTCTCGGGGTTCGGGTGGAATTCGCTGCGGCGGACCCCCTCGACATCCTTTACGCAAAGGGGTCCCATTGGTCAATCGATAACGGGGCCATCGGGGCCTCGGCCCTCGAAAGCGACGTCTATTTCGCTTTTGGCGACAACGCCCGCTATTTCAGCCTTTATGCTCCGCTAGGCGAGATCGCGATCGAGTCGATTGCCCTATACACGAGCTATGAGGAAGAAGCCCCGGTCGAGGAACTCGAAGCCATCGACATCTATACGATCAACGACACCCACGGCGCGATCGACTTTAACGGCGAGAGCGGCCAGTACCAGCTTGGTATCGAACGCCTCTCGACCCTTTACCGGAACGCCTACGAAGGCAACCCGGACGGGACGGTCATCCTTTCTTCCGGCGACATGTGGCAGGGCAGCGCCATGAGCAACATGTCTTGCGGCGGGGCGATGATCGACTGGATGAACGCCGTCGGCTTTGACGCGATGAGCATCGGCAACCACGAGTTCGACTGGGGCGCCTCGGCCATCGAGGACAACGCTCCGAAAGCCAATTTCCCGTTCCTCGGCATCAATGTCCTCGATCCAGAAGAGCAGCGGCCTTCCTTCCTTGCCCCGAGCACCGTCCTTGTCCGGGGTGGGGTTCGGATCGGCGTCATTGGAGGCATTGGGCTTTTGGAGGGCTCGATTTTGCCCTCGAGCCTCGGCGGCTACCATTTCGCCTCCTATTCGAGCCTCATCTCGAACGAGGCCAATCGCCTTCGAGTCGAGGAAGGCTGCGATTTGGTCGTCGTCTCGATCCATGACGGCGATTTCAACACCCGTTACTGCCAGAATATCGATGCCGTCTTCCTCGGCCATACCCATCAGGACACCTACTTTGTGGACAATTACGGGATTCCGCACCTTCAGACTTGGGCCAATGGAAGCAACGTCCGCTCGGTCCGTTTCGTAAGGTCGGCCGACGGGTGGGCGTTCGACGGCGTCGAGCGGGACGAGTCCTTCTACGACAACGAGGACAATGTCCCCGATTACGTGACTTCTCTCATCGTCGCTTCCTATGAAGAGCAGTTCTCCGAAGTCATGGACGAGGTGGTTGGCTACACCGATGTCGACATCCCCCAAAGCCAGCTGGCTTCGATCGGGGCCGAGGCTCTTTACGAATTCTATCAAGACTACGATGGCTATCCTTCTCCGGAGGTAGCGATCGTCAATAGCGGCTGCGCCCGCCAGGACATCGTGGCCGGCAACATCACCTATGGCGATCTTTATTCGGTCTTCCCCTTCGACAACGATCATATCTTCGCGACGATTGAGGGCCGCGACCTCATGAGCGTTGCCGCAAGGAACGTCACCTATCCGTCTTCGAGGGACTACGAATACGACAAGACGTATACCGTCGTCATCATTTCCTACGCCTACGAGAGCATCGACTTCTATTTCAACGAAGTTGCCCGCGACTCCGTCAACCGCCTCCGCGACTGCGCGGCCGCTTACTTCCGGAGCCGGGCCTAGGATGAAGTTCACCTTGGTCGTGCAAGGAGGATCGATGCGCGGCATTTACGCGGCCGGCGTTCTCGATGCCTTCCTCGAAGAGGGGCTCTATCCGTCCTTGGCCTTCGGCACCTCGGCCGGCTCTCTCGTGACGGCCAATTTCCTCAGCGGGGATTACCAAGGGGCCAAGCGGACGATGCTTGCCATGGCCGCGGACAAGGAGTTCATGGCCGCCCGGAACTTCGTGAAGACCGGAGGGCTTTTCGACTTCGACTACCTTTTTGCCGCGGCTCCCGGGCGCCTCGGCTTTTCCAAGGAGAAATTCCTTGCTTCCCCCTGCCGGTTCTATGCTGTGGCTACCGAGCTCGAGAGCGGGAAGAGCGCCCTTTTCGGAAAGGACGATCCCGATTTCTGGGACGGGCTCCGGGCCAGCTGCTCACTTCCCCTTCTTTGCCGCCCGGTCGAGGCCCGGGGCAAGCACTACCTCGACGGAGGGATCGTTTCCCCCATTGCCCTCCGCGAAGCCCTCAGGATGCAAGAGGGGCCTCTTCTTGTCATTTCGACCCAAGCCCGCGGTTATCGGAAGCGGCAAAGAGCCCGGCGGGCAAGCGCCTTGATGAATCGCCTATTTGCTTCCTATCCGCAGGCAATCGAGCCGCTCCGCCATCCGGAGGCGGTATACAACTCTCTTTTTGACGAACTCGATTCCATGAACGACAAAGGGGATTTGCTGGCGATTTATCCTTCGGAATCCATCGCCATCAAAACGACGGAGCGTAGGCTCGATGTCCTAGGGGGCATCTATGCCCTTGGACATGCGGATGCCAAAAGGAAGATGACGGACATTCTGTGCTTCTTGTCTAAGACAAGAACGGATAAAATCTAGTCATGCCAGCCTTTCGCCCCCGCAAAGCCAACCAAGGTCCCCGAAAGCCTCTAGTCCGTTCCCGGCGGCCGGACAAGACCTATGTTGTCCGTCACGAGACCGACCTTCTTTCCTTCGTGAAGGAAAAGCTCCCGGGGCAAAGCGAGCGGAACGTTCGGCGCATCATTGCCAACCACCAGGTCGCCGTCGGCGGGGCTCCGGTTTCCCTTTTCTCCTTTCGCCTTTATCCCGAGGACGAGGTGACCCTTGCCTGGGAGCCGATTCGGAAGAAGAAGCGGAAGAACCTCCCCATCATTTACGAGGACGAGCACATCATCGCTATCGATAAGCCGAGCGGCCTGCTCAGCGTGGCCAGCGACAAGGAAAAGAAGTCGACGGCTTACCGGATGATGAGCGATTACCTCACGATGAACGATCGCTCGGCCCGCCTTTTCGTCGTCCATCGCCTCGACGAGGACACTTCCGGCGTCCTCTTGTTTGCCAAAGACCGAGCGACGCAGGAAAAGCTCCAGAAGCACTGGAACGACATCGTTACCAAGAGGGGCTACTACGCCATTGTCGAGGGGAGCATGGAGAAAAAGGAAGCGACCCTCAAAGATTACCTTTTCGAGGACAAAACCAACCTCATGCGAGTTGCCCATGGCCCCAAGGGAGCCAAGCTCGCCGTAACGGAATACAAAACGATGGCCGAGAAAGGCGGGTATTCGCTTTTGGACGTCGACATCAAGACGGGGCGGAAAAACCAAATCCGCGTCCAGCTCGGTCATATCGGGCATTTCGTCGTCGGGGACGACAAGTACGGAGAGCCATCCGATCCTTTGAAGCGGCTCGGCCTCCATGCTTATCGTCTTACCCTCGTTTCGCCGGAAGACGGGCGGGAAATTGACCTCCGGAGCCCGATGCCGGGCCCCTTCCGGAAAATGTTCTTCGGAGACGGAAAGGAAAAAGCACGTGGAAGGAAAGACAAAGGCCCCAAAAACTAGGCGCCTGAACTTCGGCGCGCTTTTCGATTGGTCCTGGCTATCGAAGGTCGGGGAGAGCTTCCTTTCAGTCATCCCGATCGTGGCCGTGGTCGTCGTCGTTTACCTTACTGGCGTCGTTCCGGCCTTCTCCCTTCCGGGCCTCGTCCTTTTCCTCGTCTCCGCCTTTTTCATCGGCTTGGGTCTCAGTCTCTTCCAAATCGGCTGCGACCGTTCGATGTCGCAAATCGGGCAAACGATCGGGGAGACCCTCTTTAAGGGGAAGAAGATGTGGATTGTCGTCCTCATGACTTTCCTCCTCGGCTTCCTCATTACGGTTGCCGAACCGGACCTCTCGGTCATGGCCGGGCAAATCGGCATCGACCGGGCGACCTTGATCTGCATGATCGGCCTCGGCGTCGGGATCTTTCTCGTCGTCGGGGTTTTGCGGATCCTTTTCCAAAAGTCGCTCAAGATCATGTTCTTATGCTTCTACGGAATCGTCTTTGCCCTAGCCGGGCTCGTCGATCCGAAGCTGCTTCCGATTGCCTTCGATTCGGGCGGGGTTACAACCGGCCCGGTTACCGTTCCTTTCATCCTGGCCTTCGGGGCCGGCCTCGCCGCCTCGCGGAGCCACGGCGGAAGGTCAAGCGAGGACTCCTTCGGCCTTACGGCCCTCGCCTCGGTCGGCCCGATCATCATGGTCATGGTCTTGGCCCTTTTCACCGATACCTCGGCGATGGTTTACCACTTCGAGAGCGTTTCCTATGTTGAGGCCGCCGATTTCGCTTCCTGTTGGGAGAGCGTCCTTCCGGTCATCGGAGGGGACCTCGTTTCCCAGCTTGGCTCGGTCGCCCTGGCCATCTGCCCGATCGCGGTGTTCTTCATTGTCTACGACCTTCTCTTCGTCCGCCTTTCCCTCAAGCAGCTGGCCCGCATCCTCATCGGCCTTGTCTATGCCTATCTCGGCCTTGTCGTCTTCATGACGACGGTCGAGGTCGGCTTCCTTCCGATTGCCCAGCTGCTCGGCAAGTCCCTCGGAAGCGATGCTTCTCTCGTCTGGGTGGCGATTCTCGTCGGGGGCCTCTTCGGCCTCTTCGGAGTCTTTGCCGAACCGGCCGTCCATGTCCTCGTCCATCAAATCGAGAAAGTTTCCGAAGGGACCATCAAAAACTTTAACGTCCTTATCATCATGGCTTTGGCCGTTGGTGGAGGCGTCGCCTTGGCGGTTCTTCGGGCCTACCTCGGTTTCTCGATCCTTTACTACATGGTTCCCGGCTACATCATCGCCTTGGGCTTGACCTTCCTCGTCCCGGGCATCTATACCTCGATGGCTTTCGACTCCGGCGGCGTCGCTTCCGGGCCGATGGCCTCGACCTTCGTCATGCCCTTCGTCATCGGCTTCACCGTCGGGACAAAGGACGAGTCGGCCGTCTTCGAGAACGCCTTCGGAAGCGTCGCGATGATTGCCCTCATGCCCCTCATCGTCATTCAGATGATGGGCCTTTACGCGGTGGTGAAGCGGCGGCTGGTCGATCGAAAGATCCGCGAGGGTTTCATCGAAGCCGACGATTGCCAGATTGTTCACTTGGTAGGTTGACATGAAAAAGGAAAGAAAAGCCGTGCGCGAAAAGAAAAAGACCCCCTTCGACGAAGGGTATGCCCTTCGGCCGATGGTTTTCGCGACGGTCATCGTTAACGACGGGCAGGCTTCGAGCATCGGGAAGATGATCTTGGCCGCCGGCGCGAGCTTCTTCCTTTCGATGCACGGCAAGGGCACGGCATCGAGCGACTTTTACGAGGTATTCGGGTTTGGGAACCAGGACAAGCGGGCCTTCTTCGCCTGCTTGCCCTCCGATGTTTACCGGTCGCTTCGAAACGAGCTCGCAAAGCGCTTTGCCGTGAGCAATTACGCGAAGGGAATCGCCTTCGCGACGAACATCGAAAGCTTCGTCGGGGTAGCGGCTTATCGCTACGCGGCGAACCTTCGCTATCTGGAGCCCAAAAAGGAAAGGCCCGAGGAGGATAAGGCAATGAACGACGAGAAGTACGCATGCATCTATGCCATCGTGAACGACGGGTATACCGACATCGTCATGGAAGCCGCCAAGAAGGCCGGTGCCCGCGGAGGAACCATTCTCACGGCCCACGGAACCGGCAACAAGGACATCGAGCGTTTCTTCGGGATTGCCATTACTCCCGAGAAGGAAATGGTCCTCATTCTGGTCCGGGAAGAAATCAAGAACGCGGTCATGGAAGCCATTTACCGCGATGCCGGCATTTCGACCAAGGGGCAAGGCATCGTCTTCTCGACGCCGATTTCCGATGCCCTTGGCCTCTCGGGCGAGGAAAGCGGAGGGGAAGGAGCGGATGGCGATGCCCGATGAGAATATCGTCCAACTGAAGGACTTGGCTCCCAAAAGGAAGTCATTTAAGGCGTTTTTGCATGAGAAAATGCCCTTTCTTTTCGACATCAGGAGTCTTTTTTACTTTGGGATCGGGCTCTTTATCCTCGGTTTTCTTTGGATGGCCTATAGCCTCCTGAACAATTCCTTTACCCAGCTCTATGGCTGGGACTACCAAAGTCAGTACGTGACGATGGCCTACGGCTTTCACGACACGTGGCAGAAGTTTTTCCGGACCGGTTACTTCGAACTTTATTCGACCGACACCTACCTCGGGGTCGATCAGATCGGGGCCAATGCCTACTACGGCCTCTTCGATCCGTTCCTCCTCGTAGCCTATATCGTCACCCCTAGGTCCTGGATTCCCCAGATGTACGCCCTTCTCACCATCGTGAAAGGGATGGTCGGAGGCCTTGGCATGCGGTGGTATTGCCGTTACCTCGGTATGAAGGAAAGCTCGGCCCGGGTGGCCGGGACCGCCTACGCCTTCAACGGCTTCATCAATTTCATGGTCGGCTTTCCGACGATGGTCAGCGCCTCGGCTCTCATTCCCTTCTGCCTCCTTGGCGTTGAGAAGATACTTAAGGACAAAAAGCCTTATGTCCTGGCCGTCTCGCTTCTCCTCCTCGGGATGTCCTGCTTCTTTTACTTGGTCGTTATCTGCCTCTTCGGGGTCTTCTATAGCCTCATCCGTTATTTCATGACCTTGGGCCGCCGGGACCTGAAAGGCAATTTGGCCGTCATCGGAATCGGCGTCTACGCCTTTGCGGCCGGGCTCCTTCTCGGCTCTTGGGTTCTTTTCCCAAGCCTTCGGGAATCTTCCTTGTCGGGCCGGACGATGTCTCTAGGTTCCCTTTACCTCGAGCAGATCCTCACCTCGATCCAGACCTTCGATGTCGGGAGTTTCTTCGCGGCCATGTTCCAAATGGTCGGCCGCCATCCCGTCCGGGAGATGCAAGGGATTACTTCCTTCCTTTTCCCGACGGTCAACTATCTCTGGCTTCCGCTGGCCCGCCCGAACAACTACGACTCCTGGACCGCCTCGATGTTTTCCTATACCCCGATCGTCATCCTCTTCTTTATCGCCCTTGTTTCGGCCATTCGGCGCAAGAAAGTGGGGGAGCTTCTCCTTTTCGCCCTCTTCTCTTACCTCGTTTTCACCAATTTCGCCTATTACTTCTTCTACGCCTTCGCCGGGGATGGCTACGGGCGCTGGTACATCGTCCTCGTCCCCTTGATCGTTTATTACGGGGCCCGGGAACTCGATCGATTGAAAGAAGAGCCGAAATGGGTCATCGTCTCCGGAGCCCTCTTTACATTGGCCCTTTCCGTCGTCGTTTGGGCCCTTTATGCCTTCTATTTCAACGGCATGACTTTCGACGGCACCGGCATGGACGGCTATTGGCCCGAAAACTACACGTTCCCGGCTTACGGCACCCGCGATGGCGTCATGCATTCCCTCCAGTGGATGATTTACTACCAGTTCGGGCTCTATGGCCTCGTTTCGGTCCTTTTCATCTGCTTCCGTTACAAGAAATGGTTGCCGAGGGCCCTAATGGGCATCATCGCCGTCGAGACCATCGTTTGCGGGAACTGCTCGTTCATCTACGGTTCGAGCTGGTCTTACCAGAACAGCTACAACGGCGGGGCCGCCTTCGCCGAGGCGATGACGAGCCGCCTTGCGAAGATGAACGAGGACGGGGAAGGAACCTATTACCGGGCCAATATCGAAGGGCTGGTCGACAAGAACAGCCAGATTGCCTACGGCGCGAACGGCACCAGCCACTTCTCCTCGCTCTTTAACTACGAAACGGCGGCCCTTAACGCCTACTCCCGCCTCTCCAACGGCGGTTGGAGCGCCTATTATGGCAACAAGCGCGTCGGCCTCGATCTGGCCCTCGGGACGAAATACTACGTCGTTCGGGGCGAAGGCTACGGAAGCGGCTTCGACTTCGCCGCCCCGAACGTGCCCTTCGATTCCGAGCTCGTCTACGAGGACGGCAGCTACCAGATTTACCGTTCCGGCCTCAACGACGACCTCTATTTCTCCTGGATGGTCGAAGGCCTCTATCCGGAAAACAACCGGAACATCGACGGAAGCGGCCTTACGATTTACCAAAGCGACTGGTATACGGGCGGCACCGGGGATTCGGCCGCCAAGCAAGTCATGCGGAACGAGGAAGTCTACGTGACCGGCGGCATCGTGAAAGACGAGGACATCGACCGTCTAAAAGGCCTCGGGGGAACCCTCGAAACGGCGCCTAGCTACAACGAGACGGCCTACGAGTCCTCCCGTTACTACTTCTCTTCCTCCTCGACTTCGCCCCTCAAGGCCGAGGTCTACACGACGAGCGACGACTATACCTATTACGGCATCCGCGATGGCGTGGCCTACGGCCCGACGGCCTTCCTTGACCCGGCGACGAGTTCCGACCTCGTCGTTTCGAAGGAAGACTACCGTTCCGGCGACACGGTCGAATCGGATTTCGAAAAGATTGTCCTAAGCCCCCGGAACGGCACTTACCTGAACGAAGATTGGGATGGCGCCTATTTCGCCCTCTATCTCCCCAATTCGGTCGGGAATGTCCGCATCTACATGGTCGGGGATGTCATGAACGAAGACGGCACCGTCGAAGAGTACCAGCTTCTCTCGTACGAATACGCCTCCATCCGCGACTGGAACAGCGGCCTCCGGGTCAACTCCAACATGCCCCTTTTCGGGATGTACGCTCCTGGACGGGTCCGGTCCATCGTCTTCCTCGGGAAACCGTCGGAAAGGAACAGCTACTCCCTCTCCTCGAGCTTCAATTGCTACTTCATGGAGCGCTCGAGCCTTGAGGAAACGGTGAATAGTCTCCAAGGCGGAAGGCTGAGCAACGTCACCTATTCGACCGATCGCTTCGAGGCTGACGGGAACTTCGAGCGGGCCGGGATGATGACTTCGGTTTTGGCCTACGATGCCGGCTGGAAAGTAACTCTCCAAGGAGAGGGCGGGACGAGCTTCCAGGCCGAGACTTTCAACCTCAACGGCGGTTTCCTCGGCTACTACGTCCCGGCGGGGAATTACCACCTCGTCTTCACCTACGAAACGCCTTATCTCGGGGCGGCGGCCATCTTCTACACCGTATCCTTCCTGAGCCTTGTCGGGTTCTTCCTCGTCGAGGTCGGAGTCTCTTACAAAAAGACCCTCGCTAGGGAGGGCCTCAAAGTCAAGGTCGGGAAGCGGAGGGCCTAGCCCTTGACTCGGAGGTAGGAGTCGTAAGCGGCCTTCCGCCCAACCTTCAGCTCTTCCATCGCCGCCTTGACGGCACCTTTCCCGAGGGAGAGGTGCCTTTTTATGCAGGCATCGATTTCCTCGGGGGATGGCTCGCGGGCTTCCTTCTTGTTTCCGGACACGACGAAGGCAATTTCCCCGCGGATGCTGCCTTCCTCGATGCCGAGGAAGTCTCCCAAGGTACCGTGGATCGTCTCCTCGTGGATCTTGCTGATTTCCCGGGAAAGGGAAATTTCCCGTTGTTCCCCGAGGACTCTCGCAAGATCGGCGAGCGTTTTTCCGATGCGGGTCGGCGCTTCGTAGACAATCGTCGGTTCCCGGCGTTCCTTCAGGGATTCGAGGACGGCGTTTCGATCCTTGCCGGAGAGGGGGAGGAAGCCTTGGAAATAGAAACGGGCATCCGGAAAGCCGCTCAGGCAATAGGCGGCGAGGGCCGCCGAGGTAGCCGGGACGATGGTCGAGGCGACGCCTTGCTCGACGGCTTCGTGGACGAGGGCGGCGCCCGGATCGCTGAGGCAGGGGTGCCCGGCATCGGACATGTAGGCAATGGCGCCGCCTTCTTCTTTCAAAAGAGCAATGGCCTTTCGGGCTTCGTCCCGTTCGTTTTGGGAACGGATCGAGGAAAGGGATTTGCCTTCGATCCCGAGGTAGGAAAGAAGCTTTCGGGCGTTCCTCGTGTCTTCCGCGTAGATCCTCGAGGATGCTTTAAGCGCCTCGATCGAGCGCGGGGCGATGTCGGAAA
>CASEWT010000016.1 GCA_949291655.1 uncultured Bacillota bacterium
CCGCCGTAACCGATGTCGTATGCCCAGCCGTCGCCGCCGATCATCCAGAAGGATTTCTTGACGAGGCAGTCTTTGTCCTTATCGATCTCTTGGACGAGGGCGTCGGCTTCACAGCCGCAGTCCTTGCATTGATTCAGGCAGGCAAGGAGCGCGTCGGAAGCGGCAACGCTGCCTTCCGCGTCATCCATATTTTTCAGCCATGCTTCGCATGCCGCCTTGCCTTCGGCGTAACCCGCCCATTTTTCGGCGAGCTTCCCGAAATGGCTGGCTTGTTCTTTGGCCATCGCGGCCCTTTCTTTATGGGGAAAAAGGAAGCGGTCTTCACGGCTCATGAGGTGGCTTTTGAAGAGGGCGAAGACGACGCTTGGGATAAGGGCGAGCTGGATGAGTATGGCTGGCCAACCCATCAAGAAGTAGCTATTGACGAAGATCGACCAGGAGTAGGCGTCGCCCCGCCCGACATAGACGAGATAGTTGACGAAGGCCCCGCCCAAGCGCCCGACGAGCATGGCGGCTATAAGGCTGAGATAGAGGTCAAGGTACATCCATTTTGTCTTCACGAGGCGGAAGAGAAGACCGGCCACAGCCCCATAAAGGGCGCATTCGACCATCATCGGCGGGAGGACCGGATAAAGGGGCGGCATTGCGGTAATGAGGCTATTGAGGAGGGGAGTGAGAAGCCCGACCCCGAGCCCGAAGAGAGGGCCGAAGAGGAAGCCGGCGATGAGGACGGGGATGTGCATCGGCGAGAAGATGCTTCCGGCATTGGGGATGCTGTGGAAACAAAGCGGAAGGAGGATTCCGATGGCAATAAGAGCGGCGCTTCCGACCGTCTTCTTGATGGTAGAAAGGTAATTCATAACAGCTACTTATAGCCGCGGGGGAGGTGGAAGTCCACCTTTTGGGGAATATATGCCACCGTCAAATACCTTTCATTGCCCGGAGGCATGAAAAACCCTCCCCGGAGGGAGGGCAGGTGACCCTTTTCAAACGGATTAGAGCTTCCGGTTGTAGAACTCGATGATCTGGGCTTCGTTGATGTCCTTCGGTAGCTCGTTGCGCTCCGGGAGGCGGGCAAAGGTGCCCTTGATCTTCTCGGCGTCGACGGTGACGTAGGCCGGGACCGTCGGCTTGCCGTCGAGGGATTCCTTGACGACCTTGAGGGGGCTATCCTCGCGGAAACCGATGACGTCGTTGACCTTGCAGAGGTAGCTCGGGATGTCGACCTTCTTGCCGTTGACCGTCACGTGGCCGTGATTGACGAGCTGGCGGGCCGCGGCGCGGGTCCGGGCAAAGCCCATCCGGTAGACGAGGTTGTCGAGCCGGCTTTCGAGGATCCGGAAGAAGGCGAGGCCGGTGACGACGTCCTTTTCCTTTTTGGCAAGGACGAAGAGGCGGCGGAACTGGCGCTCGTTGACCCCGTAGAGGTGGCGGAGCTTCTGCTTCTCGAGGAGCTGGGCTCCGTACTCGGACGGCTTGCGCTTCCGGTCTTGGCCGTGCTGGCCGGGGCCATAGGCCCGCTTTTTGAGCTCATCCCCGGTCTCGAGGGTCGAGAAGGAGAGATGGCGCGAACGCTTCCACTTGGAAGCCGTGTACTTGGACATGGAAAGTCCTCCTTTTCTTTCGGCGCAAAACAAGGTGGCCCTCCCTCTTCCCCGGGTGTCTGCCCTTTCGGCCCGGTTAGCCCCGGGCTTACTTCGCTTATCGGCGGACGTCGGGCGGGAAGATGAAGGCCCGCTAACTTTACGCAAGCGAAAGGATAGAGGCCCGGCGCTCCTTTGTCAAACCTTTCTTAAAGAAAGGAGACTACCTAGCCGGCCCATATGCTAACATTAGCAGGTATGTTCAACGCTACCTTCCTTATCGACCAGAACCTGGCTCTCGGCCTCGGCTTCGGAATCGGCATCCCCGTCGTTCTTCTCGCCCTCGCCCTCGCCCTCTTCCTCATGCGGGGCGGGCGCTACAAAAGGGCCTTCAACGATTTGAGCGGCCGCTACGAAAATAGCCACGGGATCCTCTTTGGCAAAATCGCCCAGTACATCAGCCGCCTCGAAAGCATCTACCAGCGGAACTTCGCCTACGGCGAGCTCTACATCGAGCTGAACAACAAGTACAAGGACCTCAAGGACTACCGCGACGCCGAGGTCGTTTCCTACCTCCGCCAGCTCTCCGACGACCTCAACGATCACGCCTACAAGGATTTCAAGCGCCTCCTTCCGGAAGCCCGGAAGAAGATGAACGATTTCGAAAGCGCCGTTTCTTCCTTCTCGAGGACCTTGACCCTCAAGTTCGAGGACGAGAAAAAGGTCCAAAGCGATTTCATGGCCAGCCAATCGGCCCTCCGGAAGATCAAGGAAACCTACTATTCATTTCAGGGCGACGTCGGCCTCCTCGCCGCGACTTTCGATGCCTTCTTCGGGAAGTGCGAAAACCTCCTGAGCGAGGCCGAGGGCTACATCGACCGGGCCTCCTACGAAGACGCCCAGGACATCATTACCAAGGAGCTCGATCCCGTCTTGAAGGCCCTCGACAGCCGGATGGGCGAGATTCCCGAGATGTGCCTGCAGATTTCCAAGGTCCTCCCCGATAAGATCATCTCTCTCCGCGACGCCTACCAGACCCTTTTGCAGGAGGGCTATCCGCTCCATCACATCATGGTCGACGAGACCTGCGATCAGCTCGAGGAGGCGGTCGAGGCGATGAGCAACGACCTCCGAAGCCTCGTCCTCGGATCGCTCAAGGGCCGTATCGATGCTCTTTCCGAGCGGATCCAGGGCTATTTCGACGCCTTCGAGAAGGAAAAGGCCTCCCGGGCCGCCTTCGAGCGCGACTATACCTCCGTTTACCGGGAAGCCGGCCGCCTCGACAACGACTACCTCCAGCTTACCCACGCCATACCGCAAGCCAAGAAGCTCTATCTCTTCTCTTCCGAGGACGAGGCGACGATCGAGAACATCAAGACGTCGATCAACAAGGCCGGGGCCGTCAAGCGGCGCCTCGACAATCTCATCCATAGCGGAACCAAGCAGCCCTATAGCGTCCTCCTTACCCGGATGGAAGACCTCCGGAAGGAATCGGAAGGAGTGAAGGAGGAAATGGGCAACTTCACGATGCGCCTCCGTTCCTTCAAGGAAGACGTCGAGAAGGCGGCCGCTGCCGTCGGGACCTCCCTTACGACCGTCCGCGAGGCCGAAGCCGACCTCCAAGGCGCCCGCCTCGAGTCCCTCGACAAGCGTTTCCTCCCCGCGACCGTCGAGATCCGGAGCACCATCGACGAGCTTAGTTCCCTCCTCCACGCCATGCCGATCGACGTCGGCAAGGTGAGCGATGCCTATTCCCGCCTCGCGAAGGGGGTCGATGCCCTTTCCTCGGACCTCGGGAAGGCCCTAGAAGGGATGAAGAAGGCCGAGGCGGCCATCGTTTACGCCAACCGCTTCCGGAGCGGCAACGAAGTCGTTTCCGATGCCCTCCGCCAGGCCGAAACCCTCTTCTTCGACGGGGATTTCGAAAGGTCCTATGCCGTCGCCAAAAGCGCCGTTCCTTCCTCCTCGCCCGACGCCCGCTGAGCCATGAAAGAAGACGTCGTCTATCTCGACAATGCCGCGACCACCCGCCCTTATGAGGACGTCCTTTCGGCTTATCTTGAGGTCGCTTCCCGCCACTACGGGAATCCCTCGAGCCTCCATCTCCTTGGCTACGATGCCGCCCGCCTCCTCCGGGAGGCCCGGGAAAGAGTCCTTTCCGCCCTCGGGGTGGCCAAGACCCACGAGGCCGTCTTCACCTCCGGGGCGACGGAGAGCAACAACCTCTTCCTTTTCTCGATCGCCCGCCGGTATCGAAACCGCGGGAAGAAACTCATTACCTCGCAGGGCGAGCACCCGAGCGTCATCAACGTCTTCAAGGCCCTCGAGAAGGAAGGCTTCGAGGTCGTTTACCTCCCCTTGACGGAAAAGGGAAGCCCCGATCTTGAGGCCCTTCGGGCGGCGATGGACCGCGACGTCATCCTCGTTTCCCTCATGGGGGTCAACAACGAGACGGGGGCCATTACCGACCTCCGGGAGGTAGCCTCCATCGCCAAGTCCTATCCCAAGTGCTTCTTCCATAGCGACCTTACCCAGGCCGTCGGGAAGGTCGACGTTCCCTACTCCTTTATCGACGCCTTCTGCTTCTCCGGCCACAAAATCGGGGCCCTCAAGGGAAGCGGGGCTCTCCTTTACCGGAAAAACATCGCCTTCCCTTCCCTCGCGGAAGGCGGGGAGCAAGAAGGGGGCCATCGCCCCGGGACGGTCGACGTCGCCGGGGACTATTGCCTCTCCATAGCCCTCGAGCGAAGCGTCCGGGAGGGTAAGGAAAACGTGCAAAAGGTTGCCCTTTTGCGGGAGAAAGTCCTCTCTTATCTCCAGCGTAGAAACGACGAATTCGCGATCAATTCCCCGCTCGAAGGCTCTCCCTTCCTCCTCTCGTTCTCTCTTCTCCGGAAAAAGGCCGCCGTCTACGTTGAGGGGCTAAGCGAGGCCGGCATCGCCGTAAGCAGCGTCTCGGCCTGCTCCTCGAAACGGGAAAGCGTCTCCTACGTCATCGAGGCGATGGGGCTCGGGAAGGAAAGGGCGGCCCATGCCGTCCGCCTCTCCTTTTCGCCCTTCAACACGGAAAAGGACATCGACCGCTTCATCGCGGTCAGCGACGAACTATTGGGAAGGCTGGTCAACCAAAGATGAAAAAAGGAATCCTCATCCATTTCGGCGAACTCTCTACGAAAGGCAAGAACCGCGACGACTTCATCGAAGCCCTCGCCCGGAACGTCTCCCATGCCCTCGATGGCTTCTCCTTCGAGGCAAGGCGCGACCACGACCACATCCGTGTCTACATGGACGAAGTGCCCGAAGAGGCCCTTTCCCGCCTTCTCGAGGTAAGCGGCATCGCCCGCCTCAGCCTCTTCTACGAATGCCCGAAAGAAATGGAAGAGATCCGGGCGACGGCCCTTTTGGCGTACCGCGAGGACGGCGGGAAGACCTTCAAGGTCGAGACGTCCCGGAGCGACAAGAGCTTCCCATTGGATTCCTATGCCGTCTCCCGCGACGTCGGGGGATACATCTTGCGGAACGTCCCGGAAAGCGCGGTCGACGTCCATGAGCCGGAGACCCGGGTCCGGATCATTCTCGCCCGGCCGGCCGCCTACGTCTACGCCAAGACGGTCCGGGCCGCCGGCGGCTATCCCCTCGGGACCCTCGGAAAGGCCCTGATGCTCCTTTCCGGCGGCATCGACTCCCCCGTCGCCTCCTATGCCCTCCTGAAGCGGGGCATCGCCCTCGAGGGCATCCATTTCGCCGCCCCTCCCTACACGAGCGAGGAAGCCGTCAACAAGGTGAAGGACCTCCTCACGGTGCTTACCCGCTACCAGCGGACAATCAAACTCCACGTCGTCAACTTCACCAAGCTGCAGCTGGCCATCTACAAGGAAGCCGGCGACCCCTATGCCATCACCATCATGCGGCGGATGATGCTCCGGATCGCCGAGAAGATGGCAAGAAAGCGGGGGTGCCTGGCTTTGGCCTCGGGCGAGTCGATCGGCCAGGTCGCGAGCCAAACCCTCCAGTCGATGGTCGCCATCAATGCCGTCACTTCCTACCCCATCATCCGGCCCTTGGCCGCCATCGACAAGAACGAGACGATCGAGATCGCCCGCCATATCGGGACCTACGACATTTCGATCCGCCCCTTCGAGGATTGCTGCACCATCTTCACCCCGCGCCATCCGGTCACCCGGCCGAAGATCGCCATTTGCGAGGAAATCGAGGCGAAGATCGCCTACGAGGAGATGATCGAGGAGTGCGTGAAGGAAGCCACGACGATCGTCGTCGGGGGCGAACAAGATTAGCCTTTGCGACCAAGCGAGGCCGAATCGGCCTCGCTTTTTCCTTCCCCGAACCGGTTTGACAGGCGAAATATAATGGCCGGGAAAGAAGGAAATCACCATGAAAGCCATCCTCGTCAACGGTTCCCCGCATCCAAGCGGGAACACTTCCCTCGCCCTCGAAGAGATCGAGAACGTCCTTAAGGAAGAAGGGTTCGACGTTACCGTCATTCAGGTAGGCCACCTTCCGATCCGGGGGTGCTTGGCCTGCCGGAAATGCCACGAGATCGGCCGCTGCGTCATCGAGGACCGCGTCAAGAAGGACGCGCCCTTTTTCGCGGAAGCCGATGCTCTCGTCTTCGCAAGCCCCGTCTACTACGGGATGGCCAACGGCACCTTGGTGAACTATCTCCAGCGCCTCTTCTTCTCGAGCCGGATCGATTGGCGCTACAAGGTCGGAGCCGCGGTGGCGGTGGCCCGCCGGGGCGGCATCACCTCGACCTTCGACGAGCTGAACAAGTTCTTCTCCATCAACGGGATGACCGTCGCCGGGGGCCAGTATTGGAACGGCCTCCACGGGCGGGACCCCGGGGAAGGGAAGGAGGACGCCGAAGGGCTCCAGCAGATGCGGACCTTGGCCCGGCACATCGCCTTCCTCTCCCGGGCGAGCATCTCCGAGAAGGAGGCTGAAGGCGGCTTCCCCGCCGACGAGGCCCCGACCTTCACCAACTTCGTCCGCTGAAGAGGCCTAAGGCCTACGGAACCAAGGTTAGGGATTCGAGCTCCTTAGGGCGCGCCAAAAGCGATTAAACTCAGTCGATTTTGCCCGTTTTTCTTTGTTTTTGTTGTAGCGATGTATTTTCGCACTCTGCTCTAACAAAGCAGATGATCTCACGATAGAATTGACGCCCCTTTTTTACGCTTATTGGTATTATTCAATCGCTTGTAACTATCCAATAAATTCAACTCCGCTAAAGTAGCGGGGTTTACTTTTACATTTGGGGTGGCTTTTTTGTGGGTTACGAGCTGCCTGCTGTTCTTTATAGGCGAGATAATAATTCGCACGCGACGTTTTCCGCCCCGAAATCTTTAAAAACTTGTCTATATTTATAAGTTCTTACGCCTTAGCGTAAAAACTATTGCATTTCTCTGACTTTTAGCAAATATTTAAACAAAGGAGCATTGCAAAATGATTTATAGAACAGAATATATGCAACGCTTAAAGGCGTTCAAAGACAGCAAAATCATCAAAGTCGTTACGGGACTGCGCCGATCGGGAAAATCGACGTTGCTCGAAATGTTCCGAGATGAGCTCTTGCAAGGCGGCGTTCAGCCCGAACAGATACAGTACATAAATTTTGAGCTTATGAAATACGACGCTGTGCGTAACTACAAGCAGCTCTATGATCTGGTTACGGAAAAGGCTTTGCCGGACAAAAAGAATTATCTGTTTTTTGACGAGATACAGCAGGTAAGCGGTTGGGAAAAAACCGTCAATTCGCTTTCACTCGAATATGATGCGGATATTTATGTGACGGGCTCCAACGCCTATCTGCTCTCGTCGGAGCTGGCGACTTTAATATCAGGCAGATATGTAGAGATCAAAATGCTGCCGCTGTCTTTCAAAGAGTATTACGGCTACTACCGCGATGCGGGACAGAGCCGAGAAGAACTTTTCAATAACTACCTGAAATACGGCGGCTTGCCGCAGCTTTTGTCTTTGCCGCAGGACGAACAAACGATAGGGACATTCTTGTCCGGCATTTACGATACGGTCATTCTGAAAGACGTGCTCGGTCGAAACAAGCTCAAAGATATTGACATGTTGAAACGTGTGTACGCCTTTGTATGCGGGAATGTCGGCAGCATCACTTCGACAAACAGCATGGCAAAATATATAGCAAATGAGGCAAAACTCGATAAGACCGTGCGCCCCGCAACAGTCGGCAACATTCTCGAAATGCTCGAAAATGCGTTCATCATTTACCGCGCCGACCGATATGACGTTAAAGGCAAAGAGGTCTTAAAATCGCTCGAAAAATACTATCTTGCCGATACGGGTTTGAAAAATACCGTCGCCGGATACAATCTTGAAAATTACGGGCATTCGATAGAAAACATTGTGTATTTGGAACTTATTCGCCGCGGCTATCAGGTTTACGTCGGCAAAAACGATACCAAAGAGATAGACTTCGTCGCGATAAATAAAGAAGAAACGCGTTATTTTCAAGTTACCGAATCGCTTGCAGAAAAAACGACGGAGGAGCGGGAAATAGCCGCGTTCCGTTCTACGCATGACTTCTATGAAAAGACGATCATTACCGCAGATAAAACCTATGTGACCAATGTAAACGGTATTAAAATCGTCAATGTCATAGACTTTCTTTTGTCCGGGGAGTAACCAGAATCTTCGTATTACTTTTGAGCTAAGGTAATCCTGTACCCCCAAAGGGTGGGCGAGATCGCGCAAGAGAATCTTGCCCCTTATCCACCAACGGCGAGAGCTCCGTAAAACTTAGTGTTTTTTTGATATGCGCCCTTGTCTCTATTGGATAGTGCATTGGTCTAGGCGCCCTCCGGCGCCTTTTCCTTTCGGGCATCAAAAAAAAGCCCGGGTCGAGCCCGGGCCGCGTGGCGTAAGCTTACTTGGCGAGGGCTTTCTTCGCCGTCTCGCAGAGCGAGGCGAAGGCCTTCTCGTCGTTGATGGCCATCTCCGAAAGCATCTTCCGGTTGAGCCCGGCTCCGCCCTTGCTCACCACGCCGGCCTTCGTGAGGCCGTCGATGAAGCGGGAGTAGCTGAGGCCGTTCATCCGGCAGCCGGCGTTGATGCGCTTGATCCAGAGCTTCCGGAAGTCGCTCTTCCGCTGGCGGCGGGAGATGTAGGCGTACTGGTAGCCGCGGAGGACTTGTTCCTTCGCGGTCTTGAAGAGCAGGTGCTTGCTGCCGAAGTAGCCCTCGGCGGCCTTGAGGATCTTCTTCCTCCGTTGGCGGGTGGTGACTCCGCCCTTGACGCGTGCCATTTCTAACTATCCTCCTAATGTCTTAGCGGGCCTTGTGGTAGATCATCTGGTTGATCCGCTTGAGGTCCGAATCGGCCATGACGGCCTTGTGGCGCAGGTGCAGCTTTTGCTTGCGGGTCTTGTTCGGGGCAAGGTGGCCGGTGTAGGCGTGCTTGTGCTTGATTTTCCCGGTGCCGGTGACCTTGATCCGCTTCATGAGGGTCCGGCTCGATTTCATTTTCGGCATGTTCTTTCCTCCTATTTCTTCTTGGGGCCAACGATGGTGTTGTACCATTTGCCTTCCCAATAAGGCGGCTTTTCGACCTGGGCGATGTCGCTTAGGATCTCGACGAACTTCTTGGACACTTCCTCGCCGACTTCCTTGTGGGCCAACTGGCGGCCGCGGAAGACGACGCAAACCTGGACCTTGTCCCCTTCCTCGATGAATTCCCGGGCCTTCTTGGCCTTCGTCTCGAGGTCGTGCTGCCCGATCTGCGGGGTCAGCTGCACTTGCTTCATCTCGTGGCCCTTGCTCTTCTTGCGCTGGCTCCTCTCCTGCTTCTGCTGCTCGAAGCGGTAGCGTCCGTAGTCGAGGATCTTGCACACGGGCGGGTTGGCGTTCGGGGCGACGCAATAGAGGTCCATCTCGTAGGACATGGCAAGGCTGTTGGCCGCCCTCGAGCTCATGACGCCCAACTGCTGGCCCTCGGGGCCGATGACGCGCACTTCCGGGTAGCGGATGCGTTCGTTGATGGGGTCGATGCGCTTCTCGGGGCGCCGGCGGTCATTGCGATTGAAGTTTGCGATGTTCTTCTTCCTCCTAAGCAAGCAAAACGCGGAGGCATCCCCTCCGCGCCGAACTAGTTTGCTTCTTCCGAAGGTAGCTAGGTGCCGATTCCCGATGGGAGTCCGGCGGTCCGCGGGGACGCTTTCTACTTTGCCGTCAGTAATTATCCACGGCCATGACGCTCTGTCAAGGCTTTTCGCTTTCCTTCCCGTTACCCCCGGGGCGTTGCCAAAAACGGCGATTTTGGCTAAATTAATGGCGATGGAAAGAAAAGAAGACAAACCGCTCTCCTATTGGATTTACGACACTCCGGCCGGCGACGTCACTGTCCTTGCCACCGAGAAAGCCGTCGTCGAGCTCCTCTTCGGGGCCCAGGATCCCCAAGGGGCCAAAAACGACGAGAACATCCACCAATACGACGCCATCATCGAGCTGAACCAGTACTTCTACGGGCAAAGGAAGGCCTTCGACCTCGCCATCGCCTACCAGGGCGGGGAAGCCGGGCGGGTCTACGATGCCGTCCGTTCCATCCCCTACGGATCGACGAAAACCTACGAGGAAGTGGCGAAGATTGCCAAAAGCAAGCCGGAGAAGGTGAAGGAATTCCTCCTCCATAACCCGATCCCGATCCTCATTCCCTGCCATCGGGCCGTCGAGGGGGAAAACGACCTCGGCATCTATTGCGGGGACGTCGAACTCAAAAGAAAGCTCCTCCGGATGGAAAAGACGAACGTCAACCGGGAGTTCCACGCTCCCGATTACGCGGACTGAAGGGTTTTGAAGAAAGGGGAAGCGGATGGCCCGCTTCCCCTTTCCTTTCGCCTTTAGAAGGCCTCTTTCCGGGTGGCGATTTCCCTTAGGAGGGCGGCGACGAATTCCTCTTTCCCGAGGCTTCTGCCCTTCTCTTCGCCGTACCGGCGGACGTTCAAGGTCCCCGTCTCGATTTCCCTCTCCCCGAGGACGACGGCCATCGGGACCTTGGAGGTAATCGACTGGCGGAGGCGGTAGGAGAGCTTGTCCTCCCCGTCGAGGAGGCGGGCGCGGACGCCCTTCCTCAAGAGCTCCTCCGTCAGGGCCTTGGCCGCTTCCCCGTGCTTTTCCGGATTGACCGGGACGATGTCGACTTGGTTCGGCGCGAGCCACGTCGGGAAGGCCCCGCCGTAGTTCTCGGTGATGATCCCGATGAAGCGCTCGATCGAACCGAAGGCCACCCGGTGGAGCATGACCGGCTCCTTCTTTTCCCCGTGCTCGTCGATGTAGAAGCAGCCGAAGCGGTGGGGAAGGTTCAAGTCGAGCTGGATGGTCCCGCATTGCCAGGTCCGGCCCATCGAGTCGCGGAGCTTGAAGTCGAGCTTCGGGCCGTAGAAGGCCCCGTCCCCGGGGTTGACCTCGTAGTCGTGCCCGGCGTCCTTGCAAGCCGTCGCGAGAGCCTGCTCGGCCTTGTCCCAGAAGGCGATGGTCCCGATGTAATCGGACTCCGGCCGGGTCGAGAGGACAATCTTGTAGGTGAGGCCGAAGGTCATGTAGACCTCGTCGAGGAGGGAGATGATGGCCTTGACCTCGCTTTCGATCTGGTCTTCCCGGATGAAGATGTGGGCATCGTCCTGGGTGAAGGCCCGGACCCGGAAGAGCCCGTTGAGGGCGCCGCTCGCCTCGTGGCGGTGGACGTGCCCGAGCTCGGCGTAGCGGATCGGCAGTTCCTTGTAGCTATGGAGGGACTGGTTGTAGCTGACGAGGGCCCCCGGGCAGTTCATCGGCTTGATGGCGAAGTCCTTTCCGTCGATCTTCGTCGTGTACATGTTGCTCTTGTAGTGGTCCCAGTGGCCCGAGGTTTCCCATAGCTCCCGCGAGAGCATCGTCGGAGTCTCGATCTCGAGGTAGCCGTGCCGGCGGTGGACCTCGTGCCAATAGTCGAGAAGAGCGTTTTTGAGCTTCATTCCGTTCGGGAGGAAGAAGGGGAAGCCGGGCCCGTAGTCGCTGATGAAGAAGAGGCCGAGCTCCTTCCCGAGCCGCCGGTGGTCGTTCTTCTTCCGCCGCTCGAGGAGCTCGAGGTAGGCGGAAAGCTCTTCTTCACTCCACCAGCTCGTCCCGTAGATGCGGGTCAATTGCCGGTTGTCGCTATTGCCGCGCCAATAGGCCCCGGCGATCGAGAGGAGCTTGAAGTGGCGGATGTAGCCGGTCGAGGGCAGGTGGATGCCCCGGCAGAGGTCGGTGAAGGAACCTTGGGTGTAAAGGGAGATGCCCTCCCCGCTATGCTCGCGGATGAGCTCTTGCTTGTAGGGATTGTCCTTGAAGGTTTCTTCCGCCTCCGCGGGGGTGACATCCTTCCTTACGAAGCGCGCGTCTTCCTTCGCGAGCTTCTTCATCTCGGCCTCGATTTTCCCGAGGTCTTCTTCCTTTAGGACGTAAGAACCGAAGTCAACATCATAATAGAAGCCTTCCTCGATGGCCGGGCCGAAGCCGAAGCGGGCCTCCGGGAAGAGACGGTGGATGGCCTCGGCCATCAGGTGGGAAGTCGAGTGGTTGAGGATCTCGAAGGCCTCCGGGCTCCCGATCCGGACGAAGGAAACCTCTTCCCCGTCCTTGAGGGGCCGGGACATGTCGAAGAGTTCCCCGTGCGACGCGTAGGCGACGTCCTTCTTTTTGTTTTCGGCGTCGAAAAGCTTGGCGAGAAGGAAGCCGTTGGCCCCTTCCTCGAGTTCGACGCTCTTACCGTCAAAAATGACTTTCATCGTTGTTGCCTCCTGAGCAAAGAAAAGCGCGAAAGCGCCTTTTGAGGACGCTTCCGCGCGGTACCACCTCATTTCAAGCCATCCGGCTTGCCCTTTCCCTGCTTAACGCGCTCGGGCGGCGCTTCCCTTGTTTCGGGAAGAGGCTCCGGAGTGGTACCCCCATGCCTATCGACAGGGAGGCGTGTCTCCTTCATCGCCGCCTATAGGATAGCCCCTTCCTTTTCCCTGTCAATGGAAAGGCTTCCCCTCCCCTGAAAAGGAAAAGCCGGGGAAAGCTTCCCCGGCCGGTAGGCAGGAAACCGAGTTATTTCCCTTCGGCCTTTTGCCAGGCGTAGGCGGCGGCCCCGAGGAGCCCGGCTTCCTCCCCGAGGGCGCATTTCTCGAGGCGGGCGGGACGGGCCTCTTCCCGGAGGTCCTCCAAGAAGATGCCGGCGCTTTTCATGACCCCGCCGGTCAAGACGAAGGCCTCCGGGGCGAAAGCCTCGTTCATCATCCGGAACCACTTCCCGAAGAGGGCGATCCAGTCGCGGTAGGCCTTGAGGGCCCTTTCGTCCTTTTCGCCAACGAGGCCGAAGAAGGCCCGGGCGCTATCGACCGTCAGGCCGTTGAGGGCGGCGAGGCGCCGGAGCCCCTCGCCCGAGCACAGGTGCTCGAACTCGTAGAGGTTCCCTTCGTAAGGGAGGACGGAGTGCCCGGCCTCGTAGGAGGAGGAAACGAGGCGCCCGCCGCGGGCAAGGGCGGCCCCGACCCCGGTCGAGACGGTGACGAACATGAGGGAAGGAAGGCTCTTCCAGGTCCCGATGTTGGCTTCCCCGAGGACGGCGGCCTCGGCGTCGTTGATGATGTAGGAGGGGCGTCCGAAGGTTTCCTCGAGGTAGGAGGCGAGGGGTATATCGCTCACCCCGACGTTGGGGAGGGCATAGACGTAGCCGTCGTGGCGGACCCGTCCCGGGACCCCGCCGGCAATGGCCTTGACCGCCTTCACCCCGTCTCCGAGGAGGTCGACGGTCGAGCGGATGTTGGCAAGGAAGGCTTCTTTGTCCCCCCGGAGGGTCGGGCGGATTTCCATCGCCTTGATGTTGTAATCGCGGTCGACGAGGGCGGTCCGGGTATTGGTTCCCCCGATGTCGAGGGCTAGCACGAGTTCCATCAGTCGAGATCCTTTATCGAATTGACGTTGACGATGCGCATGAAGTTGGTGCGCCCGGCTCCGGTCGGGGTCCCGCCGGCGATGATGATCGGGGTGCCCGGCTCGAGGCCGAGGTCGCGGGCGATCTTGAGGGCGAGGACTTCCATCTCCTCGATGAAGTCGGGCATCGTCGTCTTTATGAGGACGCTGTAGACCCCCCAAAGCCACGCGCTTTCGAGGGCGGCCTTCCGGGAGCAGGTAACCGAGACAATCGGGCAACAGGGGCGGGATTTGCTGATCCTTTTGCTCGAATTTCCGGTCTGGGTGAAGTTGACGATGAGCTTGGCCCCGATGAGGAGGGCGGTGTTGGCGATCGAGTTGGCGATGGCGTCGTTGATCGTGTGCTCGGAGGTGTCGAAGGCCTGGCGCGAGAGCTCCTCGTAGGGAAGCTCCTCCTCCATCGCCCGGGCGATCTTGGCTTGCATCTCGACGGATTGGACCGGATAGAGGCCGGAGGCGCTTTCCCCGGAGAGCATCACGCAGTCGCTGCTCTCGTCGATGGCCGTCGCCACGTCGCTTACCTCGGCCCGGGTCGGGCGCGGGTGGGTCGTCATGGAGTCGAGCATCTGGGTGGCGGTGATGACCGGCTTCCCGAGCTTCCGGCACATCTTGATGATCCGGCGCTGGATGAGGGGGACTTGCTCAGCCGGGACCTCGTCCCCGAGGTCGCCGCGGGCGACCATGATCCCGTCGGCTGCCCGGATGATGTCCTCGATTTTCTCGACCCCTTCCGGGTTCTCGATCTTGGCGAAGACCGGGATATTCGGCTTCCCGTGCTTCCTGAGAATGGCCTTGAGGTCGCGGATGTCCTCGGGCCGGCGGACGAAGGAGGCGAAGACAGCGTCGACGTCGTGCTCGCAGCCGAACTTCAGGTCGCTTTCGTCCTGGGGGCTGATGAAAGGCATCGAAAGGCGGGTCGAGGGGGCGTTCATCCCCTTCTGGTCCTTGATGAAGTGGTTGTTCTGGGCCTCGACGAGGATTTCGCGCCGGCTTTCGTCTTTGCCGACGACGATCAGCTCGAGGTTCCCGTCGTCGATGAGGATGAGGTCCCCGGGCTTCACGTCGTCGTAAAGCCCTTCGTAGGTGCAATAGAAGCGCTCGGCGTTCCCGAGGCACTTCTCGCTGGTGATCCGCATCCTTTGGCCTTTGACGACGTCCACCTTGCCGTTTTCCATCATCCCGGTCCGGATTTCCGGCCCCTTGGTGTCGAGGGCGACCGGAAGGAGGATGCCGAGCTCCTTCTCGAGCTTCCGAGCGATGAGGAGCTTCTGAAGCTGTTCTTCGTGGGTGCCGTGGCTGAAGTTGAGCCGCATGACGTTCATGCCGGCCCGGTAGAGCTTCAGAACCATCTCCTCGGTTTCTGAGGAGGGGCCAATCGTGCAGACGATCTTCGTCTTCTTGCTGACGTGGAGTTCCATTCTTCCCTGTCCTTTTGGCTCTTATTTCAGGATGTCGATGTCGCGGAGCATCGAGACGTGCTTGTCGCGGGGGAGGGCCAAGGCCTCGTAGATGTCGTAGTCGACGAGGCGGTTGTTGATGAGGCCGATGCAGATGCCGCCCTTGCCTTCGAGGAGGCACTCGACGGCATAGGCGCCCATCCGGGCCGCGAGGACGCGGTCGAAGGC
>CASEWT010000017.1 GCA_949291655.1 uncultured Bacillota bacterium
TCACGGCGCCTTTTTCCATTAGCGGTTACCTTAGACTCTTTGCTATAGCAAAGTCAACATCGGCCAAACCCAAGGCAATTGCCCCTTTTGCCAACAATAAGCAAAAAATCCGCAATAGGGGCATATTCGATGACGATTTCGGTGCATTAGTGCCTATGGTAGGCCATAATATGGGCATGACCTACTTCGCGGTTTCCGACATCCATGGTTTCATCCTCCCTTTAAAGGAGGCTCTATCCAACGCCGGGTTTTCCAAAGAGAACCCCAATCATTTCCTCATAGTCCTAGGCGACGTCTTCGACCGCGGGGAGGAGCCGCTAGAAGTATACGGATTCCTTTCTTCCATGCCGGAAGATCGCCTAGTTCTTATAAAAGGCAACCACGAGGACGCCTTTATGAAGATGCTTCGCCGCGGCTATCCGACTCCAGCCGATTTCCATAACAAAACGGCATTGACGCTTTGCCTGCTGGGAGCAAAAGACAAGGAAGAAGCGAGGGAATGGCATGAGGAATTGGCCGATGAGTGCAATCTCTGCTTCGTCGCGCCTATGATGGAGAAGGCTGCGCATCGGGCCAAGATGGAATCGCTTTTTTCGTCTATTTGCCATAGCGGCCACGTCCAGAAGGTCGCGTCTTGGCTTTCCTCGCCCGTTTGGAAAGACTATTTCAAGACAAAAGGCTTCGTCTTGGCCCACTCCGGGATCCCAAGGTATAGCGGCTTTCGCCACGGGGACAGAAGGCAATGGGAAGAGGCGAGGTGGGCCAACCCGATATTCGAGTATCGGCACCGCTACTACGACCCGGTGTTCAACCAAGGGAAAAAGATGGTGGTCGGCCATTTCCACACCTCGGCCATGTTCGAGGAGCTTGACCCCCACCGCCTATTGCCAAATCAGCCTCAGCCCCTGGAATGGTGCCCTTGGCGCATGGATTGCCCGATTTTCGATAACGGATATTTGGTGGGGATCGACGCCTGCACGGCCCTAACCGGCAAGGTCAACGTCTTTTCCTTCCTCGAGCCTTAGATAACCCCAAAATGGGCCAAGGCTTTGCTTAACCCGTCCTCATCGATCGGGTCGGTGACGTAGTAAGCCGCTTCCTTGGCTTCCTTTTTGCCATTGCCAAGGCAAACGGAGTATTTGACGGACTCAAACATCGGGATGTCGTTTAGGTCGTCGCCGAAGGCCATGGCCTCCTCCTTGGATAGCCCTATCGCCTTGAAGATGGCGTCGACCCCTTTGCTCTTTTTGAATTCGATCGGGGTCAATTCGACGGCGTTTTCCGCAAAGCGGTTATAAACCAAGCCGAGAGAGGCAGAAAGCTGCTTAAGCGGGCCTTCATCCTTTTCGTAGGCGAAGACCTGGATGGCAAGGGGCCTTTCGCCCTTGTAGGCGGCTATGTCGAATGGGCGCGGCTCATAGAAGACGCGGTAGAAATCCTCGATTATCCTTTCATCGGCATTCCTAAGGAAGCTGTCGTGGAGGGTTATGAGGTTATAGGAAAAGCCATTAGAGTCCAAATAGGCTTTGATGGCCGAAGCCTTGTTATCGTCGATGTAATCGGCGTAAAGGGCATCCCCATCAAGCAAGGCGGCCCCGCCATTGGAGACGACGAACCCGTCAAACGGGATGACGTCAAAGGTCCTAAGCCCCCGAAGCGAATGGTAGCTCCTCGCCGAGTTGATGATGAGCTTGACGCCTTTTTCGTGGGCTTTGCCAAGTCCCTCAACGCCTTTGATGTTGAAGCTCCTGGTCTTATGGTCAAATAGCGTCCAATCGAAATCGCAGAATATCGCCTTTATCTTTTCCATCGGTTCCTCCGCGAGCAATACTAGCAAAAATCTAGGCGCGGGCAAAGCGAGGTTTAAATTAATACCAAATGCGTAGCTGAGAATATCGATAACAGCTAGAAATATCTTTTTTCCGTTAACTGCCCCTTGTCCAAAAAAGATGGCCTGTTATCATTTCTTAGGAGGCAAAGAAATGAAAACTCTTGGCAACATCATCTGGGTCGTTTTCGGCGGTTTCTTCTCCGCCATCGCCCTCTTCCTCGAGGGGCTTTGCTGGTGCATCACCATCATCGGCATCCCCGTCGGCGTCAAGCTCTTCCAACTCGCCGGATTCGTCATATGGCCGTTTGGCAAATCCGTGGTGGCCACCAAGCCATCGGGATTCAAAACGGTATTGAACGTCATCTGGGCGGTCCTTTTTGGCTGGGTCAACGCCTTGGCGTTCCTCATCATCGGGCTGCTTTATTGCATCACCATCATCGGCATCCCCTTCGGAAGGCAATACTTCAAGATGGCCCATTTCGTCTTGCTCCCGCTTGGGAACAGCTTCCAGAAGTAACCATCCTATAAAGCAAAAAAGGAAACCAGCCTTTTCTTGAAACCAGCCTTTTCTTGATGCGGAAAAGTGAACAATCAGACATCTCAATTCGCCATTAGGGAAGAGGAGGAAAAAGACTTCAAGGCCATTTCGAGGCTTTTGGAGGAGGCTTTCGCCAAGGATCCCCATAGCGACCACCAGGAAGCGATCCTCGCCGAAAGGCTTAGAGGCTCAGCCTCATACATAAGGCAGCTTAGCCTCGTCGCCATAGCAAATGGGAAGGTCGTCGGCTATTTGATGATGAGCAAAGCCAAAGTCGGGGAGGAAACCGCCTTGGCGTTGGCGCCCCTAGCCGTTTTGCCTTTCTTCCAAAAACAGGGGATCGGAACATCTTTGGTCGAAACGGCCCATGAAATAGCCTCTAAGCTCGGTTATTCGCTTTCTTTGGTTTTGGGCGATCCGCTTTATTATTCCCGCTTCGGATATAAGCCATCGACCGGGTTTGGGATAAAAAGCCCTTTCGACGTACCCGAGGAGAATTACATGGCCATTTCGCTTAATGGCCAAACCAAAATTTACGAAGGGAAAGTCGTTTACGGCGAGGCCTTTGGATAAATACCCGCAAAATGCCTCTTTTTTACGCAAAACCCCTTCATCGCATCGATTTTAAGGTCATTTTGCAGCCTTTTGGCAAGGCTCAAATGGCGTTTTTCCAAACGCGATAAAGGATATCCTTGAACACGAGCATCGCGTCCAAATCGGAATAT
The DNA here is from genome assembly GCA_949291655.1 of uncultured Bacillota bacterium. Taxonomy (GTDB): domain Bacteria; phylum Bacillota_I; class Bacilli_A; order RFN20; family CAG-826; genus UBA4951. The sequence continues at coordinate 3,095 of CASEWT010000017.1, forward strand.
CCATAACGGGCTTTAAGGCTATCGAGTTCCCGCCTAATGGCCCTTGCCTACTCAGGAATGTCGACCGTCTTTTGATAACAAAGCAAAACCGGGTAGCGTTTACCCCAGGCCTTTGTCCAATCGATTTTGCCCTCCTTCCGCTCATCGATGTTGGCTATGGTTTGTTCGATCTCGCGTTACTCGGAATCCAAATCGAAAAAGTCGTCGATCGCCATATGGTAAAGGGAAGAGAGTTTTTTGGATTGAAGGAAGTCGGGAAGCGTTTCCCCGTTTTCCCATTTGGAAACCGTTTGGCGGCTCACGCCGAGCTTTTCCGCCACCTCCTCTTGCGATAATCCGCTCCTTTTCTTCGCTTTAAACAAGTTGTTCCAGAAAGCCATGGCGGTCGCCTTCTTTAGCAAAGCGTTTATAGCCGATATCCGCTTCCGATTCTAGAAAGCCGGCCTTACAGTTTCACCAGTATTGTCGACATGGCAAGAGCGCTTATGGCAAGATTGGGCATCAACTTTCGACTATCTCCCAATGCCCGGTTTTCCTTGAGCCCAATCGGCGAATGGCCCCGGCGGACAATAGGCTCCTCAAATGCCGATAAATCGTCGGAACCGATTTGCCAAGATCGCGGCTAATCTCACCTATCGTCGCATATTTGTTCTTCCTCAATTCAGACAATATCTTCTCATCAAGGCCATTTATTTTATCATTTATCTTATCATTTATTTTATCACCGACTAATTCGCGTTTCCGGTGGAAGATAAAAGTGAAGCCAAAGTCGTCGTTTTTGTATTCGTATTCGACTCCCTCGCGATTGCATAAGGTAAAAGTCCGGTCAAATCCCGTTCCAAAAGCATCAATATATCCGCATTTATACAAAACCGAGGAAATAAGCACGTTCCTAATTTTGCTGCCGACCTCCCCTTTGGCGAATTCAAGCGGATCCACGCCCTTATAAATCGAGCCGGGATTGTAAATCCTGACGGAAGACCTGTAGACGACGAATTGGTTGAAGTCGCCTATGCAGGCATATTTGCTGTGGGCAAAGCTGTTGATTACGATTTCCCTGATGGCCTGAACAGGTATTTCCGGCGTTTCAACCCGGTTAATGCCGACGATATCCGCTTTGTAGGTAATATGATTGAGGATATAGGAAGTGGCTTCCCTTATGCATTCGAATATGTTGCCTTTGAATTCTTTGATTTCGCCAAACTCAGTTCTCGAATCGGTTGGGTAACTCGCCTCTTTTATCAAAAGGGGCTTGCCCTTTCCGAACAAGTAATAGCCTGATGTTTTAATCTTTCCGTCTTCGTTCAGTAAATCTAATTTTCTCAAAGCCTTAGGAACATCGTCAAAAACATAATTGAGTCGCGCTTTTTCGTTAGCAAGCCTAATGACATTCATTACCAAATCTTCATCAATATCGTCAAAGGTATAGTCAGTTGGCTTTTCTTCCCACTTTGCGTAATTGTCTTCCTTACCTTCAAAATAGTCCTGCAATTGACTATTCGTCATGGGGATGTCCCCGTCATCGACCCTAATGTAGTACCTGCCATAGGCAGAATATGGAGTGTCATCTCCTTCGGATTAAACAAAAAAGTCTGCACATCCTTAGAAATTCTAAGTTTGTATCAGACATACCGTACAAATTTGGTGCCGCCTGACGGACTCGAACCGCCAACCTATTGATTACAAATCAATTGCCATGCCATTAGGCCAAGGCGGCACGTGAGTTACTCTAGTTGAAATGGGGCATCAAAGCAAACGCTAAGAGAAAAAGGAGGCGGTTGCCCGCCTCCTCTAGTTAGCCTAGCCCTCAGTTGGAGAAGTTGAGGGTATTGTAGGTCTTGACCCCCTCGGAATCGGTAATCGAGAGGATGCATCCCTTGAAGGGGTCCTTGCTGTTCCAGTTGCAGAGGGCAAGTTCCATGTCGACGACCTGATTGGCGTAATCGGCCAAGAGGGCATCGTACTGGGAGCCGCCACTGCAGTATAGCTGCATTTCCGCTCCGTCCTGAGAAAGGTCGTAACGGGTGTATTTTTCCTCGATGACGGCCTCGATGGTGACGTCTTTGAGGAGATAGACCTCGGTCGTGTGGATCGCTTCGTCCGTCGAGAGGGCCACAAGGTCGGCCAGGGTCTTCCCGGAGATGAAGGTATTGGTGGGATAAGTCCCATCGCCTCCGAAGAAATTCCGGTAAATGGTCGCGTTGCTGATGGCAATCTGCGAGACTTTGCCGTTCTTGCCAATGCCATCGCGGGTCCCTTGGACGATGACTTCGTCGCCGATGTTGAAGGACCCGTCGAAGAGGCTCTTGGTGGCCATCTGGACGGCGATGGTCCCGGTTTCGTCGATGAGGTAGAAGGCCGGCTTGTTGACGCAGCTCGGGCCGACGGTGCCGCGGACGAGGATTTCCTCGTTGCTCACTTCGGCCTCAATCGCCTCCTTCACGGTGAGGGCATCGACCGTGGAAGGATCTTCGACGGCGATGCTCAGCGTCTCGCTTTTGTCTTCAGCTCCTTCGTAATGGGCCGTGACGGTAATAACGGCCGTTCCCGGGTTATCGGCATGGACATGGAGGATAGTCTTCCCATTTTCCTCGTCGATGCTGATCCGGGTCGGCTCGCTCGAGGAGTACTCGATCGTCGCGCCTTCGAAGGGGATGACGGTATTATCGACGCTCGTGATGAGCTCAAGGGCGGGATCGGCGACGTAGGACGCGCTGAACTGATCGAGCGCATAGTATTCGAGAACGAAGGAAGGAACGTTCGCGAGATCGAAGGAATAGGTCGCTTCGTCGACTTTGAGGGGGAGGAAGCGCCAGAGGCCGCCGGAAGCGCTCATCTTGGCGTTGAGGGCAACGAGGTAGACGTAGTGAAGCTCTTGGTCATAGGCATCGAGCCAGCTGAAGTCCCGGCCATTGGCTTGGCTATAGGCATAGCTTCCGGTCGTCCCGTCGAGGTCGTTGAAGTAGTAGTTGGTGAAGCCGCTGCCTTCCGATTTGACGATTTGGGCGGGAACCTTGTAAAGGGTACCGGCAATGTCCTCGGTGAAGGGGGTATCGAGGATGGACTTGACCGTCGTTTCCTCGGCTACCGCCTCGTAATCGAAGGTGCCGTTCTCGGATTTGCTCACGATGGTCGCGCCCGTAAGCTGGTTAGCCCCGAGATAACCCATCTTCTCGGCATATTGGACCTCACTATCGAGAATCCAATAGTCCTTGGTCGCGATGAGGGTCACCTTGTCGTTGAGCTTCAGCTGGGGAGCAACCTGGGAATCATAAAGGTACATCGTCCCGGTCGCATCGCCGATCATCGCGCCGATCGGGTTTCCGCTGTTGTTGTAGGTGAAGGTGAGGACCGTCCCTTCGACCTTGAGGGTCGTCCCTTCCTTGGCCGCATGGGCTTCCTCGAGGGTGGAAAGCTCATAATCGTCGGGATCGACGCTCGGAGCCACGTGGACGAAGTCGATGATCCAACCGCTGTAGATTTCGGCCACGCCTTCGAATTCCTGAAGGTTCCCGTAGAGGAGAACCCGATCCCCGGCGACCGGCTTTTCCTCGAGCTTGTCGTAGCGAAGCTCGCCGTCGGCCCCATAAGTGCCGAAAACATTGATCGTCCCCGTCTCGTCGGAGATGACCATCTCGCCAAAGGAGGGGTCGCTCACTTCGTCGACGGTCGCCGCGACGTAGTAGCGTTCCGCGCTCGGCTCGGAAAGCCCGGCAGCAAGGGCCTTTAGTTCGGCAATCGTCTTGAGGTCGTAGTCATCGGCCCAGCTTTCTTCGATCGAAGAGGAAGAGGAAGAAGACGAGGAAGAGGAAGTCGGCTCGGAGGCAGAAGCTTCGCTTGAGGAAGAAACGCCGCTTTCTCCGCATCCGGCAAGGACGAGGCTCGAGGCAACAAGCCCGAGCAAAAGAGCCTTTGGTTTCATGAAACCCTCCTATGTTGGCCGGCACTTTCCTAGTGCCAACTATTGTAGGGGTCAATTGACGCAAAAAACAACGGTTCCGAACGAAAATCACTTAAGGAAGCGCTTTAAGGGAGCGCTTTCCGCATAATGGAGTAAAGTAGGTTCATTAACAAAGCGGCAAGCCCCGTCTTCGAGCTTCAGGAGTTCATAAAGAACGGGCTTTCCTTTTCTCACTTCATAGGAAAGGGACGATCCTTCGAGGAAGAAGGACGGCCGGCCCCCGAAAGAAGGAACGGCCAAGTACTCTCCTTCGAAGGGAAAATCTTGATAATGGAGCTCGCGGCGCAAGGGCGTGGGACATTTCGAGAAAGCGGCGAAAAGATACCCGCCCGGAGAAGGAACGAGGACCTTGGCGGATCGGTTTTCGAGAATGGCGTTGCTCCAGGCTTCGTCAGCGGCAAGGAAGGGGAGCCCTTTGGCATGGCGGAAGGGCGTGCCATTGGAAAGGAAAGCCTTCAGGAAGGGAAGGTCTCCACCGCCGGATGGGCCGCTCAGAACAAGGGGACTATCGAGAAGCAAGGATAGGACCATTCCTTCCATGGCGTCGGGCCCGAAGGGAACGACGGCCGGCCCGATGAGCGGGTGGGATGAAAGGGTTGGGGCGCTAAGGAGAAGCTCGGAGAGCGACTCCTCGAAACCTTTTTCCCGGGTCAACGAGGCATGCCCATCGTAGACGAGGGGAAGGCCAGAGTAACGCCGGGCTTCCTTCGAGGAAGAAACGGCAAAGGCGGTCCCGCCCTCGAAAAGGGGAAGGGAAGGAGCGAGGCCCTCGAGGAAAAGATCAACCAAGGAGGCCGAAGGAAGAAGGCCTCCGTAGTAGCGGCCAAGGAGGGAAAGCCCCTCGATTTCCAAACCGTCGACCCCCGAGGAAGCAAGGAAGGAAAAGCAGGCAGAAGCGACTTTTCCCACCGCTTCCCTTTCCGGCTTGATGAGGAGGCTTCCGCCCGGGAGGGCCTCGAAATAGGGACGGAGTTCCCGGGCGATTTCGCCCGTCGGGCTGAAGAAGCGCGCTCCACCGGCAAGGGGCACCCGGACATGGAGCGATACTCCCCGGGCATGGAGGGCGGCGGAAAGGCCCTTCGCCCCGGAAGGAAAGCGTCGCTCATCGAGTTCAAGATCCTCCAAGGCCCCTTTCCCTTCCCGGAAGCAAGAACCGCGAAGGAGGACGGCATCGAGGCGGATGTCGCCAGAAAGAAGCTCGCCGACCCGCCTTAGGATTTCCTTTTCCCCATAGCCGTCCCGGTAGAACTCGTACGGCGAATAGGCCAAGCGGTAGGACGGGCCCTTGGACTGGAATGGGGTCTCCACCGCCACAAGTTCCTCTAAGCGGGCGGACAAGGCGGCAGCCTCCTTCTCGCGCCCGAGGGCGAGGAAGGGCCCCTCGATCGCGGTAAGGCGTTCACGGCCGGAGGAAACGACAACCTCGTTCTTCCCTAGGGACGTGTCGAAGCGACCCGGTAGAGCGAAAAGGCCGCTGACCCCGTTCCCGTGGCGCAAGAGAAGGCGCTCGGTCTTCGCCGGGACTTCCTTGATCGAGGAAGGGAAGGACGTCTGGAGAGAGCCGCGGTCTTCGTCGAAGCGGAGGCAAGCGTAATCACCGCCTTGAGAAAAAGGGGAATAGGCGAGGACGATCGTCCTTCGGGGGTCGAAATACGAAGAGAAGCTTTTCGAAAAGGAGGAAAGGGAAGCCTTGATCGAGACGACGAGGAGCCCCTTTTGCTCCTCGATGGAAAGAAGGACGGTCTCAAAGGGCAGGAGCGAATAGTCGAGGAGTATCCGGCCTTCTTCCCTCCGCACTTCCCGGAGGGGAAGGGGGAGCTCGCTCCCATGGGTAAGCGAGGCTTTCAAGGAGAAGTCCCGAAGGAGCCCGGATCCGCGGAAATAGAGGCTTGGCGACCCGTGGAGAAGGACGATGTCGAAATCGCTCATGCCTTTATTCTAGCCGCAGGAGACCAAGGCCAAAAGAAGGGTTCCGGAGGTGCGCCCTAAGACAATCCAAGCTTCGAGATTGAACTTACGGAAAGGCCATTCGCTTTAACGGCCAGATCAAAGAGAGATCGCCTGGACTTGGCCATAGAAAGGACCGGGCCAAGAAAAACCGCAACGCCATGGCGTTACGGGCAAAAGGCAGGATGGTGGGTGTTAAGGGTTTCGAACCCATGACCTCTTCCGTGTGAAGGAAGCGCTCTCCCGCTGAGCTAAACACCCTTGGGCTCCCGCCAGGCGGGCGCATGCATGATTATAGGACGAGGCTTGCCTCGGGCAAAGGATTTTCGCCGCTTCCCCGGAAGGGGACGAAAAAACGGGTTTCCGAAGAAACCCGCTCCTTGCTTCCTTGGTGGGCCTTAATGGGCTCGAACCATCGACCTTGCGCTTATCAAGCGCACGCTCTAACCAACTGAGCTAAAGGCCCGTCGCACCGAGGCGCTTGATAAATATAAACCTCTCCCCTAGCGCTGGCAAGCGGTAAGTTCGGGTCGCAACGAGGAGAGGGGTCACTCGGCGATCGAGGGGTAGTCGAGAGAGGCGATGTCTTTCCACCCCTTGGCGATGCTTAGGGCTTCTTCCTTCAGGGGCTCGAGCTTGGCCGGATCATCGGTTCTTAGAGCCGCGTCGATGATCCGAGCGATCGCCCGGGCTTCCTTCTCCTCACAGCCCCGGGACGTCGCGGCCGCGAAGCCAATGCGGATCCCGCTCGCCTTGCTCGGGGGCATCGGATCGGCGTGAAGCATGTTCTTATTGACCGTGATTCCAATCGATCCAAGGCGGATTTGCGCGTCCTTTCCGGTAATTCCATAGCTTTTCAGGACATTGCAGAGGAAGAGATGATTCTCCGTCCCCGAAACCGCCGCCCCAAGCTTCTCAAGCTCGTCGGAGCAAGCATAGGTATTCCGAAGAACCTTTTCCATATAGGTCTTGAAGGAAGGGTGGAGAGCCTCGGCGAAAGCGACGGCCTTCCCGGCGATGACGTGCTCAAGGGGCCCGCCTTGGGCATAAGGGAAAACGGCCGAATTGAGTTTCTTATAGAGGGCCTCGTTATTGGAAAGGATGAGCCCGCCCCGGGGACCCCGAAGGGTCTTATGGGTCGTCGAGGTAACGACATCGGCATAGCGGCACGGATTATCCGTGAGCCCGGAGGCGACGATGCCGGCGATATGGGCCATGTCAACCATGAAATAGGTATGGGTTCTCTTCCTTGCATCGTGCTCGTCGATGAGGCGACGCATCCGGGCGAAGTCGATTTCGAAGGGATAGGCCGAATAGCCAGCCAGGAAAAGGGCGGGGTTCACCTCATCGAGGAGAACGGCCAGGCGGTCATAGTCGATCCGCCCGTCTTCCCCCAAGGGATAGAAATGGAACTCGTAGAGGTTCCCGGAAAAGGAAACGTTGGAGCCGTGGGTCAAGTGACCCCCATCGTCGAGCGTCAAGGCGAGCACCCGGTCGCCCGGCTCGATCATCGCCCGGTAAGCGGCGAAATTGGCCTGTGAGCCGCTATGGGGCTGGACATTGGCGTAGCCGACCCCGAAGAGGCGCTTGGCCCGCTCGATGGCCAGCGTTTCGACTTGGTCCACCACTTCGCATCCCCCGTAGTAGCGCCGGCCCGGATAGCCTTCCGCGTATTTGTCGGTCAAAATGCTCCCTTGGGCCGAAATGACCGCCCGGGAAGGGTAGTTCTCGCTCGCGATGAGCTCGATCCCTTTGTTTTGGCGCTTGCGCTCTTCTTCGATGAGATTAACGATTTCACGGTCCATGCTGACACCTCGCCACAGGCAATTCTCCATCTTTTCATGAACTCTTCAAGCACGAAAAAAGGCCAGCCAGAGCTGACCTTGGAAATCCGATTCCCAGCGGCTTAACGCTTGGAGAACTGCGGAGCGCGCCGAGCGGCCTTGAGACCGTATTTCTTACGTTCCTTGGCCCGGGCGTTCCGGGTGAGCATGCCGTGGACCTTGAGGGTCTTCCGGTCCTCGCCGGCCTCGAGAAGGGCGCGGGCGATGCCGAGGCGGATCGCTTCGGCCTGTCCGGTGAAGCCGCCGCCATTGGCCTCGCAGCGGATGTCGTACTTCCCGTCGACCCCGAGGAGGGTAAGGGGCTGCTTGAGGTTCTGCACGAGGGTGGCATAAGGCATGTAGGCTTCGACGGCGCGGCCGTTGACCGTGATCGTTCCCTTGCCGGCAGAGAGATAGACGCGGGCGACGGAGCTCTTCCGGCGGCCGGTCCCATAATAGATGTTCTTATCGCTCATGGTGTCTCCTTATTTGCTGAGGTCGAGGACAACCGGCTTCTGGGCCGTTTGCTGGTGCTTGTCGTCGGCGTAGACGAAGAGTTTCTTGATCATCTTCCGCCCGAGCGGGCCCTTGCTCAGCATCCCCCAGACGGCGCGTTCGACCATCTCGACCGGGTATTCCCGGCGCATGACGCCGGCGCTCCGGGTCCGAAGGCCGCCGTTATAGCCGGAAACGTTGTAGTAGTTCTTCTTGTGCTCGGCATCGCCCGTCAGCTTCACCTTCGAGGCGTTGATGACGATGACGTAGTCGCCGAGGTCTTGGTTGGGGGTGTAGATGGGCTTGTTCTTGCCCGAGATGATCATCGCGATTTTCGAGGCGAGGCGGCCAAGCGGGATGTCGGTGGCGTCGACGAGATACCACTTTCTCTCGATGTCTTGGGGCTTAGCCATGGTCGTTTGACGTTGCATTTTCCTTTACTTCCTTGCTAAGTGCGGTCGATGTTAGACCTTTCCTATAGACGTTGAACTTTACCGGGGTTTAACTCTTTAGGTCAGTGCCGGTGTGTATGATAGGCGCGCGGAGAAGCGTTGTAAAGCGTTTTTGCTTGCGTTCCCTATAGGGAAGGGCTTACTTGCCCCCAAGGCCGTAGGCTTCCTTTTCCTCCTCGCTCAAGGAGGCGTCCCTTCTTTTCAGCTTGGCGTCGATGAACTCGTGGACGACAAGCATGAGGAGAGCGAAGAAAAGGGTCACGTAGGGAAGGAGGATGTAACGGTCCCCGAGGCTTTTGGCCACGAGGCCGAAAAGGGGCGAGACGACGAGGTTCCCAAGGTAGGCGACGGCCATTTCCATCGACATGGCCGTCTGGGAAAGCCGCTTGGAGAAGCGATAGGGAGTCAGGAGGATGATGCTCGGATAGATTGGGGCGCAGCCGAGGCCGATGAGAACGAAGCCGACGGCCGAAACCTCCCAAGGAAGGCCGGGAAGGAGGGCGATCAAGGCTCCGGTAAGCAAGATGCCTTCCCCGATCCGGATCATGCCCTTCGGCTTGATCTTGAGGGAGAGGAAACCGCTCAGGAAGCGGCCCACCGCAATCCCGATGTAGAAAAGGGAGGCCAGGGAGGCCGAAAGGGCCGAATCGAGGCCCTTCCCGTAGGAGAAGAAACTGGCGGCCCAAAATCCCGAGGTCGTTTCCAGGGAACAATAGGCGAAGAAGCCGATTACCGCCAGGTAGAAAACCGGCTCCCGAAGCAGCTTCCGATGGTCGCCCTTTTGGACCGGGGCTTCGTCCTCGGGCTTCTTCTTTCCCGCGTTTTTGGCCGCGACTTTTTCCCAAAGAGGGAGGGTAAGGAAAATGAGCAAGACGATAGCGAATTGGATGTAGGCGAGGACCCGGACCCCATCGTTCCAGCCTTGGTCCGTCGCCGGGTCGATGAAAGAGCCGAGGATGAGGGGGCCGGTGCTGGCCCCGATTCCCCAGGAGCAATGGAGCCAGTTCATGTGGATCGGCTTGTAATGGAGGGCGACGAAATTGTTGAGGGCCGCATCGATCCCTCCGGCTCCGAGCCCCATCAGGATGGCGATGAGGAAGAAGGCCCAGGCGTAGCCCTCGGAGACGAAGGAAAAAGCGAGAAGCCCGGCCGCCGTAAGGAGAACAGAGAAGGCCACGAGGTACTTGGCCTTCAGCTTTTGGAGGATGAAAGAGGAGAGAAAGGCCGAAAGGACCGTCCCGGCCGTCACGACCATCCCGATGTAGCCGGCGAGGTCGCTGGAAAGGCCGAGGTTCCCGGCTATCGCCGGAAAAGAAGAGCCGAGGACGCTATCGGGAAGGCCGAGGCTCACGAAGGTGAGATAGATGACAAGAAGAAGGGCAAGCCCCATACGGTGCTAGGCTAGGCCAAGGGCGTAGAAGTATCAAGGGGAGGCGAAGGTGAACCGCTTTCACTCCTTTTCCCTCTCCCGAGGCGCGGATAAAGGAAGGTCTCGAGGAGATCGAGAACGAGATAACCCAGAAAGAAGCCGGCCGTCACGTCGCTTCCGAAGTGGGCGGCATTATAGACCCGCGAGACGGCCACGAGGACGACGAAGGCGAAAATGGAATACCGAAGAAGATAGTAACGCAGGTCGAGGACGGGGTGCTGGCTCTTGTAGAAAAGGGAGAGGCAGAAGAGGCCGGTCGCGTTCATCGTATGGCCGCTTGGGAAGGAATACCAATTGCTTGAATTGGGATTTGCGGGCGAAATCACGTACCAAGGCTGAAAGGAATAGCCATCGTTGTCCGGGGAAATGAGGTAGCGGAAACGCGGCCTTCCCCAAAGGGCTTTGAGGGAAAGCATGAGAACGATGACGACCAAGACGAAATAGATGATGTCGATGAGGGCGGCCCGGGCAAGGGCGTTCTTATCGACCGGCTTGAGGCGATAGGCGATAAGGAGGGCGAGGCCGCCATAAGGCAAGGCGAGGAGGTAGCCTACCCATGTCGGAGTGACGATTCCATAGTCTCCGGGATAATCCTGAAGGAGGTAGCCGCCATAGAAGGAGAAGCCAATGAGGGCGGCAAGGAAGAGAATTCCGGTTAGGACATTCGCCCACTTCCTTTCCTTCGGGCGGAAGCGGAAAAGGATGGCCGACGATACGGCGCTCAAGAAGGTGAACGGCGTCTCCCCATAGAGGGCCCCGAGGACCCCGCGAAGGGATCCGTACTGGTCGGCTACGGCTTTCGAGACCGGGAGGTCGATAAAGGAAAAAGCTGCCATAAGGACCGCGACGAGCCCATAGACGAGGACCCGTTCGAGGTTACGGCAGCTTCGGGCGCTCACGCTTTTTTCCCGCTTAGGCGTTCTCGACGTTGTGGTAGACGTTCTGGACGTCTTCGCACTCGTTGAGCTCGGCCATCATCTTCTTGAAGTGCTCGAGGTCGTCGCCTTCGAGGGTGACGTAATCGTTGGGGACGAAGGTGACTTCGGCCGTCTCGAAATCGTCGTAGCCAAGCCCTTTGAGGACGTCTTTAGCCTTCTCGAGGTCACTCGGGGCGGCAGTAATCTCGACGTAGCCGTCTTCCGAGGTGACACCCGTGACGTCGACGTCGCCAAGGATCAGCCCTTCTTCGATGCTGTCGCGGGCCTTTTCGTCGCCCTTGAGATCGATGAGGGACTTCATCTCGAAGTTGTAAAGGACGCTGCCCGGCTTCCCGCCCTTGCGGGTGACGATGGTCCGGACCTCGGTGAGGGCCCGGTTGCCGTTGTCGGACATCGTGTCGACGATGATGAGGGAGCCGCCGGGGCCGAAGAACTCGTAACGGCCTTCGATGTAGGCGACGCTATCGCCGCCCTTGGCCTTTTCAATGGCCCGCTCGATAACGTCGCGCGGGCAGCTCTTCCTATACTTCTCGATGGCGCTCCGGAGGGCTAGGTTGCTCGAGGGGTCGGGGATGCCTTTCTTCGCGGCCGCGTAGATTTCCTTGCTGGCCCGCATGTAAATGGCGCTCTTGGCCTTGGCCGTCGCGGCCATCGCGGCCGCCCGGACCTCAAAATGTCTTCCCATTGGTCTTTCTCCTAATTTGGACGCCCCATTATATGCTTATCTCTTTGCCCCTTAAAGATGGGGCAAAAAGGGGGCGAAACCTTAACGTTGACAATCCCTTCGAAATATCGGAAATCGCTCTCAAGGTAATCCCTGGGGGCGTGGGCATCGACGCCGATGACGACCTTCGCTCCCTTCTCCTTCGCGATGTCCCAAAAAGGGAGGAAGGGGTAACGGTAGGTCGTTACGTTCCCATACTTCACCATCTCCCCGTAACGGGAATAGCCCATGTTGAGTTCGAGGGGAACGTCAAAGACCACCGCGGCATCGACGATCCGCCCGGCGGCTTCCTTCTCCAAGGGGCCGAAATCGGCCCCCGGCCAGCTCATGAAGAGGTCAGGATGGGCGAGATAGAGGAAATAGCCGCTCCCTAGGGCTTCGATCACATCGTCGGCATACTTTTTCAAGGCTTCCTTCCGCGGGAGGGAGGCAAACCAACCGCATCCATCCTCATCGAACCACATGTGGTGGCCGAGAATGAAATAGTCGAACCCGAAATCGCGATAGAGTTCCTCGAAGTAGGAAGAGCGGCCTTTCCCGATCCATTCGGCTTCGAAACCGAGGCGAATGTCGATGTCCTGGGCGTATTTCCTTTGAAGGTCCCTGACCGAGGCAACGTAATCCTTGATGAGCCCAAAGGACCCCCGCATCCCCGGCTGCTTAAGGAAGGGAAACATCGCGTGGTCGGAAAAGCCCATGGCGGAAAACCCTCCCTCGATGGCAACCTGGACGTATTCTTCGTCCCTTCCGTAGGCGTGGCCGCACCGGGCAGTGTGGCTATGGAAACAGTAATCGAGCTTATTCATATCCAACGTAAAGGAGGCTCAGCCCCTGGGCCGGAGCCTTGTAGGAGAGGATGGACCTTTCCTTGGAATCGATCCGTTTCCGCACCTCCTCAAGGGGCAGCTCGCCATAGGCGACCTTGAAAGCCGCCCCGACGATGAAGCGTATCTGGTAGGTAAGAAAGCCGTCGCCCTTGAAGACGACACTCATCTCCCGCCCCTTGTTCGCCACGTCGATCGATTCGATCGTCCTTACAAAGCCGCGGGAGTCCTCCTTCTTGCTGGTAAAGGAAGAGAAATCGTGCTTCCCGACGAAGAGGGAGAGGGTTTCTTGGAAAGCTTCGAGGCTGAACTTCTCCTCGCGGTCGAGGAAGGCGACATCGGGGCTGAAGACGTCGCGCTCGGCAAAGGAAAAGCGATAGGCGTAGATCTTGTACTTGGCGGACTTCCGGGGGTGGAAGCCTTCGGGCGCCTCCTCGAGGAAAAGAAGGCTTAAGTCACTCGGGAGGCGGCGGTCGATGGCCCGGCGCTCGCGCTCGAAATCGATAATGTCCCGCGGAACGGAAAAGGAAACGACCTGGCCGTAGGCATTGACCCCGGCATCGGTCCGCCCGGCTCCCTGGAGGAGAATCTTCGAGCCGAAGTATTCGCTCAAGGCCTTTTCAAGGGTCCCTTGGACCGTTCTCCCCTCCTTCTGGCGCTCGAAGCCGAGGAAATCGCGCCCGAGATAGGCGACTTTGGCCTTGATTACCATGTCGCGATGCCGCCCCAGGCAAGGAAGGGATCGAAGCCGGAAATGGAGACGTACATGACGAGGGCCGTGAAGGAGGCCACCGCCAAGACGGCAAAAAGATCGGAAAGATGGAAAGAGAGCTTCCGATACCTCGTCCGCTTGGCATTGGGGTCATAGCCCCGCGATTCCATGGCGTTGGCCAACTCGTCGCTCCGGACGAGAGCTTGGACGAAGAGGGGGACGATAAGGGAAACCATCGCCTTGATCTTGCTGACGATCGAGCCGTGGGAATAGTCGACGCCCCGGGAGGTCTGGGCTTTCATGATGCGGTTGACGTCGTCCATGATCGTCGGGATGAAGCGGAGGGCAAGGGAAAGCATCATGGCGAAGATGTGGGTCGGGAAGCCGATGAACTTGAGGGGGTAGACGTACCACTCGAGGGCATCGGTAAGGTCGAGAGGACGGGTCGTCGCCGTAAGGATGAGGGAGAACATGACCATGAGGACGAGCCGGAGGACGATCCGGGCCGTGTCGAGGAAAGCTTCCCAATAGACCGCGATGCCCCAAAGGTTGAAAGCCAGATGGGCCGAGGAAGCATCCCGCGGGGTAAAGACGTAGACGATGAGGAGGAAGAGGATCATGAACCACATCGTCAGGATCGATTTGAGGAGGGTCTTGATCTTCATCCGGCTATGGATGTAGAGGGCCAAGGCGAGAACGAGGATAACGCCGTTCACGAGGAAGGACATGACGTAGGTGGCCTGCCCCATGAAGACGGCGATCATGAAAAGGACGAGGGCAAGGATTTTCGTCCGCGGGTCGAGCCGGTGGATGAAGGTGTCGTAAGGGACGTAACGCCCCATCGCGAAGGAGGAACTCATTTCAAAGCCTCCTTGATCTTGTCAGCCAAGCTATCGACGTCGGAAACGAGGGACGGGGAAATGTCGAGGCCGCCCTTCTTCAAAAGGTCGACGAAGGCAAACACCTTCGGTTCTTCTAGGGCATAGCTTTCGAGGTCGACCTCGAAAAGGGAAGAAGGGTCGCCGTCTTTCACGATCTTACCGTCCTCGAGAACGATCAGGCGATTGGCGCATTCGAGAACGAGGTCCATGTCGTGGGAGACGAGAACAATCGTCGTTCCCCGGGCATTGATTTCCTTGAAAAGGGCAATCATTTCACGGCTAGCCTCGGGGTCGAGCCCGGCGGTCGGCTCGTCGAGGACGAGGACGTCGGGTTCCATCGCGAGGATCCCGGCCAAGGCGACCTTGCGCTTTTCCCCGCCCGAAAGGGCGAATGGCGAGCGGCCATAGAAAGAAGCGTCGAGGCCGACCCGAAGAAGCGCTTCATGGGCCTTCTTCAGGGCCTCTTCCGAGGAGGCCCCGAAGTTCTTAGGGCCATAGGCAACGTCTTTCTCGACGGTATCGAGGAACAGCTGGTACTCGGGGAATTGGAAGACGTAGCCGACCTTTTTCCGGAGCCCTTTGAGTTTCTTCGTCCGTCTTTTCTTGTCGGAGGAATTGACATACTCCTCGACGATGACCTCCCCTTCGGTCGGGACGAGAAGCGCGTTTAGCAGCTGAACCATCGTCGACTTACCCGAGCCTGTCCGACCGACGAGGGCAAGGAAAGAGCCCGGCTCGATGGCGCAGTCGATGCCGGCAAGGGCGGCGCTTTCGAAAGGCGAGCCGGCCGAATAGACGAAGGAAACGTTCTTGTATTCTATCGGCATAACCACCTCGCGAGAGCTTCTTCGCTCACGATGTCGGAAGGCACATCGATTCCCCGTTCCCGGAGGGCATCGGCCAAGCGATAGGCAAAGGGGGCATCGAGGCGGATGGCTTCAAGGGCCGGGCGGTCCTTGAACACCTCGTTCGGCGTTCCTTCTTTGATCTTCTTTCCGGAATTGAGGACAATGACCTTGTCGCTGTTGGCCGCTTCCTCGACGTCATGGGTAATCGAAAGAATGGAAAGGGAAGGATTTTCCTTCTTGAGGCGATGGATCAAGAAAAGGATTTCCTTCTTCCCCGAAGGGTCGAGCATGGAGGTCGCCTCGTCAAGAATGAGGAGACGGGGATTCATCGCCAAGACCCCGGCGATGGCCACTCTTTGCTTTTGACCGCCCGAGAGGCCCTCGGGGGCTTTCTTCAGAAAAGCCTCCATCCCGACTTCCTTAGCAAAGGATTCGATGATACCCGGCATCTTCTCCCGGGGAACCGAATGGTTTTCCAAACCGAAGGCGATGTCTTCTTCGACGGTCGAGCCGACGAACTGGTTGTCGGGGTTCTGGAAAACCAAGCCGATATTCTTCCGGGCTTCCCGCACCGTCGCCTTCGATAGGGAGATGCCGAAAATCTCGACCGACCCCTGG
>CASEWT010000018.1 GCA_949291655.1 uncultured Bacillota bacterium
GATGGAACTCGAGCATCTGACGGCCGACGAAATCGTCTCCGTCGAGATCCCGACCGGGAAACCCCTTGTCTACGAACTCGACGATGCGACCCTTGCGGTCAAGACAAAGTACTATCTCTAAACGCTTCGACCGTCTCTCCAAGGACCCTCAGGGGTCCTTTTTCGTCCCTTCTCTTTTTCGTGGAAGCGATGGTAGAAACCGTATTGCCACGACTCCATCGGTCTTTTGCCATCATGCGTCCCATTTCTGATTTGCTTAAGGCCGCGCTTTGGCCTAATGTAGTCTTGCTTAGGCAAGGAGGCTTTGTCATGGCCCGTAAACAATTGATTGCCCTTATCGCTTCGGCGGCTCTTCTCGTTTCCTGCGGGGAGAGTGCCGCCTCTTCTTCCCTCTCCTCCTCGGAAGCTGGAAGCTCAACCTCTTCCTCTTCGAGCGTCGAGAAGACCCCGGAGCAGCTTTTCCAGTCCGAGATCACGAAAGGCCTCGTCAAGTTCGCCGCGGCCGACCGCCTTCAGCTCGACGTCGACTTCTCCCTTGTCGGAAGCGTCACGATGGTAAGTTACGCCCTCGACGAGGAAAACTCGACGGAAGAGGTCCCGGTCTATACCGACGAAATCGCCTCGACGACTGTCATCGGCATCAACGAGCTGACCGTCGCCGGTAGCCTCATCGCCGAAGGAATCCAAGGCGAGGATGAGTCTTTCCGGCTCGGGGCCGTCTCTGACGGCTCCCTCGACGTGGCGATCCCGACCGGCGAGACTTCGATGGCCATCAAGGACGATCACCTCGATTTCTCGGCCTATGTCATCGACGAGAAAGTGTATATCGATGCCTCAGGGATCCTCGAATCCTACATGGGGATTCTCATGACCCTTCTCCAGCAGCAGGGGCTAAGCGACCTTCCGCCTCTCGACTCGCCCTTCTACATCCAAAGCGACGCGGCGAGCATCGCGAGCATCAAGGAAGGGTTCCTAACCTACGGGCGGACCCTCTTCACGAACTTCACCGAAGCCTTCGGCGAGCCGGAGTATAGCAACCAGAACCACACGGCGAGCGTCGACCTTACGGCCGAGGCTCTCGAGGGACTTCTCCAAGGACTTGACCCGACGATGTCCCCGAGCCTTGGGAACTTCACCTTCGAGAATCTCGTCCTCTCGGAGACCTTCACCGATCCCAAGATGCATTACGACATCGATGGCGGGGTGGCGATGGATACCGTCAACCTCGGGAACGGAACTGGGCTTGCCTTCGATCTCGAGCTCGGCTTGACCGTCGGGATGACTTATAACGCCCCGGTCCTCGAAGTTCCGACCGATGAAGAACTCGCCGAGTACGAGGAATACGTTCCCGGCGCCTCCGCGGCAGCCTGATCTACCGACCTAAACTCCCCTTGCCCCTCCTCGGAGGGGCGTTTTCGTTTGCTATTTCTTTGCCGTTCCTTTTGCTAAACTTTAAGTGCCTTAAGGAGGTAGAAACCATGAACAAAGCCTTAGCCTTACTCCCCCTTGGTCTCGTCGGGCTTCTTTTTAGCTGCAGCCCGGACCAACCGACGGCTTCTTTCCCGAGCCAAGAGGGTGAAAGCGATTATTCTTCCTTCGTTTCGAGGCAGGAGGCGGCCCAAAGGAAGGTCGCGACCGCGGACGGAATGAAGATCGACGCCCATGCCGCGGGAACTCTCTATTACGAAAGCGGGGATACCACGCTCGATCTTAGCCAATTGGAAGCTTCCTTTTCCCTCACGGCCGCCGGCCTCAATGAGGGAAAGGTTTCCGAGCTTGCCCTCGGGGCGACCTCGGAAGGAACCTTGGCCCTAAGCGTCGGGAACGGTTCATCGAGCGCCGACTTAAATACCCCGATCGATGCCTCGCTCTTCCTTCGGGAAGGCCAAGTCTATCTCGACCTCACGAAGATCGCCTGGTCCTCGATCGTCGGGGACTCCTCGAGTCTTCCGCCGGTCTTTGCCGATAAGGTCGTGAGCGTGGGCCTCGAAAGCGATCAAGAAGCGGCCTCGACCGCCGAAGAACTCCGGACGATGGCCGACGATCTGTTCTTCGGCCTTGCCGAGGGTGCTGGGGAAGAGACGACCTATTACGAATACGCGGACGGCTCCGTCGGCTTCGAGGCCCCGATGAGCAAGGATGCCCTGGCGTTGATCATTGCCCAGAATGTCGATCCGACCGCTTCCATGGAGGACATGCTCGTCTTAGCCGCGGAAATCGCCGGGGGCATCGATTTGACGACCTTCCTTGTCAAGGTGGCCTATGGCGAGGATCTTGCCCATCTCTCCTTCGATGTCGACCTGACGCTCGATATGGGAGAGGGAGAAACGGCGGATGTCGACATGACGCTCGATATGGGGGCCGTCTTCTCCGACGAACTCGACGTTGAGTTCCCAACCGACCTCGACACCTACGTCGAAGCCTAAGCGTTGCTTCCTAAAGAAAGGCCCGTCCTTCAGGGATGGGCTTTTCTCGTCTCAAAGCTGGTGCCTGGCCACCGTGTTGACCAAGAGGAGCAAGGCTATGGCCTCAGGGCTATTTTTGAACAAATCTTTATGAAATAGAGGCTTTTTGCGGTGTTTTTTGGCCCCGTAGCAGGCGAGAAGGAAACGTTTCACGGTCTTGGGCCCGAGGCGGCGGTGGGCAAAGGATGCGCCCTCGTCCTGCGGGGAGACTTCGTCTTCGAGGCGGCTATGGATGAGATAATCCATTTCCCGGATCGTGTATTCCTTGAGGGGATCGATGCCAAGGGAAGCGGCGGCCATCTCGGCCGTCTTCATGAGATAGGCGGTCGCATGGTGCTTCCTTCCGGGGTCGAGCCCGAGGGCGGAGGTCAGCCTCTCGAAGCAGTAGGGGTCTTTCTTGAAGAGCTGGCGGACAAAGCGGTCGGCTATCTCTTTTTCGTTTTCCTTCACGACGAAGTAATAGTCGTACCCTTTGTTCAGCTTCAGGGCCTTTCGGGCATCGAGGTAGCCAAGGGTCATGTTTTCCCTTAGCCGCTTCCGCGTGAAGTCCATGATCGTCCCGATGTCGCGGTTCGGGGCGATGAGGGTGACGTTGGGAAGCCGCGTGAGCTCGTAATTCTGGGGGATCTTGGGGATGGCCGGAAGGCAAACGGCAATGATTTCCTTGGCCCCGCGCTTGATGGCCAGATCGATGGGAAGATTGTTGGTAAAACCTCCGTCGACCCATTTCTTTCCCTTGTAGGAGTGAACCGGGAAAAGGGGATAGCAAGCCGAAGTCGCAAGGAGCGCCTCCCGGATGTCTTCCGGGGGAAGGCCGTTCAAGCTGACATCGACTTCCTTGAGGGAGGGGTAGGAAGTAATCACGATGTCGATGGGGGTTTTGCAGGCGGAAATGGCCTTATAGTCGATTTCCCGATCGAGCATTTCCTTAAGGGGCTGGATGTCGGCTCCCCGGTGGGAGATGTAGCTTTTGGCGAAAGCGAGGATCTTGCCGGTTTGGACTTTCCGGGCCTCGGCAAAGAAACTCGGCGAGAGGGAAAAGCCATCTTTCATGACGTCGTCGATGTCGACCTCGTCCCAAAGGCGTTGGCACTTATCGAACTCGTCGAGGGCGACGAAGCTCCCGATAAGGGCCCCGATCGAGGTTCCGGCGACATAAGAAAAGCGCTCGCCGGCTTCGCGAAGAGCTCTCCAGGCACCCATTTCGTAGGAGCCGAGGGAACCACCACCGCAAAGGACGAGCGCTTTTTCCATCGCTTTACTTTAGACAATCAGAATTCGCTCTTCCAGAGCCCATGGAGGTTGCAATAGCCATAGGCCGTTCCGTGGGGAAGGGAAGGGAAGCGCGCTTCCGGCTTTTCGCCAGGGCGAAGATGCTTCACGTAGACGGTGTCGCCCGACTCGATGGCGATCCACTCGATGAGGTGGGTTTCGATCATCGGATGCTCGACGGCTCCGACCTTGACGATGAGGGTTTCCCCGTCGCGGATGACTTCCGGGACGTGCTTTTCGGTCGCGGCGTCGACGCTATTGGCGGTCAAGACCTCCATTTTCTCTCCGCAGCAAAGGGGGGTAATCCCTTTATCGACGAGGGAAAGAACGACGTTGCCGCAGTGTTTGCAATAATAGACTTTCATGTTTTGATTCCTCCTGAATCGCTGAACCCATTATAGAGGGAAAGGGCTGCTTCGGGGGAAAGACGCTCATTCCTCGTAAGGACGGTCCATCTTCACGACGAAGTTCACCTTCGGGACGTTGTCCTTGAAGGCTTCTTCCAACGAAGCGAGGGCCCCTTGGAGGGTGACATTGCTTTGGAAGGGGACGAGGATGTCGAAGATCATGTTCATGTGGGTGGGACCGGAGACGAGCCGGAAGTCGTGGATCGTTATTTCTCCGTCGAGGCTTTTGAGGACGGCGAGGCATTTAGCCTTGGCTTGGTCGGTAGCCTTGTCGCCGATGAGAATCGGGTCCATGTGGATGGAAATCTCGCATCCGAATTTGTTCCGGATGTCGTCCTCGAGGTTATCGATGAGGTCATGGGCTTCGAGGATATCCGTCTTGGCATCGATTTCCGCGTGGAAGGAAATGAAGGACTTGTTGGGCCCGTAGTTGTGGACGAGGACGTCGTGAACCCCTTGAATGCCCTCGTGAGCCATCGCATAGCCGACGACTTCCTGGACAAAATCCTTCTTGGCCGCCTCCCCGAGAAGGGGTTTGGAAGTATCGACGATCATCCGGATGCCGGCGACGAGGACGAAGAGGCTGACGGCCATCCCGAGGTAGGCATCGAGGAAACCCCAGCCGAGGGTGTAGGTTAGAACGGCCGAGACGAGGACGGAAGCGGTGGCAAGGCTATCGGTGAGCGAATCGACGGCCGTCGCCTTGAGGGCCGGGCTATCGATGATCTTGCCCATGCGGAAGTTGAAATAGCCTTGGAAAAGCTTAAGGAGGATGGCGATGGCGAGAATGACCATCGTGACGACATCGTAGGTTAGAGAGGAACCGGCGATCGCTTTTTCGAGCGACGACTTGAAGAGCTCGACGGCAACGAGGACGACGACCATCGAAACGATGAGGCCGGCGATGTATTCGATGCGGCCGTGGCCGAAGGGGTGGTCGGCATCGGCTGGTTTGTTGGAGACTTTGAAGCCGATGAGGGAAACGATGCTTGAAGCCATGTCGGTCAAGTTGTTGACGGCGTCGGCGAGAAGGGCTACCGAGAAGCCTCCGGTCGGAAGGGCCAAGATGATGGCGGCCGTCGCCTTTAAAACGACGAGGACGAAATTGGTGACGATGCCGAAAGCCGAGGAGAGAATTCCGTGTTGTTCCCGGACTTTTGGATTGCGGACATCGGCGTAATCTTTGATGAACAGTTTGCGTAAGAGGGTAACCATTGCCGGGTAATTATATCCGCTCTGCACAGCAGAGGAGAGACAACAACCTAGTATCAAAAACTAAATTAGGTTGATTAAATAACTAGAAGGCTTATCATATGGCCGTGACCGTAAGAGACATCGAACTACCAGAATACAGCCTTGCCCAAGAACTATGGAATTCCATCAGCCACGGGCTTGGAACCCTCATTGCCCTCGTCGGCGGGCCTTTCCTTCTCATCAAGTGCGCCGAAAGCGGGGACGCGTGGCGAATCGCTGCGTGTTCTGTTTTCCTTTTTGCCATCCTCATCATGTACGTTTTCTCCTGCCTGTATCATGCGATGGGTCGTAACGCCGGGAAGAAGGTCCTCCGCGTCATGGACCACAACATGGTTTTCGTTCTTATCATGGGAACGTATACCCCTTACTGTTTGGTCAGCATCCGGGAGTATTCGCCAGCCTGGGGATGGTCGATCTGGGGCATCGTGATGGCTCTTGGCATCCTTGGGATCGTTCTCAATAGCTGCAACATCAAGAAGTTCGCCATCTTTTCGATGATCGACTACATCCTCATGGGGTGGACGTGCGTCATCGCCTTCTATCCCTTGGTGATGGCCTTGGGCTGGTGGCCCGGGACGGCCCTCCTCCTCATGGGCGGGATTGCCTATACGGTCGGAGCCGCCCTTTACGGACTAGGGAAAAAGCATTCCCCTTGGTGGCATAGCGTCTTCCATTTCTTCTGCCTGGCCGGGACGATCCTCATGTTCGTATCCATTTACCTAGGCGTAGCCTGATGGCACAATCTAGGTCGTGAAAAAGCTTGGGTTTCTCGCAGCGCTTCTTGTTCCTTTCCTTTCCTCCTGCGGAATCGATCTGGGAATGGAAGGCTATTCCTATCTTCCCGCGGACACCTCGCTCCCCCAAGATAGCGAGGTCAATCTGACCTACCGGGACTTTTTCTACCAAGTCGATGCCGGGTCGAGAAGATGCCTTCCCGGTACCGGGGAAAGTTCCATCCTCGTCATTCCGGTTTCCTTTGCCGATTTTGCTTTTGACGAGGATATATCCTCTCAGTTGGAAACGGTCTATCAGGGAAACGATGGAAGTTATCCATCTGTTTCTTCTTTTTATGTCGAATCTTCATACGGCCAAAAACAACTGACATTCGAAATCGCCCCGGTCTTCGAAACCGGCCTTACGCTTGATGAAGCCTTCGAAGCCGCCGGTTCGAAGCGCCTCTCCTCCTATCTTCTTCCCTTGGCTGTCAATTCCTATGAAGATGACTTGACCCCCTTCGACGGAGATGGGGACGGCTATCTCGATGGCGTCGTCCTCGTCTATAGCGCACCAGACTACCAGTCCTATGACTATTCTTCCTTCTTTTCTCAGGACGAGCAGTCCGAGCTTTGGGCCTATACCTTTAACCTGAGCGGACAGCCGGCCAACATCGAACGTCCCTCTCCTTTTACGTATTCGTGGATTTCCGCCTCCTTCCTCGAGAAGGGAAGAGGCGGGGGGCTTTCGCTCGATCCCCACACCTTTATCCATGAGATGGGCCACATGTTCGGGCTCGACGACTACTATTCGACTGATCGGACCGACTCTTCCTCGTCTACCCCGAATAGCGAGCGGTATCGCTCGCCCACGGGAATGCTCGACATGATGGATTACGGCCTGCTCGACCATAACGCGTTCAGCAAATGGAGCCTTGGCTGGATCAATCCGTTCTACGTCGAGGAAGATGTTTTTTCCGGCCAGTCGTCGATCACGGTTGAGCTTCGGGACTTGGCCAATTACGGAGAGGCCATCTGCATCCCCGCGCGCGGGAAGGAATACTTCGGCAACGCTTTCGGGGAATACATCCTTCTCGAGCTTTATTCCCCGAGTTCGCTCAATGGATACGATGCCGGGCGCCATTACCAAAACGGCTACCCGAATGGGTATTCAATGCCCGGAGTCCGGATCTATCACGTTGATGCCCGGATGTGGGGTAAGGGTCAGGCCTTCGGGAACGCTTACTACGCCGGGAATCCCGCCGACATCGCCTGGGGACACCTCGGGGTCAATCCCCTCAACGCCTCTTATGACGTCGCAGCCAGCAACACTTACAGCGAGTCCTCCCCGGAAAACCGCCGTTACAGTCTCCTCCACCTTCTCGAAGCCGATGGGGACTACACGTTCCAGAACGCCGACTTCGAGGAGAAGGGCTACCTTTTTGGAGCGGACAATTCGACCCTTTTCTATCCCGATGCCGATCACGGGGAATTCGACATGGAAAACTTTGCCTCTTTCTTTGTCAACGAAGACGGGAGCGGCAGGGGTCTATTCAACGACGGAAGCGCCTTCGGCTACGCTTTGAGAATCAACGGAATCCGCTCCCTTACGGAAGGCGGTCACGAAGCCTCCATCACCATCTCGCTATCATAATCGCTATAATGGCTTGCCCATGGCAAAGAAAAAGGAAAGCGGCCTGCTCCTTGAGAACCGGCGGGCCCATTACGAATACTTCCTCTCGGGTTTCCTGACTGCCGGCCTCGTTTTGACGGGGACGGAAATCAAGTCGCTCCGGCGCCGCGATGCTTCCATCAGCGACGCGTATGTTTTCGTTCGGGACGGAGAAGCCTACGTTGCCAACATGCACATTGCCCCCTACAAGGAAGGAAATATCTTCAACGTCGACCATCTCCGCGACCGGAAGCTCCTTCTTAATAAGAAAGAAATCGCGAATATCGGGGCCGCGCTCAAGGAAAGTGGGCTTACCTGCGTACCAACAAAATGCTTCCTTCTCCATGGCCGTGCCAAGCTCGAGATTGCCCTCGCCAAGGGCAAGAAACTCTACGATAAGCGCCAATCGATCAAGGAAAGGGATCTCTCGAGGCGCATTAAGGATGCCCGCAATAGCGGCGGCTCTTCCGAGGATTAATGAATTACGCGTCGGCTCTTGCCTATCTAAGGTCCATCGACCTTACGATGGTCCGCTACGAACGTTCCCATTTCGACTCCTTTGTGAAGGACCGGGGGCTCTCGCTCAAGGTACCGTTCATTCATCTGGCCGGGAGCAACGGGAAAGGATCGACGGCTTCTTTCCTTTACCGTTCTTATTTGGCCGCAGGGTATAAGACTGCCCTCTTCTCCAAGCCCTTTCTATACGAAGAAAAGGAAATGATTTCCTACCTCGGGGAGGACATCGGCGATGAGCAATTCGCTTCCTATGTCGAGGCGATGAAAGGGGACTTCCAGCGATACGGCCTAAGTGCCTTCGAGGCTCTTGTCGCCGTCGCCTATGCTTACTTCAACGACGTGAAGCCGGACCTCGCCATCATCGAATCGGGGATGGGCGGGAAACTCGATGCAACGAACATCGCGACAGACGTACCCCTCCTTTCCATCGTCACTAGTGTCTCCCTTGAGCACACGCGGTTCCTTGGTGACTCGATTTCTTCGATTGCATCGCATAAAGCGGGGATTATCAAAAATGACGTGCCCTTTTTGATGGGACACGTCCCGACGGAAGCCACCAAAGTCCTTGAAACGGAGGCCAGAAAGAAAAATTCACCCGCAAAAACCGTCTCGAATGTCCAAAACGTTTCTTATCAAAGCCCTTACCTTCACTTTGATTACGGACCATATCGAGACCTCTTGATTCCCTCGATGGCCACCTATTTGGCCATCGATGCCGCGCTCTCCATCGAGGCTATCCTCATGCTTCGCCTTTCCTTTCCGGTAGGGGAAGCCGCCATCCGGAAAGGGCTCATGGACGGCGTCCTCCCTTGCCGAATGGAAAGCCATCCTCCCTTCATCTTCGACGGGGCTCATAACCCCGAGGCGGCTCGGGCTTTGGCCGCCTCGCTTTCCTCGGCCCTGAAGAAAAAGCCCATTCTTGTTTTCGCTTCTTTCAAAGACAAAGACGCAAAGGCGGAATTGGACCTCCTAGCTCCCGCTTTTGAGGAGGTTCACCTCACGACCTTCGATCACAAAAGGGCGATGGGCCGTGATGATTTCGCTTCCAGAGGCTGCATGTATCCGTTTGATGATGACCTTTCGAGCCTCGTCTCCCGACTGTTGACGACGCATCGGAACCGCCGCATCGTTTTCGCTGGGTCGCTGGCCTTCGCCTCCTATGCGCGTCAGTTCTTTGTTTTGGGGAGGGAAAAATGAACCCAATTGAAATGTCAGCCGGCCGGAAGCTTGCCTATGCTTCGCTCTTTCTGGCCATGGCCATTGTCTCGACGGCCGTTTTCAAGATGATTCCGATGGGGAACCTCTCCTTTCTCCGCTTTTCCTTGACCCCATCGATCATTATCTTCGCCTCTCTCTTCCTCGGGCCGCTTTACGGAGCGGCGGTCGGCTGTCTGAGCGACCTTATCCCGGCTTTTCTCGTCCCGACGGGAGAATGGAATTTTCTTATCACCCTCGTCTATCTTGTGTTTGGGGCCCTGCCATGGTTGTTGGACCGTCTTCTTAGGAAGGCTCCTATCCTCAACAATCCCCTTTCCCTTCTCGCCATTGCTCTTCTCGGAACGGGCCTTTTCTATGCCTACGCTATCTTGGAAGGCGGCCTATCGGCCTTCTTCGGAAACCAGAGCTATTATCTAACCCCAATAATCCTTGTCCTCGTTGCATTACTCAATGGGGGAGGATCGCTGGCATCTTTCTTCCTCTTCAAGAAGGCGCCAGGGAAGCGGGCTCTCCTAATCGAGGCCGCGGCGGTCGAGCTCCTCGCCGGATCGCTACTGAAGGCCGCGGCTTTCTCCATCTATTTGAGCCTTCTTGCGAGCTCGCCTTCGCCGCTCCCCTTCATCTTTGTCTTGGCCATGCTCCTCATGGGACTTCCCGTGAACGTGACCTTAGATTATTTTTTCGTCAATGTATACGTCTCGGTTGCTACAAAACTGGGCTTGAATAGTGTCGAGGTCGAATAGATGGAAGAAAGAGAAGACGAGACGGCCGTAGAAGAAATCGATTTGGACCCGGAGATGACCCCGCAGGAAAAGCGGAAAAAGCGCATTTTCTATATCAAATGGGGCTTATTTTTTGGAATTTTGGTCGTGCTTATGATTGTCTGCCTGGCCGTAATTTATTCGCTTTGAGCGTTCCGATGAGTAAAAATCAACGTGCCCACTTTGAAGGCAAAGATTGCAAAAAGTTGACAAAATCGGCTTTACAATGCTTGAAATCCCATTTGACTTCGTCAATGATAAGAACGGGCATGGATTTGTTTTATGGATTTTGTTAAACCTCGTCGCAGCAATGCTGTCTATGTGGACTTGAAAGGCCGCAAACTGATCTCCGGGCGCAATGCTCAGATTTTCACACCTCACGAATGGACGATTCTCGTTGCCCTTTGGAATGCCATGCCGCACGCCGCCAAGCGGAGCGACCTGATCAAAGCGATTTGGGGCGACGTTGAGACCGGAAAAGCCACCCGGACGGTGGACGTCCATATTGCCGCCATCCGGAAGAAGCTCGATGCCATCGACGTCGGTTCGATCGATTCTATCTACGGCCTTGGCTATCGGTTCATTCCGGGACGCAAAAAGCTGATTTTTAGCGATTCGGAAAAAGAGATTTGAGGCCTGAAAAAGGCCTTTTCTTTAAACGATGTCCAATCCTTTCCCCTTGATGAAAAGCGCCGGGGGAAAGACAATCTTCGCATGAGCAACGACAAGCTTCCGATCAAAGAACGTTACTTCGAGGGAGACGAGTCGTTCACCGAAGATTACGTGAAGAGCCTCGATACCGGCGACGTCCGCTTCTGGGATGCCTATGCCAAGGCCATCGATCAGTACGCTTCGGCCAAGAAAGAAAAGTAAGCGCCATATTTGACTGACGGAGTTTCGGCTCCGTTTTCTTTTATTGTTATTCAATTAGCAAAGAATACATTTGTATAAACGGTCGAAATAATTGCTTTGCCTCAAATTCAAACGTTTGCCCTTTTTAAATGGACCTCTCGGGGTTAACCTATCCCCATGGAACAAAGCAAGCTTTGGCAAAAGGGGATCGTCTATCAGGTTTATCCCCGTTCGTTTGCCGATTCCAACGGCGATGGCATCGGCGACATCCCTGGGATCATCTCGAAGCTGGATTACCTGCGCTCGCTCGGCATCGCCATCATTTGGCTTTCGCCTATTTACCCGACTCCCAATGCCGATTTCGGCTACGACATCTCCGACTACATGTCCATCAATCCCGAATTCGGGACGATGGCTGATTTCGACCGCCTCCTGAGGGAAAGCAAGAAGCGGGGCATCCGCATCGTCATGGATTTGGTCGTCAACCACACCTCGGATGAACATCCATGGTTCAAGGCCAGCAAAGACCCGAGTTCCCCCTATCACGATTACTACATTTACAAAAAAGGGCCGAAGCCCGGCGTCCCGCCGAACAACTGGACGAGTAATTTCGGAGGTCCGGCCTGGGAGTACGTTCCTGAGATCGACGAATGGTATCTCCATCTTTTCTCCAAAAAGCAACCCGACCTCAACTGGAGGAGCGAGAAAGTAATCGAGGAGGTGGAAACAATCCTCCGCTTCTGGCTCGATAAGGGCGTCTACGGCTTCCGCTGCGACGTCATCAACCAGATCTACAAGGAGTCCTTCGAAGACGGAAAGTGGAAGCCTTGGCTTATCGGCCAGGAGCACTACCTCATGAAGGAAGGCAACCACCAGATCCTCCGGCGCCTGCACGACGAGGTTTTCGCCCATTACGATTGCATGACGGTCGGGGAGACCTACAACGTCGATTTCAAGAACGCCCGCCGCTTCATGGACGGGGAACTCGACATGGTCTTCCAATTCGACACGATGAATGCCGATAAGGTCATCGTTCCCGTATTCGTGACCAAGCGGTGGCAAAAGAAATTCAAGAAGACGCTTTCCGATTGGGAAGAACAGGTCAATTGGAATGCCGTCTATCTCGAGAACCACGATCAGAAGCGTTCGGTCTCCCGTTTCG
The DNA here is from genome assembly GCA_949291655.1 of uncultured Bacillota bacterium. Taxonomy (GTDB): domain Bacteria; phylum Bacillota_I; class Bacilli_A; order RFN20; family CAG-826; genus UBA4951. The sequence continues at coordinate 12,293 of CASEWT010000018.1, forward strand.
GGAACAAGGAATACCACGACCTTTCGGCTAAGATGTTGGCTACCCTTCTTTTGACCCTCAAGGGTACGCCTTTCATCTACCAAGGGGAGGAAATCGGGATGGAAGACTATCCCCTCTTCAAAAAGAAGGAGTACAAGGACCCGGTGAATTTCTGGCTTTACGGCCTTCTAAGGAAGTTCCGTTTCTCCGAGGAGCGGTGCCTCCGCCTCGTCAACAACATGAACCGTGACCATGCCCGGACCCCGATGCAGTGGGACGATGGCCCCGCTGCCGGCTTCTCGAGCAATCAAGCGACGTGGCTGCCGGTGAATCCCAACTACAAGAAGTTCAACGTGAAAGCCGAGGAGAACGACCCCGAGAGCATTCTTTCCTATTACAAAAAGCTCATCGCCCTCCGCCAGAGCGACGACGTCCTTGCCCTCGGCTCCTATGAGAAGATGGATACCAAGCCAGCGGTCTTCGCCTATTACCGCCTCTATGGCGGCAAGATGCGCTTTGTCCTTCTCAATCTTACCGATCACCGGGTGAGCTTGCCCAAAGCCATTCGGGAAATGAAGGGGAAGGTCCTCCTTAGCAACTATGAGGGGGCCGGTTTCACTTACAAGAAATTCCTTCGTGCCTACGAGTCTCTTATCGTCGATTTGAGCGAATAGCCTTCGCAAAAGCCTTGTTTCTTTTTGAAAAACCTCTTCAGAGCCCCTTTCGGCATCGCCATTTCCGAAAGCCTTTCTTCTCTTTAGAGAAGAGAAAGCGGGCGCTTTGTTGTATACTTCCCTAGCCTAAGCCGGGCTTAGGGGGATTTTCATGGAAGAACATCGCAAAGACTATCTCAGCTGGGATGAATACTTCATGGGCATCGCCCTCCTTTCGGCGATGCGGAGCAAGGACCCGTCGACCCAAGTGGGGGCTTGCATCGTCGACGGCGATAGGAAAGTCGTCTCGATTGGCTATAACGGGATGCCGCGGGGCATCGATGACGAGAAGATTCCTTGGGGCCACGGGGATGGCCTCGAGAGCAAGTACCTCTACGTTTGCCATGCCGAGTTCAATGCCATCCTTAATGCCCGTGGCGGGAGCAATCTCCAAGGATGCACCATCTACGTTACGCTTTTCCCCTGCAACGAATGCGCGAAAGCCATCATTCAAACCGGCATCAAGGAGCTTGTTTACCTGAGCGACAAGTATGCCGGGGGAACGATTTACCTCGCCTCCCGGAAACTCCTCGAAATGGCCGGCGTGAAGGTAAGGCCCTACGAGGGTAAGGAACTGGAGATTACGACCCGATGAGCCCGAATTCATCTTTTGGGAAGAGGCTCATCGTCTATTTGATCGTCGCCTTCCTCGTCATCGGCTCCTGCTTTGGAATCGTTGCCGGTTCGGTTGGGCTCGACAATTGGGTCTCCTACCTGATCCTCGGCATCGTCGCCTTCCTCTTTCTCGCGCTTGTCGTCGGAAACGAGGTTTATATTTGGCTTTTGCGAAGGAAATCGAAAAAATGAAAGCCTTGTCGATTAGCCATCTTTCCTTTGCCTATGCCGAAGGCGACCCTGAGGTCCTCACTGACCTTTCCTTCGACGTCGAGGAAGGGGAATACGTTTCGCTCATCG
>CASEWT010000019.1:0-6792 GCA_949291655.1 uncultured Bacillota bacterium
CTTCTATGGCCCGACTGGAGATACTTTCCGTCTATGGGTTGACCGGAACGGGCATTACCAAGATGGTTATGAATGGGTTATCAAGACCCCTGATGGGACTTTGTATTACCCCAAGCAGTATGTTCAATTCTCGGGCAACGCCTATCTCCCATATTATGATCTTCCGGTTTCTATCATAAATGAAACGGACGATATAGATTTTTCGTTTAATGTAAAAAACAGCAATTCTTCGACATTTGAATCTGTAGTAATTCCCGTCGATTATAAAAGCGGAGATAACTCCAAGTGCTACACAATGCAATATACTCAGAGCACCAATGCGTGGTCCTTTACTCGTGATTACAAGTTGACTCCAGGGTTTCTTAACGCTGATGGGATTAAGGCCATCCTAGAGGCTTATTACTCGTGCAGTCCGAACAAAGATAACGGTTATGGTAACTTCAAAGAAGTTTGTTCCACTTGGTTTTGGAATCAAGTCGAAGGCGGCGTTTATGGCTACGATAACTTTGGCTCGGTTGCGATGAATGATTATTCCGCCACTTCTGATTATGAAGATGGTGAAAAGAATTTAACCACGGATGCGTGGACGAAAATCAATTTCATGTTAGGCCTAGCCAATACGCTGTAATAACATTCGATGGTTCAAGATTTACCAAATCATCTGGTTGTGTTGTTGCTTAGAAACTAATAAGACGCGCGTTTATAAATACAAAATTGGGTTAGGCAATATGCCTAGCCCTTTTTTCACGGAATTGCACGATTCTAAAAAGCCCAAAGTAGGACTGTGACTGTACCCTAATCCTGGACAACAGGAGGAGGGGTATTTTTCATGAAGTACACACTGGAATTCAAACTCGAATGCGTCGAGAAGTACAAAAAGGGCATCCACATCGACCTTCCGCCCGGCGTCAAGCATCGGGCGACCTTCTCGCATTACCTGATGGGTTGGGTCAAGGCATACGAGGACCTCGGCGTCGAGGGGCTCATGCACAAAAGCAGAAACAGGGAATGGACCCCGGAGGAGAGGCTCGCCCTCGTCGCGAAGGTTCTCGCCGGGAGCTCAATGCGCGAGGTCGCGAGGAGCGGCCACATACCATACGGGATGCTCTACCAATGGGTGAAGAGGTATCGAGAAAGGGGCATGGATGGGCTAGAATGCCGCCGTGGGAAACCCCCGAAGGTGCCGATCATGCCGAAAAGAAAGCCAAACTGACCCCCTCGGAGAGGGAGGAACTCGAGATCCTCAGGGCGAGGAACGAATACCTCGAGGCGGAGAACGAATACCTAAAAAATAGGACGCCTTGGTGACGGAGAGGGAGGCCGCGCGTCGCAAGGCGAGAAAGCGGAAGTCGTCAAAGAGATGACGGCGGCCGGCGGCTTCAGGCTGCCGATCCTGCTCAAGGCGGCGTCCCTGCCGAGATCCACCTATTACTTCGAGGTCGGAAAGCCGGATCCGGACGGCAAGAACGCGGGCGTAATCGAGGAGATCCGGTCGATCTTCGCGGAGAACAGGTCGAGGTACGGGGTCAGGCGGATAGCCGCGGAGCTCCGTAACCGCGGCTTTGCCGTCAACCACAAGAAGGTCCAAAGGCTGATGGCCAAACTCAGCCTGAAGGCCATAACCCCGAAGGCCAAGTACCATTCCTACATGGGGACCGTCGGCGTGGTCGCGGACAACGTAATAAGCAGGGACTTCGAGGCGACGAGGCCGAACGAGAAATGGACTACGGACGTCTCGCAGTTCAACTGCCCGTTCGGGAAGGCGTACCTATCCCCCGTGCTGGACATGTTCGGGACCGACATCGTCGCCTGGGACCTCTCTTTATCGCCCAATTTCGAGCAGACGATGAGGATGCTCGACGAGGCGTTCGCGAAGAACCCGACCACAGCGACCAGGGCTGGCAATACCAGATGAGGCAATACGGCGAAAGGCTCAGGGAAAAGGGGATCGTCCAGTCGATGTCTCGAAAGGCCAACTGCATCGACAACTGCGTCATGGAGACGTTCTTCGGTACCATGAAGCGCGAGATGTTCTACGGACACGAGGGCGAATTCAGGACCTTCGAGCAACTGAAGGCTGCCATCGCGGAATACATCGACTACTACAACAACAGGAGAATCAAGGGCAAAGCAAAATGGATGCCCCCGGCGAAATACCGGGAGGCATCCATGAGGGCCTTCTGATATAATCCGATCAACTTGTCCAGGAAACTGGGTACATATCAAATTTACGAAAATTTTAATATTTCAAAATTACGCTTCTCTAAAATAAGGCTTATTTTTGTTTTTTTCACCCTTTTCATCTGTGTTGGCTGCAAATCACCGACAAAACAATTAATAATATTTTTCTCAAAACGGTTACTTTTGCTCCGCATATAGATAAATAACTGATTGTAAAATATTGATTCTTGTTATTTGTAAGCCCTTTCATTAAATTACTTTTAGAAAGGCAAACTTATGAAAATTAAAAACGCTGCTTTACTACTTGTTTCAATGGGTCTTCTCGCTGGACTTAATGGCACCACGACCCACGCCGTTCACGCCGCCCCGCTTCCGGACAAGGAAGACGTTCATTTCTATGCGGTGGGAGAGTTCTGCGGATGGGATCCCTCTAATCCATGGGAGTTCCAATTAAACGAAGAAGGGACCCGTTATGAGCTTCTCGTTAGCCTCGAAGCTGGGGATGGTATCAAGTTCTCTTTCACCAAGGGTGCGAACAAAGATGACTGGGATGGATTTAACAGCCATAACAACAACTGGATTAATCAAAATGAATTTAGAATCAACACTGATAATTTTTATGTCGAGAATTCTAATGACTGGAATAGCAACTGGCTCTGCAAGACCACTGGTGTCTATGAATTCTATGTGAACGTAGCTGATATTGCTACGGCGGTTGATCCTGCAGAAAACATTCTTCAGGGCGGGAACAAGGTCGAAGCTTCTGAATGCACCGTTACTTATGTTCTGGCTGACGGGTCTATGGAAGAGGTTACCGCTCCGGTTGGAATACCTTTTAATGCTCCTTGGAAATTCGCCGAAGACATGTATTTCAGAGGGTGGTATTTGGACGAAGACTTTGCCACTCCGTACGACAACTCAAAGCCATTGATGGACAGCATTACTTTATATGGTAGATGGGTCACTGCTGAAGCTGACGACTACTGGATTTACATTGAGACCTACGTGAGCAACCCTCTCGATAATGTCTATTATTGGAATTCAGCCACTGATGCCAAAACGGCTTGGGACGGAGATGAGGTGCAAATTGCGACCAAGGCGCCTCTTGCTCCAAAAGCAGCTGAGGGCACTGAGATATATCGCATAAAAATAAAGGCCGAATACGAGGCTGACAAAATTCTCTTCCATAACGGAAACGGAGAATACGGGGATCAGACTATTGACCTCGACCTTCCGGGCGAGCCGACTATTTATTGGGTTGGCGAAAAGGCCGGTACCACGGGAAGAATCGACGCCGGCATCTTTGCAGACAACGATTCCTGGGTTGAATCCATTGCCTTCCTCGACTACTGGTCGACCATCCGTATCGACAACGACGTTTACGATGGCAAGACCTATGACAACAGCATCTGCCATCTCCTGACCGATACCGAGGCTTGGAAAGAGCTCAATAGCCGCTATACTGCCCTGAGCGCCGATTCCAAAGGCCTTGTCGATCCAGTCACGGATGTCGAAGGCTGGACCGTAGGCCAAACGATGGAGTACCTCACGAACGCCCACTCCGAACCGGCGGTGGGACCGGCTGCTTCCATCTTCTTCTCCGAACCGGAAAATGTTGCCGGGATCACGGCTGGGGCTCTCGTCCTCGTCTCGATTCTCGGCTTCTCCGTCTTCTACTTCGTCCGTCGCCGCAAGCACGCTTCCAACTAAGCGGACTTCCTAAAGGAGAAAGAAAAGGCGTCCCCCATCGCGGGAGGCGCCTTTTTTTGATGGCTTTTACTTGCCTTGGAGAGCGGCTTCCTTGGCCCACTTCTTATGGGCGTCGAACTTCTTCCGCTCGGCGGTATTGAGGATCTTCTTCCGCATCCTGATGGCATGCGGGGTGATCTCGACGAGCTCGTCGCTATCGATGTAGTCGAGGCACGCCTCGAGGGACATCTTCCGGGGGGTCTTGAGGACGACCCCTTGCTCCTTGGTCGAGCTCCGGATGTTGTTCATCGGCTTCGACTCGGTGCAGTTGACCGCGAGGTCATTGGGGTAGCGGTGCTCCCCGACGACCATCCCCTCGTAGCAGGTCTCGCCCGGGGCGATGAACATCGTCCCGTGCTCCTCGACCTTCTCGAGGGCGTAGCCCGTCGCCTCGCCCTTGGCCACCGAGACGAGGACCCCGAGGGGCCGCTCGCCGAAGCTTTGGACGGACATCGGCCGATACTCCTTGTAAACGTGGTTGATGATGCCATAGCCCTTCGTGAGGGTCAGGAAGTTGCTCACGAAGCCGATGAGGCCGCGGGAGGGGATGACGTAGACGAGCTTGGCGGTGGTGCCATTGTCGTCCATGTCCTTCAGTTCGGCCCCCCGGCCCGAAAGGATAGTCATCATGTCCCCGACGAATTCGCTCGGGACGTCGATGGTGAGGTCTTCGTAAGGCTCGCACTTGACCCCGTCGATCGTCTTGACGATGACTTCCGGCTTGCTTACCTCGAGCTCGTAGCCTTCCCGCCGCATCGTCTCGATGAGGACGCCGAGATGGAGCTCGCCCCGGCCGGAGACGATCCAGCCCTCCTTGTTCTCGAGGCGGCGGTAGCGGAGCGAGACGTCGCGCTGGGTCTCGGCGAAGAGGCGTTCTTCGATGACCCGGGCGGTGACGAGCTTCCCGTCTTGCCCCCGGAGGGGCGAGGAGTTCGTCCCGAACTCCATCTGGAGGGTCGGCTCGTCGACCCGAAGGGGCGGTAGGAGGTCCATTTTCCCGGCTTCGTTCACCGTGTTCGACACCTCTATCTCCGGGTAGCCGGCGATGCCGCAGATGTCGCCGGAGAGGGCTTCCTCGACCTCGATTCGGTTCATGCCTTCGAAGGAATAGAGCTTCATGACCTTGAAGTCCTTGCGCTTATTCCCGTTATCGTCGTAGCAGCTGACGCTTTCCCCGAGCTTGATCTTTCCCTTCCGGACGGTGCCGATGGCGATCCGGCCGACGAAGTCGTTGTAGTCGAGGAGGGCGCACTGGAAGGCCAAGGGGGAAGAAGGCTCGCATTGGGGAGCCGGGATTTCCTTCACGATGGTATCAAGAAGTGCCTTCATGCCCTTCTCCTGGGCCGCCGGGTCGGGGGAGAGGGAAGAGGTGTCGTTGAGGGCCGAGACGTAGACGACCGGGAAGTCGAGGAGAGCCTCGTCGGCCCCGAGCTCGATGAAGAGGTCGAGGGACTCGTCGACGGCCTTTTCCGGGTCGGCGTTGGCCCGGTCGACCTTGTTGATGACGACGACCGGCTTGATGCGGTGCTCGAGGGCTTGCTTGAGGACGAAGCGGGTCTGGGGCATCGTCCCTTCGTAGGCATCGACGAGGAGAAGGCAGCCGTCGACCATCCCCATGATGCGTTCGACCTCGCCGGCGAAGTCGCTATGCCCCGGGGTATCGACGATGTTGATCCTGGTACCCATGTAGGAGACCGACGTCGTCTTGGCAAGGATAGTGATCCCGCGCTCATGCTCGATCGGGTTGGAGTCCATGGCCCGGTCGCGGATGGCTTCGTTGTTCCGAAAAGCCCCGGTTTCCTTGAGGAGGGCGTTGACGAGAGTCGTCTTCCCGTGGTCGACGTGCGCGATGATCGCAATGTTCCTGATATCCATCGGAAAACCTCCCGTTTTGGTGCGGCTTATCTTAGAGCCGGAGCGGGGAAAGGACAACCCGGGGCCGGCAAGAAACCCCTTACTTTAGTAAGAAGGCCGAACATTCCGTTTGACATTTGTAACTTTCCAACGTATAAAAGGGGTGCTGAAAGGGCTTTCAGGGTTGGGAGGGTCTCCCATTCCCCTGGCGGCCCTCGTCCCGCCCTCTTGTCTAGAGGAGGGCCGGAAAGCACCTGACGAGAATCCCCTCTTGGGCTCTAGCTAGGCCCGATGCCGGGGATTCCCCGTCATCTTTTTTTCTTTTGCCCGTCCTTGAGGGAAGAAACCTTTGACCCTTCGGCCTTTCTCGGGTAAACTAGCCGCCGGACCAAGCGAAGCGGAAGCCACCTCTTCTTGACCCCGCCTCAGCTTCGGTTGTCAAAAAAAGAAAGGAGAGAACACGTGGCACTCAGCAAGCAAGAAGTGAACCTCGCCGTCCAGAAGTACGGGAAGAACGCCGCGGACACCGGCTCGACCGAAGTCCAGATCGCCCTTCTCACCGACCGGATCGCCGATCTCACCGCCCACCTCAAGAAAAACCACGGGGATGCCTGCGCCCGGCGCAGCCTTCTGATCCTCGTCGGCAAGCGGCACAGCCTTCTCAGCTACCTCGCTTCCCACGACCGGGAAGCCTACGAGAAGCTCATTGCCTCCCTCGGGCTCAGGAAGTAAGCGAAAGCAACCAGGAAGCGGGACGCGGTCCCGCTTTTTTCTTTTCTCTTCTATGGTGTGTTCGAATAGCGGGGGAGGTATAGCCATGAAGAAATGCCCGTCGTGCCGACCCGAGGTCGAAGACGGCCTTCTCCGTTGCCCCCGGTGCGGAGCTTCTATTCAAGGAAAAGCGCCTTGGGCGCCCACGATGTTTCTAGTCTTAATCCCGCCGTCCCTTCCGGGGTCGGCCGGGAGAAGATGCCGTGGAAGAAGAAACTCCTCGTCGGATCCTTAGTT